>JANOJB010000230.1:0-8804 GCA_031407985.1 Pseudomonadota bacterium | reverse complement strand
ATCGCTGGTGGTTGGCGAGGCAGCCGTCGTCGTCGCGGCGGCTGCGCCCCACCGCGCCGAGGCTTTCGAGGCGTGCCGCGCCGCCATCGATCGCCTGACGCAACGCGCGCCCATCTGGAAGAAGGAAATCGGCGAAAGCGGCGCCGCTTGGATTGAACACTGCTGCTAGGGCAAGCCGGCAAGCGCCTGAGCGTAGCGGGTATTCCCTGGCACCGGGCGTTTCAGCGAATCTGCCATTGGTGTCCAGCGAATCTGCCACGAGCAGATAGCGAATCTGCCACGAAGGTTTCGTTTCGGGGCGATCCTTCACACGGGACCTGCCGCGAGCGACCTGGGCGACCGCATCTGCGCTTTGCCGATGGAAACGTTGTGGTCCGCCTGAGAGGGAAACGCGGACACCACAAGCCGACGAGGGAGGAGAGGATCGTGGGTTTAACGCTGGTGCCGGTCTGAATCGCCCGAATCCACCGCTCCCGCGGGCGTCGGGGCGTCGGGCTGGGTCCTGGCGATAGTGCTTGCGTCAGACGCGAACTGGGGCCACCCCCAGGGCCAAAATCAAGTCGGGCTGCCGGCCTCGATCCATTCTCGGGTTGTTGCTGCTCGAACCTTGACCTGGTTTCCGAAATTGTCCCAGCCGGGTCTCTTTCGGAATACCCGGTTCGCGATATCGCCTGTGGTCAACGTCGGATCGACGACGTGAAGCATTCGGGCACGATCAGCACCGAGCCACCTAAGCAAGAGATGATTGAGGTGGGCATCTCGAAAGCTGTATCCGCAGACAACCAGTTCGGATGACATCCTCAGACGCTCGCGAAATTTGAAGAGGAGATCGAGGTAGGGTCCCTCTATCCGGAGTTTGTTCTCGACTCCAAATATCAGCGCGGGCCAACGCTGTGGACGCTCGGCTATCCGTATTCCACCGTCGCCGTTCTCCCAATTTAGAGAGCCGTGTAGCTTCGCCAGGCAGATCTCGGAACTCGCGTCGAAAATCACGTCTCCGTCCGGTCTGCCGACGCCAAAATCCAAGGATAGGCCAGCCGTCTTCGCTGCCATCTCGATTGCGTTGTCGTAGTTCAGGCTGGCGATCCAAAGAGGCTCTGAACGTGCCGTCTCCAACAGGGGAACGAGATAGTCAACCCGCGTGGGATCGTGGATCCAAAGATGCCGACCAAGTTGCTCGATGAGGTCGGAAGCAGCGTGCCGAAATACTTCGGTGTCGAGTCGGATTACTTCTTGGAACGCCTGGAGCGTCCTGCGACGATCGAACAAGTCGCGGTGGACGGAATTCTTGGCTGCCCCTTCGGCGATATTCTGCACTTGATCGGCAAGGGTTTCGATGAAGCGGCTCGCGGTCGTTTTTGAGTGAGCCGCTTCGGCGGCGAGGACTTGTGGGATCCAAGCGCTCACGAACGGTGCCAACAGGTGGGCATGTCGGTCCGAGAGCAGTGTGAGGGTGCTGTAGACGTCTTCGACGTCCACATCGTCGAAGGGGTCCGCGCCTGTCGTCGCTCGAAAGAACTGCAACCCACCGATGGCAACCTCCACCGGCCCAACCGAAGCCGTCGATCTCTCTCTTCCGCCATAGGCTTTGCGCGCCAACTCCTTGGCCCCTGGCAAGCCTGCGTCCATCGATGCACCTGCTCCCAGCAGAATCGTTTTGGCGCACATGGATGTCGCTTCCTTCCGATGCTCCCGATAAGTTTCCGACCGTGCCGGCGTCGTCATTTCGGACGCGCCGGTCGAGAGTAGTACGTCTTCCCGGCACTGTCTGAGGCAAACGCCCGGACCTTTCCAGAACGATTCACGTAGCTCGTTACGGTCTCGTCCTGCTTTCCGGGAACCGTCCACGGGGGATCACCCTCTTGAAGGCGACGCCCCTCCGCGGTTTCCAGGAGGGTGAGGGCTTTGTCTTTGCGGTAGCGCTTCCAGTACGAGGCACGGCAGAGACCGACGTGGCTGACGAAGATCGGCCTTCGCCCGGTGTTTGCCAAGGATGCCACTAGCCACGTTCCGCTATCTGCGAGACCACCGTAGCCCTCCATGTCGAACTGGAGGGAGATCCGGAGCCGTGGACGATCACGAAAGTAGTTGGCGAGCGAAAGGACCAGAGCGGCCACTCCCAACGCGCCACCAAGAATGGTGACAACGTCGCGAAGGGTCTGATTCGGGTCCATCGCGACCCAGAATATACGAGTCCGCCTTTCAGGCTGTGATACCGTCACCGCGTGGAGGGCCCCGGGGCGAGTGACGCGGACCCAGCTGATCAGGCGGCCCAGGGCAAGGTGACCAAGCCGGCCCATCGCTCGATCGGTCTTGCGGAAGTCATCCGGCACGCCGAACTGGGCGCCAAGGCCGCGGTCGCACTGTCCCTCATCGCGTATGGGACGGGGTTCCTGATCGCTGTCCAGCACTACTCCAGGTTTTCGGTGCCCGTGCGATACGTGGACCACGTCACGTTTCTCGCCGCCGGAGTCTTGTTCGTGTTCATGAACGTGGTAGCCGCAGGAGCCGGAGAGTTGATCGGTCAGGCACTGGGTGAATACGTCAGCCTGAACATCAAGATTCTGAGGACGAAGGGTGCACCGGCCGCAAATTGGAGCAGAGGGAAAAAGGTGGAGCGGTGGATCCGAGTCGGCGCCGCCGCAATTCTCATCGTCCTATTTGTTGTTCTGGGCCCTGCCGCACTCCTGACGCTTCTCACCGGTTGGTCACCAGTCAGACTGCTGCCGATGGTTTTCGCATGCGTAGCGGGAACGGCATTTGACCGCCAATGGCGGATCGGTACCGGTCAACTATCTCGATGGGTCATGATCGTCTCAATCGCCCTGTTCGCGATCGTGAGTTTCGCCGTCTCGACCTTTCCGTTCGTCCCCGCCCACTTCGGCGGGGGGCGACCCCGATTGCTTGCGAAGGTTTCGATCCCATTCTCTTCGCCCCTGTCTGCGCGAGATTCCTGGATGACCGAGGGGTGTCGGTCGTCCAGTCTCGGGCCTCAATCTACGCCACCAACGGTTTGTCGGATGTTCTTCCGTGTCCACGAAACGACGGAGTTCCTGTTTCTGGCGATCGCTGAAGTGGATGGCCCCTGTACCCCGAGCAACAGCGACGACGACCCGGAATTAGTCGAACGGGCGAAATGCGTTCAGCGGATATCGAATGCCACCATTCCTCGCCTGGAGTCGATCGGGCCAACACCCTTCTAGGTCAAGCGGCCGGCGCGTCCGTAGGTGCGAGACCCCACCAATTCTGTTAGGAGTCGACGTGGGGGCCCATGCCAGCACCAGCATTCTTCGTTCCGCAGTTTCCTGCGCAACACTGGGAACACGTCTATCAGGACCTCGCGAACCTATGCCACGGCCAGGCCGTCGACATCGAGCACCGCATATACGAGATCACGTTCAAGCATGATCGCGAGGAGTGGACCGCGACGGTGGGGCAGACCCTTCGGGGGACCGCGACCCAAGTCCGACGCATTCGGGGGAAGAAACAGGAACAGACGCTGCACCTTTCCGACGCCGCCACTGTCCTCGCGATCTTTGCCGGCATTCCGTTCAAGGTGATGACGAACAATCACCACACCCTTTGGAGCAACCCGTTCTACACGGATGCGGTTGTGTCGGTCACCTACTTTGGTGACGAACCGATGGCCTATCGGAAATGGAGGTAGCGGCGACGGCGCGCTACCTCGTGAGTTGCGGCGGAGCCCGCGGCACTGAGTCCCCCGACGGGCCGCTCTGTGACCATCACGACCCTCTGGAAGTTCGCCAACGCGCTTGCGGTGAGCCCTGGCGACATCCTTCTGCCCAAGTAGAACAGCCCGGGCTAGACTCGCCCTGTGGCTGAGAGCAGCGGACCTGAGCCAAGGAAGCACGGAAGCGAGGACCAGGTCGCCCCTTCCAGAAAGGGGTAAGCGGCAACCCCGGGGGAGATCCAAGAGTGCCCAGAACCTCGAAGCTGCGCTTCGACAGGCGCACAACGCGGCGAAGGTACTAGCGGTGTCGAGAAGCTGCGCCAGGTCGCCCTTGCCGGTGATGGCAGGCAGCGCGAGCGTACCTCGACAAAGTGATGGCGCCCGTTCGGGCCAACGATGAGGCGCGTATCGAACTCCGAACGAGAGAGCCGGTCGAAGCTCGCAGCAAGCCCTTGCCTTGTCGGTCGAACCTAACAGCTGAACGGATCCTGTACATGGCGGAGAACGGCGGGCGGCTACTCCGGAGTTGGGATCGACGACCTCGGGGGTGGCTGATGCGCTTGCGGTCACTGATCGGTCCGGAGCCGGTGTTGGCGAGCGTCGTCTGACACGGTGCGCTCCGCCGGGCGACTTTGCCATCCCACCGACAGGCGGAACGGTCTGCCGGCCGAGGCGTGTGCGCGCCGGCGCCGCGAACAGCCGCACCTTGACGCGGCGTCTTTTCGGCCGTTCGTGGCCAAGCAGGAATCAATAGCGTTGCGCGTTCCTACGTGAGACAACAAGATGTCCTCTGATCGGGCATGGGGCCCGATCGTATTGGACGACCAAGGAGGGCCCGGTGACGACGCTCAGCGACACCCCACTGACGTCGCTCTTTGACAGGCTGGACAACATCGGCCTGAAGAAGACCTACGTCCGAGCGAGGCTACTACCCTCGTGGTGGGACGATGAGGTTGCGTCGACGCCCGCAGGCTTTGCCGAGTTGGCTATGCTGCTCGCGCGCCGAGCGAGGATCCCCGTAAGCGCCCTTCTCGACAAGGGCGCCGCGCTTTCGCACCTCCCGGGAGGGGACGTAAGCTTCAAGGCCCCGGCGGGCACCAACCTGTCCAATCTCACTCTCGCGCAGAATCTCGCGATCCAGGTTGCGAGGTCTTCGATCCCGGGGCTCCGTGTCGCGCTCCGAGCTGTTCCGTCCGCCGATGAGGTGCGATCGACGATGTTGGCGAAGGGACTTCCGTGGGTGGGATTCGGCGATCTGCTCGATTACTGCTGGACAGAACTGGGCATCCCGGTCTTGCCGATTTCCAACTTTCCGACGGGAATCATCAAGATGGACGGCCTTGCCGCAAACATCGACGGTCGCGCCGTCATTGTGATCAGCAACCAACACCTTCAGGCCGCGTGGCTACTCTTCATTCTCGCCCATGAGATTGGTCATGTCGCCTCCGGCCACGTCGGTCTGAACAAGACACTCGTGGACTCGGACATAGACAGGGAAGGCCAGGACGCCGAAGAAACGCAGGCGAATGCGTACGCGACGCTGCTGCTGCGGGGCGAGAACGGGAAGACGCTGCCGAAGCACACGATGAACGGGGAGACCCTGCTCGATCGTGCGAAAAGCCAAGCGAGGGGGAACCGAATCGACCCAGGCCACCTAATCCTCAGCTATGCGAAGGAGAAGAAGGGGAAGTTTTGGCCGGTTGCAAACAGGGCGCTGGGCCTACTGGATCCGGGGGCGAACGCTCCCCAGATCATGCGAGACAAGATGGTCGAGCACCTGGATTGGTCGGCATTTTCCGACGACGTGACCGAGTACATTCGGCGCATGACTGGCCTCGATCCCGCGTAGTCAGCGTGATCGCCCTCGTCGACAACGATGCGATATCCAAGCTCGCCGCCTGCGATCTCGTTGAGCCAGCGATCGCTGCGCTCAAATTTGAGAATGATCGCGTGTTCATGGCCCCGAGTGCGCCCTACAGCCTGAACGTGTTGAAAAATCAGGAGAAGGGTCGCAGGCGGTACGGGGTGGAAGTGCATGCCCGGATCTGTCAGTTCGTCCAGCAGATCAGAACCGCCACTGAGGTTCCAGATCCCCAGGATATGCAGATTTTGTTGGGGGTCGAAGGTATCGATCCCGGCGAAGCGCTACTTTTTGCCCTGTCTGCCCGCAACCTTGATAGCGTCATCGTGACGGGGGACAAGCGGGCCATTCGAGCGCTGGCGACCGCCCCGGGCCTCGATGAGATCCGCTTGGCGCTCAGGGGACGGATCCTTTGCTGGGAGCAGATCCTGGCGGCGACTATTCAGCACCTAGGTTTCGAGAAGGCGTTGGACCCAATTCTGGCAGCATGCGACGCGGACAAGGTGCTGGGAATTGCCTTCGCGAGTGGCGCAAAAACCACGGAGGCTAGTGTGTTTGATGCACTTCGATCGTACGTCGGGGACCTCAGAAGAAATGCCGCGGGTCTTCTCCATCCCACCGATGTGTAGGCTCGACATGAGCGATCGAACCCCGACGTGTCCGGAAGGCGTCCACTACGAAGAACGTCGAAGCGGCCCTCAGTGGGCCCTCGCTCGACTAGCTGTCGTATGCGATCTTCGCCCGGCCTCCCGATGCCACCCGCTTCTCGGTCGCCGTGGCACCAGTCAGCATTTCCGGCACGACGGATCGCTTTCGCGTGTCCTCGATCGTCATCCACCGAATCGGCACCATCAACTGGACCGGGACGACTTCGATGACCTCGGTGAACGGCTCCCTGTTCATCATCCAAGGTGACCACCTGCACAGGGTCAATCCGTCGACCGGCACCTTTACGGACCTGGGCGGCGGCTGGGGCGGCCCCACCACGATGACCGCGGTCGGCTCCACCCCTCTTCGCCACGCAGGGCGACTCACTGTGGAGCACGAACCCCACGACCGGCAATTCCTCGCTCCTCGGCGTCCCGGGTGACTGGGCAGGCACTCTGGCCATGACCGGACTCAACAACGCCCTGTTCCTCATCCAGGGCTCGCGCCTGTACCGCGTAAATACCGCGGACGGAGGGTGGACCGAGCTGTCCTCGACGGATTGGACCGGCGCGACGGCGATGGCAGCGTTGCCCTGATGCCTGGGATGCCCTGCCGATGCGGTGCTTTCAAACTGCACGCGAACTGGTCCAGAATCGAGGCATGCCGATCAAACTTTCGTGGTGCGCCGTGGCCGTTGTCCTTGGAGGCCTGTCGCTGCTGACCAACGCCTGCGGGGCGGCAAGGAAGTCGTGTACCTGTCCGTCGATCTACATGCCCGTGTGCGGGACCGACGGCCAAACGTACGGCAATTCCTGTGAAGCCGACTGCTTGGGTGTTCGCGTCGCCAGGCAAGGTCCCTGCGATACCGACGGGGGTGCGGGCGGGACGGTTGGATCCGGTGGAGCCGGGGGTGCGGGCACCGGCAGTGGCGGGCGCGGCAGCGGGGGCGCGGGCACGGGCGGCGCGGGCACGGGTGGCGCGTCGGGATGCAGACCGTCCACGGGCTGCTGCGTGACAAACGCCGATTGCACCAACAACCAGGAATGCATCGGCGCCAGCTGCGCACCAGGCGGAGTAACGACCGGTATGTGCAAAGCGCGACCGACGGTCTCGGGGCAGTGCTGGCAGGACTCTCACTGCACACGTCCGGCCCTGTGCGCCGGACCGAACGTTTGTCCCTGCGGCGCGGCTTGCCTGGTCGCGGACCAAGTAGGAACCTGCCGCTAGGTACGGGACAGGTACGGAACAGCCGCCGGGCCCGCTGGGCGGTGGGTATAGTCCGCCCGTGCGGCTACACGTCGTCGATGGAACCTACGAGCTTTTCCGGGCGCACTATTCGCACCGGCCCGACCACCTTGCGCCGTCGGGTTGGGACGCCAAGGCGACCGTCGGCGTGGTCTCGTCGCTGCTGGCGCTGCTGCACGACCAGGCCGAGGCGGTGACCCACATCGCGGTCGCGTTCGACAACCCGATCCGATCCTTTCGCAACGATCTGTTCGCCGACTACAAAAGCGACGACGGCATGCCGCCCGAACTACGCGCGCAGTTCGACGCCGTCGAGGACGCCGTCCACGCGCTGGGCATCGTCGTGTGGTCCATGCACGAGCACGAGGCCGACGACGCGCTGGCGACCGCCGCCGCCCGGTTCGCCGCCGAGGTCGATCAGGTGCGGATTCTGACGCCCGACAAGGATCTGGGCCAGTGCCTGCGCGCGGATCGCGTGGTGCAGGTGGACAGGCGCCAGCAGAAAGTCATCGACGAGGCGGTCTTCCGCGCCGCGCGCGGCTTCGGCCCGCGCAGCATGCCCGACTTCCTGGGGCTGACCGGCGACACCGCCGACGGCATCCCCGGGCTGACCGGCTTCGGCGAAAAGGGCGCGTCGCTGCTGCTGGGCGCGTATGAACACCTGGAACAGATTCCCGAGAAAGCGGACCAATGGAAGGTGAAACCACGCGGCGCCCCGCAACTGGCGGCGACGTTGGTCGCGCACCGCGCCGAGGCGCTGCTGTATCGCAAACTCGCGACGTTGATCGAAACGGTCCCGCTTGCCGAATCCCTGGACGACCTTCGCTTCGACGGCGTGCCCCGCGCGGCCTTCGAAGGCTGGTGTGACACCGTCGGGGTGACGACGCTGAAGGGCGTTCCGAAACGCTGGCGACAGACGTGACGATCGCGGTTTAGGACGGCGCGGGTGTCACGTTGACGACGAACGCGATTCCCTGGGCGTTGATGGCGCGCCCGGCCGCGTCGACGAATGCGGCCGCTTCACCGTCAGGCGCCTCGGCGCAATCCAGACGAATCTGAACGCTCTTGCCTTCATGCTGCGGGTACTGCTCGATCAGGAACCCGTCCAGCGCGTAACCGAGGTAGCGGTTGATCTTCTCTTCGATCTCTTTCAGTTGGCGGGGACTGGCTCCCCAGGCGCGGCGCTCGAACATGACAAGCACGACCGCGCCCGACGCTGGATCCACGGTGATCAGGTCCATCAGTTTGGGGTTTTGCACCCCCGGCGCGCCGAACTCCGCCTCCATCTGCTCGCGTGTCATTCGTTCCAAGACGACACTCCGTGATCGGTGGTCATTGTGCGTGGTACCTGGTCCGGTC
>JANOJB010000229.1:0-20930 GCA_031407985.1 Pseudomonadota bacterium | reverse complement strand
GACCGGACCAGGTACCACGCACAATGACCACCGATCACGGAGTGTCGTCTTGGAACGAATGACACGCGAGCAGATGGAGGCGGAGTTCGGCGCGCCGGGGGTGCAAAACCCCAAACTGATGGACCTGATCACCGTGGATCCGGTGTCGGGCGCCGTGGTGCTTGTCATGTTCGAGCGCCGTGTCTGGGGGGCCAGTCCCCGCCAACTGAAAGAGATTGAAGAGAAGATCAACCGCTATCTCGGTTATGCGCTGGACGGGTTCCTGATCGAGCAGTATCCCCAGCATCAAGGCAAGAGCGTTCAGATTCGTCTGGATTGCGCCGAGGCGCCCGAAGGTGAAGCGGCGGCATTCGTCGACGCGGCCGGGCGCGCCATCGTCGCCCAGGGAATCGGTTTCGTCGTCAACGTGACGCCCGCGGCGTCGTAGGTCTGTCGCAGGTCAGTCCTGGGCCGATCGTCACGTTGGTCGCCAGCGTTTCGGAACGCCCTTCAGCGTCGTCACCCCGACGGTGTCACACCAGGTTTCGAAGGACGCGCGGGGCACGCCGGCGAAGTGAAGGTCGTCCAATGATTCGGCAAGTGGGACCGATTCGATCAGCGTCGCGAGCTTGCGATACAGCAGCGCTTCGGTGCGGTGCGCGGCCAGCGTCGCCGCCAGTTGCGGGGCGCCGCGTGGCTTCACCTTCCATTGTTCGGACTTCTCGGGAATGTGCTCCAGGTGTTCATACGCGCGCAGCAACAGCGACGCGCCCTTTTCGCCGAAACCGGTCAGCCCCGGTATGCCGTCGGCGGAGTCACCGGTCAACGCCAGGAAATCGGGCATGCTGCGCGGACCAAAGCCGCGCGCGGCGCGGAAGACCGCCTCGTCGATAACCTTCTGCTGGCGCCTGTCCACCTGCACCACGCGATCCGCGCGCAGGCACTGGCCCAGATCCTTGTCGGGCGTCAGGATTCGCACCTGATCGACCTCGGCGGCGAACCGGGCGGCGGCGGTTGCCAGCGCGTCGTCGGCCTCGTGATCGCGCATGGACCACACGACGATACCCAGCTCACGGACAGCGTCCTCGACGGCGTCGGACTGCGCGCGCAGTTCGGGGGGCATGCCGTCGTCGCTCTTGTAGTCGGCGAACAGATAGTTGCGAAAGGATCGGATCGGGTTGTCGAACGCGACCGCGATGTGGGTCACCGCCTCGACCTGGTCGTGCAGCAGAGCCAGCAGCGACGAGACCACGCCGACCGTTGCTTTGGCGTCCCCACCCGACGGCGTTCGGTGGTCGGGCCGGTGCGAATAATGGGCTCGGAAAAGCTCGTAGGTTCCATCGACGACATGCAGCCGCACGGGCGGACTATACCCGCGCGGCCCCGGTGCGGGGCCGACACGCGTTCGCGTCGGTCTGAATGGGTCTGACGGGGTCCGCGCAGGTACCTATCTGCACACTCCCGGCTCGTCCGCGACCAGGCAGGCCGCGCCGCACGGACAAACATTCGGACCCACGCACACGGCGGGCAGTGTGCAGTGGGAGTCCCGCCAGCATGCTCCCGAGACCGTTGGTCGCGGTTTGCACATGCCCATCGTGGTTCCGCCCGGAGCGCAGGTGGCACCGATGCATTCCTGGTTGTTGGTGCAATCGGTGTTTGTCACGCAGCAGCCCGTGGACGGCCTGCATCCCGACGCGCCGCCGGTGCCCGCGCCCCCGCTGCCGCGCCCGCCGCTACCGGTGCCCGCACCCCCGGTTCCACGGGATCCACCGGTGCCACCCGTTTCGCCAGCACCACCGTCGGTATCGCAGGGACCCTGTTGGGCCACGCGAACACCCAGACAGTCGGCTTCACAGGAATTGCCGTACGTTTGGCCGTTGGTCCCGCACACGGGCATATAGATCGACGGACAGGTACACGACTTCCTTGCCGCCCCGCAGGCGTTGGTCAGCAGCGACAGGCCTCCAAGGACAACGACCACGACGCACCACGAAAGTTTGATCGGCATGCCCCGATTCTGGACCAGTTCGCGGGCGGTTTGAAAGCTCGCATTGGCGGCTGGATGGTTAGAACTCAATACGAGGGCGTTGGTCTGTCGAGGCGCCCACGATTGCCTCCAGCGATGCACTCGTCTCGGACAAGTCTTCCGGCCACTTCCGAAGGTCCGAAGCGAGTTGTTGGGGGGCAGGTGGTGCTCTCGCCGTCCGTTCGCGCCACTCATGTTCTTGCTGGCCTGCGTGGAAGCCAGGGCTACGACGCGGGAAAAGGTCTATCGTGGGTTCAAGAGACTGTCCACGCGCGACAAGTCGCGCTGTGGTGTCCGCGTTTCCCTCTCAGGCGGACCACAACGTTTCCATCGGCAAAGCGCAGATGCGGTCGCCCAGGTCGCTTGCGGCAGGCCCCGTGTGAAGGATCGCCCCGAACCGAAACCTCGATCCGAGACTGTCCCTGAGAAAGCGCAATCCCGTGGCCTGGGACGCGGACACCGATGCCGATCCCTTGACCTCGATTCCGACCACCGACCCGTCGTCGGCCTCCAAGACGACATCAACCTCCAGACCGTTGCGATCGCGGAAATGGTGAATGCGAGGTTGGACCTTCGACCACGCGGCCTGTCGGAGAAGTTCGCCCACGACAAATCCCTCCAGCAGCGCTCCGTCCGCACCATGCGCCATGGTGGGGTCAGCCAGAGCCTTGGCGGAGGCGCCGCGCAGATCCGCCGCAAGGCCCGCATCAGTCACGTACAACTTCGCGCTGCGGGCCTCTCGTGCTGTCAGGCTTCCGCCCCAGGCCGGGATCCTGCGAATCAGGAACACGGCCTCCAGAGCATCGAGGTAACGGTGCGTGGTGCGTTCGGGCAACCCCGCGTCGCGGGCAAGCGCGGCAACATTTAGCGGCGACCCATGCCGGGCCGCACACAGGCGCACCAGGCGAGGCAGTTCCGCGAGCCGTTCGACATCCGCCACGCCCGGGATCTCCCGGGCTGTCACTGCTCGGACGTAGGATCGGAACCAGGCACGGCGGCGATCGACGCGGCGGCCCATCACCTCCGGAAAGCCTCCCCGGCAGGCGCGCTCGAGATAGTCAACTTTCCCAAGCTTGCTGCCGCGATCGACCGGTACGCGTCCCGCGAAAGCCAGGTCGACGAAGCGTTCACGCCGGCCGCCGATCTCGCCCTGTGAAAAGGGCCACAGCTCGACGATTTCCATGCGGCCCGCCAGGGAGTCGGCCACATCCTTCACGGCGAACAGGTGGGCTGAACCGGTCAGAAGGAAGCGCCCGGGACGTGGATCGACATCCACCAATGACTTGATCGCCAGCAGGAGTTTGGGGATGCGCTGGACCTCGTCGATGACCAGCAGCCCAGAACGTCCACGCACGAAGCCTTCAGGGTCGGCCTCGGCCAGGCGACGCGTCTCCTCGTTGTCGAGTGTCACATAGACCGCGTTCTTGCGTTTGCCGGCGACACCGCGGACAAGCGTGCTCTTGCCGGCTTGCCGGGGGCCGATGACAGCGACGGCGCGTGTGTCGGCGATGGCCGCATCCACGATACTGGCGATATGGCGGGCGATGGGACGCCTGGACACACGGTGATTCTAGGCTCGGCGTGGCAGATTCGCTAGATACTCGTGGCAGATTCGCTGAACACAAATGGCAGATCCGCTGCAACGCCCGGTGCCAGGGAATACCCGCTGCGCCCAGGCGCCTGCCGCCATCGGACCCGGGGCCTGATCGCTTGGCGGTTTCCGTCCCCTTCCGCGCAATCGCTCGAGTGGCGATCAGCCCCGGTTCTTCCAGTCAGGTGCCGTTCCCCAGCGCCGTACACACGTCCAGCCGGTTGCCGGCTTGCCCTAGCAGCAGTGTTCAATCCAAGCGGCGCCGCTTTCGCCGATTTCCTTCTTCCAGATGGGCGCGCGTTGCTTCAGGCGATCGATGGCGGCGCGGCACGCCTCGAAAGCCTCGGCGCGGTGGGGCGCAGCCGCCGCGACGACGACGGCTGCCTCGCCAACCACCAGCGATCCGACGCGGTGGTGAATGGCCACACGGGCGCCGTCGATCTCACCTTCGATCTCGTCGGCGATTTCGCGCAGGACTTTCTCGGCCATCGCGCGGTACGCCTCGTATTCCAGGCGCACCACATCGGGAATGCGTCCCTTGCGGCGGACGATTCCCGTGAACGTGACCAGGCCGCCGCGATCGGGACCAATGACCGCGTCGATCACTCTGGCGACGTCCAGCGGCGCCTCGCCGACGGCAATGCGAATCGTCGAGCCGCCCGAGACCGGCGGGATCAACGCCAGCTCGTCTCCGTCGGACAGCGGTGTAGTCGCGGCGACCACAACCTGATTCACGGCGACCTGCACCCGCGGCAGCAGCGGAGCCAGCAGTGGATAGCGTTTTGCGATTATCGCCAACGCCATCGCGACGTCACCGTCGGGCGGCAGTTCCAGCATGTCGGTCGCGGCCCCTCGGCGTTCCCGAAGCTGGGCGAAGTACAGCACCGTGACCTGCATCGTCTGAGATGTTTCGCGCGGGGCCGTCAAGTTATCAACAGGAAAAACCAAATTAGTGCGGGGACCTACGTTGAATCGGTTTTTTGCGACCTTGCCAACCTGCTGCTAGCATTTTCATGCTCAACCGAGGGAGAGCATGCTTAAAGAGAGGCCACCTTGACTCGAATTCGCTCCGCGGGCCCCCAGGGTCCCGCGCCCCTTGCGATGCCCGTTCCCGGGCAACTCTTCCTCTTCTCATCTACCTCCACACTGGGCTCCCACGCCCATCCCCCGACCGGGTCTCCCGGTGATCTGGGCGTCGACGGCACCCACGGCCACGCGGCCCGGGGTTCCGCCGACGGAATCGCTCCTGCGCTGGTCGCGCCCCCCGCTTCGCGGCGGGATCTGCGGCCGGTGGCGGCTCCGCGTCAGGCGCGTATCCCGGCGCCTGACGATTTGGCGGCGCACGAAAGGGCGATGGGTGCCGCCTTGCGGGTGTACTTGCCACCGGGCAAAGGCCTGGACCTGCGGTTGACCAACAACCACTACAGCATGATTTCGGTTCGCCGGAAGCCTGACGGGTACCGCTTGCGCCTGCACCGCATGTTCATCGGGGTTCAGCCACGCATCGTCCGGGCGCTTGCCCGCTATGTCGTCCACAACGATCGGCGTGCCTCGGGGCTGCTTGGCGACTACATCGACGCCAACCAGCACGTCATCAAAAAACAGGATCGAAAGCCCCGACAGATCAACCTGCGAACCGCCGGACTGCACCACGATCTGCAGGCCATGTTCGATCAGCTGAACGCCCAGCGCTTCAGTTCCAAACTGGCGGCTCGCATCACCTGGGGGGCACTGGGCGGTCGACGCCCCCGCCGGTCGATCAAGATGGGAAGCTTCGCGGTCGAGGATAAGATTATCCGGATTCACCCTGTCCTCGACCAGCCCGATGTGCCGCCGTTTTTTGTTGCCTGGATCGTGTTCCACGAGATGCTGCACGAAAAACACGACATCGTTCGCAAGGGCCGCCGGCGCATTTTTCACAGTCAGGCGTTTAATGAGGAAGAACGCACCTATCCTGACTACGATCGCGCAACGGCCTGGGACCGCGCGAACCTTGACCGGTTGTTGGGAGGTTAGGGCCGGCAGCGCCCGCAGGTCATGCCTGCTTCAATTCTGATCCTGCCTGGAATCAAGGGCTCTGGCCCCGATCACTGGCAGACCGCCTGGGAGCGAACCCTGCCTGGGGCGCGGCGGGTGATCGTACCCGACTGGGATCGCCCCGTCTGTTCCGACTGGACCGCGGCGCTTGATTGGGCCGTGGCCGAGACTGGTCCCGACGTTGTCCTGGTGGCGCACAGTCTCGGTTGCCTGCAGGTCGTCCATTGGGCGCGCGACACGCGCCTTCGCGTTCGCGGCGCCTTGTTGGTGGCCCCGCCGGATCCGGACGGGGCGGCGTATCCGGTCGAGGCGACGGGATTTGCACCGGTGCCCACATTGCCGCTGCCCTTTCCAAGCACGTTGGTCGCCAGCGAGGATGATCCCTACGCCAGTTGGGCCTTTTCCCACCGGTGCGCGGACGCGTGGGGAAGTCGCCTGATCTGTGTCGGGCGGCGCGGGCACATCAATGCCGCCACTGGCCTTGCTGATTGGCCGGAAGGCCAGCGCTGGTTGGCGGAACTGACCGGGCGGCCCGACCCCGACGTCACGGTGGGGCGAGATTCAAAACCACCGTCCAGGTCTGGGCACGCTTGATGGTGGTGGTCGTCGAAGCCGCTCCCACTTGCCTGCCGGTCTGGTCCAATGCGGTGACCGCGACCTGAAGTGAGCCGGTCTCGGTATCCAGTTGAAACGCCATCGAGGTGGGCAACTTGATGACGGCGCCCGTGTCGATCGTATCGATGGCGCTGCCTCCGGCATCCGTGGGTGGTGTCAGCGTCAGGGCGACCCTGAGCGCGTAGATGTCGGGCAGATCGGATCCGGTAACCCGCACCTCCAGGTAGGTTCCCTTCGCGCATCCGGTCGCGGCCAGTCCCAGGGCCAACAACAGCCCCAGCCCCAAGAGGGTTTGCCGCAAGTTCATCGCGGTCGCCCTTTGTCGGTCGTCCGTCATGGCAGGTCCTTGGCAAATCGTCGATCGCGGAGCGGTTTCATGGCGTCCACTTCGGGTCAAAGGTCCCCAGCGCCGTGTCGGGAGGCTTCCTGGCGTTCGCCACGCTGGTACCCGTGATGATGATCAGAACGCCCGCGGCAGCCCAAAACCACCACTTCTTGTAGAACGGACTAGCCTTTTCAGCGGGCTCTGGCGGCGCCGGAGCGGTCAGGTCCACGCCCGGCTCGGTCGAAGCCGTGCCGGACTTTGGCGCTGGCGCTCCCGGCGGAACCGGGACGGGAACGGGCGCGCTTCCCGTCGGTCCAGAATTTGTCGGCAGGGAAGGTCCCGACGATGACAACGGCGCGGACGCGGGACCCGGTGTCGTGACGGGAGCGGTCGTTCCCAAGGGAAGCACCGGTACAACCACGGGCGGCGGGGCCAGGCCGGGATCCTTCTTTTGGTCGGCGACCTTCTTCTCCAGCTCCTTGATCCGCCCCTCGACTTCCTTCCGGTTGGTGGCCGCCGGCATGTTTCGCAGGAACGACTTGTAAAAAAACAGTGCCTGCGCGGCATCCTCCGCCAGGCGGTAGGACTGCGCGATGTTGTACAGCAGAAGAGGATCGGGCTTCGCGTTGTAGGTCGCCTTGAACTCGGCAATCGCGCGCGGATACTCGCCCAGATTGAAGGCTTTGGTTCCCTCCTCGTAGTGCTTCTTGGCCTCGGCGGCCACTGGATCGTCGTCGGCGCGTACCAGGCCAGGCGTGGCCAGGATGAAGACGACCGACACGGCAGCCGCCGAAATCCACGTCGAGATCGACCAAGACCTGGACATCCGAAGCGAAACCATGACTCCCACGCGGGCGCGATCCTATCTTGCGGGTATCGGTGGGGCAAATCCGGCGCGGCTGTCAGCGGCTGTCAGGTCGGTCAATCAAGGCAGCAAAGCGCCCAAAATCATCGTCAGTAGAAACCCGGCGACCACTCCGGACGATGCCGTTCCTTCGAATCCGTGGCTGTGCGATTCCGGGATGATTTCGTTGGAGGTGACATAGATCAGCGTTCCCGCCGCCAGCGCCAGGATGAAAGGCATCGTCGGGGTGGTTTGCCCTCCGAGTAAACTGCCCGCCACCGCGGCCAGCGGCGTCGCCAACCCTGTCAGTGTGACCAACAAAAGGGTGCGGCCGGCGGCGACGCCCGCTTTGCGGAGCGGAGCCGCCATGACGATTCCCTCGCAGGCGTTTTGCAGGCCCACGGCGACGGCCAACAGCAGCCCCAGTCGCGCGTGTTCGACAGCCGCGAATCCGGCGCCAATTGCCAGGCCCTCGGGGATGCGGTGAATGGTCAGCGCGCCGATGATGGCGTAGCCCCGCCCGGGATCGGCCGATCCGCCAACGCGATCGTGATGGTCATGTCCAGGCGCATGACCCAGGTGCTGATGGTGATCGCTGGCGTGGCGATGCGGAATCAGGCGATCCATCGCGGCCGCGACCACGACGCCCACCACGAAGCCCGCGACGACCAGCAACAAACGCTCTGGGTCCAGACCCGCCTCCGGCGTTCGCACACCCGCCAAGGCTTCGCTCAGAAGTCCCAACGTGGCTGCGGCCAGCATCAACCCGGCGCCGAGGCCCAGGATGCCGTCGTACGCGCGACGGGGCAGCTCCCGAATGAACAGAAACGGCAAAGCACCGACCACGGTCGCAAGGCCGGTCAGTGTCGCTGCGATCAGTGCGGCGCCCATCGGCGCACGGTTTTACACCAATTCTTGGTTGCCGCGTTCCAGCTTGTGACCACCCAACCCGGGGGATACCATTGCCAACAGGAGGCACTTATGTCTGGAGGGCAATCAGGCAACGGTGATCCGAACCAGCAGGATCGCAGGCAGGCTGAACGGATTCCGCTTGAGATGTGGGTCGAGGAGACGACCGACAACGAAAGGTATTTTCGCCGCGCCGGCAACCTGTCGCGTGGTGGGCTGCGGCTGGATCACACCATTCCCTTGCCCCAGGGAACACTGGTGAATCTCACGTTCACGCTTCCTGGAGATTCGGCTCCGGTCGCGGTTTCCGGCGAGATCGTTTCCAGCGCCGGGCCCGATGACTTGCGCATGGGTGTGAAGTTCGTGGGCGTGGGTGCGGCGGCACGAGCACAGATCGACGCCTATCTGGCCCGGGTCGGCGCCGCCAAGTGAGGGCCAAGTGAGGGCGAAGTGGGGGAGAGGGCCGTGAGGGCGCGGGTGGCGCTGGCGACGAGGGCGCGAATGAGGGTGCCATCGCGTCGGCGGCCGGGCATGAAGGCGGCCGCATGCGCCGCCTCGGTCGCGGTGGCGCTGCTGGGCCTGCCCTGGTCCGCTTTGCCCACTTCTTGGTCGGTGCCGGGGGCGGCGTTGGCCGCACCGGGCGATGCCCCCGTCAAGGCCGGCGGTTCGCCCACCCCCACCGAACCCCGCCTCTCTTTGAAGGCGGATCGCGGTTTCTTCGACGATCCGTGGACCCTGGATCCGTCCGGCAAACGGCTGGCCGCGATTCACACCGATCGCGACGAATTTCAACGCATCGAAATTTTCGATCTGGAAGCTGCGAGCGCGACGCCCACGTCGATGCTTAACCTGCCGCCACCGGCCCGGGTTTTCGAATCCCTGTCATTTCTGCCCGACGGTGATGGGCTGTTGCTGGTCAGCGCCGGCCCGGTCAACACACATGTCGTCGACGTGCTGGACCTGACGGGCAAGTCGTTGGGCCGGACTGGGCCTGTTTCGGAATTCGGCATCACCACCCGGGGCGCGGAAACCGTGTTGGTCACGATTGAACGACGGTTGGGCCGCGCGGGAGAGCTGACGTATGTCGTGTCCCCCTGGAAGCTACCGGCGTTGAAACCGGCGGGAAAACCGCGCAGTTATCTGCTGGGGGGCGACGGGGCGTTGCGGTCGCCCGCGCTGGTTCCGATCGCGTTCTTCGATGGTTTTTCGAAACTGCTGGCCACCCGCCCCGGTGCCTACGACAAGAAGCGGGACGCCCGCCAACCCGATGCGCAATCGGTGCTGGACCTGTTGTCGGGCAAACCCGTCTCGGAAGGTCCCATCGACGACATCTACGGCTGGGCGCGCACGACGCGGCTGCGGCGCGAGCGGCCCAACCGGACCGCGTTCGTGCAGTTGTCTGACGGGCTGGCGACGAAGACCGACGGACAGACGGGAATCGAGCTGCTCGACCCGGCTGGACGCTTGATCCCGCTGCCGTTGGCGGTTTCTTTTCGGCTTTATGATCGCTTCACCCTGAAGGATCAGGAAGGACCGGCTCCGGGGGTCGTCCACTTCGGGATTGAGGTCGATCCCGTCAACCCCGAGGCTGTCGCGCGCAAGAAAGCCGACCAGCACGCGTTGGACATCTATGCGGTGCCGGTCGCACATCCGGAGACATCTCGGTTGCGGGCGCGGGTGGCCATGGACAAGCAGCCGGTGGTCTGGACGGCGGCCGGGGACAGGTTGGTCGTACAGCGGCGATTCAGGAGCTTCGCGCGCGGCGGTGATCGCTTCGACGTCTACGACCTCCAGCCTTACTGACCGGACGGCCTCTTGCGGCGCCCGATCGTGCCGATAACATGAAGTACGATGCCGCCGGCGTTTCGTTTTGTGTCGCTTGTGCCGGCGGTCTTGACTTTGTTGGCCACGGTTGGTGGGTGCGCGGAGCTGCGCGGGCGTAAGAAGATTCAAGAAGGAAACACGGCGTACAAGGCGGGCGATTTCACAGCCGCGATCGCGCGCTTCAACGAGGCCGCGAAATTCCTCCCCGACATGCCGCTTCTGTGGCTGAACCGCGGATATGCCTGTCGCGAGACCATCGTGCCGGGTGCGGACGGTGCCCGAAACCGGCCCGCGGCACTGTGCGCCCTGGAGTCATTCAAACGTCTGCGCGAATTGGCTCCGAACGATCCGCGCGGCGACCGGCTGTACGTCCAGACGCTGCTGGATGTGGGTGAATACAAGACCATCGAGCGCACTTTCACCTTGCGCCACGAAAAGGACCCGAACGATCTGGATGTCGTGTTGGTGCTGGAACAGGTCTTCACGAAGATGGGACGCTGGCGGCAGGCCCTGGGGTTCTACCGGAAGGCGGCGGCCCTACGTCCACGGGATGCGGAGGCGCAGTACGCGGTGGGAACCTTTGTTTGGCAGACGCTGCAGGCGCGCGGCGGTGGTACACCCTTCGGGGAATACGATCCGCGACCCCGTCCCGAACGGCCGCCGCTTCCACCGCCGTTGTCGGGTCCCGCTGACCTGGTCGGTCCCGAGCGTCTGGCGCTGGCCGACGAAGGGATTCGATCTCTCGAGCGGGCGCTCGAACTGCGGCCTCGTTATCCCGATGCCTGGACCTATATGGGGTTGCTTTACCGTCAGAAATCCTTCGCGCTGTTTGACGACGCGGATGCTTGGCAGCGCGCGGTTTCGCAGGCGGTCGCCTGTGCGACGCGCGCGGCGGAAAAACCGTAGCCATGGCGTTCGAGGCCTACCTTCAGCAGGACGTGCGGCCGCGGGGCGGGCGCCGGATCATGTACACGCTGTCGGTGGCGTTGCACGTCGCGGCCGTGTTGGCGGCCATTGCCTATTCGTTCTGGCACGTCGAGGAACTGTCCCCGCCACGGGTCACCGTCACGCTTCTTTCGGCGGCCGCCGCACCGCCGCCGCCGCCACCACCGCCGCCACTAGGCGGTGGAGCGCCAACGCCCCGGCACAAACCCGTGGTACGCCCAAGGGTTGAAACACCGAAGGTCACGGAAATTGTCCAGCCCAAGGTCGAGGAGAAGGAACAGCCGAAGGAAACCCCGCGCGAGGTGACCAAGGAAGACGTCAAGCCGCCCATCGCGGATGCGCCCCCCGGACCGGGAACGGCCGACGGTGTGAAAGGCGGTGTCGCCGGAGGAGTCAAAGGTGGTGTTGTCGGCGGCACCGTTGGTGGCACGATCGGCGGCACGGGAACCGCGCCAGCGCCGGTGGCCGCCAAGTTTCTGCCGCCGCACATGGCCGCGCAGCAGAGGATCTCCGGCGCCGAACCGGATTTTCCGGCCCATCTCCGACGCGCGGGCGCGAACTATCTGGTGATGGTGAAGATCGTCGTGGGGGTCTCGGGCGCGGTGGAAAGTGTCACCTTGCAGAAACGAGCCGACCCAACGTTGGATGGCATTGTGGTCGCCACGGTCAAGACTTGGCGTTTTCGGCCGTTGATGGCCAACGGCACACCTGTCCCCTTCAGCTATTTCGGTCGATTCGAATTCAAGTCCGAATAGGAGACCAAACGAATGAATTTCACCGTTCTGGGCATGTGGCACGAGATGGGGATCATCGCCCGCGCGGTGGTCATCGTCCTGGTTGTGATGTCGATGTATTCCATGGGCATAGCGGTCGAGCGCTGGCGGGCGTATCGGCGCGGTAAATCCCGGTCCATGGGGTACGTGAAGGCGCTGGCGCCCATTTTCGCCCAGTCGGGAAAGCTGGAAACCGCGCGCGGAATCGAAGATCGTTTCCCCGGCAGCCCGGTGGCGCGCGTGGTGGGAACCGGCGTCGGGGAATTCGCCAAAGGCCTGGAGTTGCGCGCGGCCGGCAAGGCCGACTACGACATCGTCGACGCCGCCGTGCGCGCGATGGAACGCACCAAGGATCGCGAACTGGCGAACCTGCGGCGCGGGTTGCCGGTGCTTGCCACGGTGTCGTCCTCCGCGCCTTTCGTCGGGTTGTTCGGCACCGTCGGCGGCATCATCACGGCGTTCCAGAAGTTGTCGGATCCGGCCAAGGGCGGCGGCGGCATCGGGACGGTATCGGCCGGTATCGCGGAGGCCCTGGTTACGACCGCCGTGGGACTGGGGGTCGCGATTGTCGCGGTTTGGTTCTACAACTACTTCACCGCCAAAGTGGACGATCTGATTGTCGACATGGACGAAACCGCGTCCGAGCTGGTCGACGGCATCATAAAGGATGGGCGTGCCGCGGGGGCCACCGGCACGGGCGGCGGCCGGGCATGATCCAATGATTGCGACCGGACGGCGATCGGCGCGCCACGCGGCACCCAAGAAGCGGGCCCGCGGTGCCATCAAGGCGGACATCAACGTAACCCCTCTGGTCGACGTTGTGTTGGTGTTGCTGATCATCTTCATGGTGGTGACCCCCATGCTCAGCAAGGGCGTGAACGTCGACCTGCCGGTGACCCAGCATCACGACAAGCGCACCGACGACAACCGCGACCTCGTGGTCGCGATTACCCACCTGGGTCAGATCTATGTGGGCAGCGACCAGGTGCCTCTGGAACGCCTGGTTGATGCGATCGCGGGTGAGCGGCGCCGGCACCCCGACAAGGGGATCTTTCTGAAGGGCGATGGTCGCCTGGACTATGGCCAGGCCCGACGCGTGATGGAGGCGATTCACAAGGGCGGAATCGACCAAATTCAACTGGGGACCGAGGAATCGTCCGCGGAGTCTTCCAAAGGAATGCGCGCCCCGGCCGACGGGCCGACACAAGGTGAAGTGAGGCGGCCATGAGTTTCGCGACCGGCGGCGGCAAGGGACCGTCCAGCGAGATCAACGTGACGCCGCTGATCGACATTGTGTTGGTGTTGCTGATTATTTTCATGGTGTTGACGCCGGTCATGTTGAAGGAAATCGCCGCGGCGGTTCCGCGCAAGGCGACCGACACCACCGTCGCGCCACCGGGCAGTCCGCCCATCGTCGTGCGCCTCGACGCAGCGGGGGATCTCTCGGTCAGCGGGGAGCCCATCGCCGCCGACGCGCTGGGTGCCAGGGTAGCCGAACGTCTACTGCACGACCGGAAGAAGGTTGTCTTCTTTGACGTTGACGATGCCGCCAGCTACGCACGCGCGGTTAAATTAATGGATATCTGTAAAGGGGCGGGCGCAAAGACGCTGGGAATCGTTACACGAGACTGAGATAGGGCTAAAGCTCACGAGCAATAAGCCGAAAATTTACGTCGTGCGTTGCTTACGTGTACGATCATCAACCACGAGAGTGTTAGCGCCCCACATTGTCATCGATCTCTTTTGGGTAAGGAGCGTCCGATGAAACCGTCGCTTTGCAGTATTGGATTAACTTCTGTTCTTGCATTGACCGCTATGGCGCTTGCTTGCGCGCCGTCCAACAAGGTTCCTGCCGGAGCTCCGGTGATGACGGGATTCTCCGTCGTGGATCCTGCTGGCAGCCCGGTGGAACTGGAGACCGAAGCGGGACCGGTGACCGTGACGCCGCTGGCGCACTTCGTCGCGACCTTCGATCGCTTGCTGGACCCGTCCAGTCTGGCGACGGTCGATCCCGACGCCGGCGGGATCTCTGCCCTTGCGGACGTGGCCGTGATGGCCTGGAGCGGCGGCGCGATCGACGCCGACACGCCCAACACCCTTTACACGCCGAACGGTCACCACATCTTCACGCTCATCTACCCGAACGGTCCCAGCATCACGATAACGCCGACGATGGGGTTGCCCTCGGGATCGGCGGTGACGGTGGCCTTGGACACGCAGAAGGTGCGATCGCACGATCAGAAGACGCCCTTCGTGGCCGGCGAGGGTGTCAACCCGATTCTGTCATTCACGACCGACCCGCTGATGGTCACCGTGGATGTACCCGCCGCTCCCGAGCCGTCGGATGCGGGAGCTGGCGACGATGCGGGCGCGGGTGACGGTGGCGTCCCTCCTGGAGCCGCGCCGCCGGTCGAGCCCGATTTTGTCGCACACGTGATCTTCAACAACCTGACGGGCGACGCCACCGCCACCGAGATTCAGGTGGCCGGGACGCTGGGGGGGGCACCGATTGCGGCGCTGGGGGCCATGGTGGCCCGCGACGACATGAACCCGGCTGGTTGGACGGTGTCGCCACCAACCGATGGATGGCCCCCAGGCGCGGCGATAACCATAACCGTTGGCGCTGCGGCCGCGGACAACTTCGCGCAGACCCTGGGCACAGCGGCCTCCGCATCATTCACGGTGACGCCATGAAGTCGCGCATGATCAAAACCAGCACGCAGCAGGCGACGACGATGACCGGACAAGTGATGACTGCTTCCCGATCTGAAAGGACGGACATGACCGCTTCGCGACGCAGAATCACGCTGGCGGTCCTGATCGCCGCGGCCTTGATGTTGCCGGCGTTGTCCGCCAGGGCGCAGGATGTGAGCGGGCGCATCGTGGGTCGGGTAACCGACATGGCGACGGGCCAGCCGTTGGCCGGAATCACGGTCATTCTTCAGGGCCAGCAGGGCGAAGACGCCGCGCTGACCGACGACGGTGGCGAGTACATCTTCGTCAACCTGAAGGTCGGCACCTACGTTGTTCGTTTCTACAACGCCAACTCGTCCACCAAGGTCGAGCGCCCGGATCTGTCCGTCTCGGCCGGGGCCACCCTGCGTGCGGATGCCGCCATACCCAGCCAAACCGCCGTTGAAGAAACCTACGTTATCAAGCGCAAGGCGGCCGCCGTTGACGTGGGCAGCGGCCGGCTGGGTATGACCGTCGGCGAGGAATACATGCAGTACGTGCCGGTCGATCGGACCTTCGGGGATCTGATGCTGAAGGCGCCCGGGGCATTCCTCGAGTCTTCGGGTTCGGTTTCCGTCGCGGGCGCCAGCGGCCTGGAAAACGTCTACGTGATGGACGGCCTGAATGTGACCGGCCTGGAGTACGGCGACATCATGAACAGGCGCCCTGAATCATCGGGCGGTTCAAACCTGAGTCTGGACTTCATCAAAGAGCTGCAGGTGAACACAGGCGGCTACAACGCCGAATTTGGCGGCGCGATGGGCGGCGTCGTGAACGTGGTAACGAAATCGGGCTCAAATGAATTTCACGGCTCGGCCTTCATGTATTGGTCGCCGCATTGGATGTCCGGAAATCCGAAACTGGTGCTGAAAGAGAATTCGGCGTTGGTGGGCGTGGAAAAACCGGACTACGACACCAACGTTGGGTTCGAGGTGGGCGGTCCGATCATCAAGAACAAGTTGTTCTTCTGGGCGGGATTCGCGCCCCGACGGGAGAAAAGCCACTTCTTCCGCGACGTGTTGGCGTTGGTCGATGCCGATCAGGATGGCGCAGCGGATGTCGACGCCACAACGGGCAAGCCCATCACGAACCACATCTTGCGGACCCGAACGCGGGAGTACCGCCAAAGTTACCAGTACGGCATCAAGACCGACTTTCTCCCCGCGCCCGACCACCATCTGACGGTCGGTATTTTCGGGACGCCCACCGGCGCGGAGAATATCCGGGGGTTTGTTCCCGGTGGCGAAGCTATTGCCGACCCACGCTGGGCGCAGCGGTCCCTTAGCAAGAACAACACCGACGTGACCGTCAACTGGGTGTCTCAGTTGCTCGATCGCCGGCTGCGCATCGACGCAGGCATTGGCCTGCATCGCGAATCGTACAACGAGAAGAGCCCCCACGCGGATTTGAACCGCGTCAATCAGTTGGAGTGGTGGGGCGCGAATCTCTACGATCTGGAACGTATCCCGGGCTGCGCGCCCACGCCGTACACGGACGCTGCGGGCATGGCCCAGACGTTCCAACCCTGTCCCGTCGACAACTACCACAACGGTGGGTACGGCCAGATCAAGAGTTTTACCGGAAACCGCATGATGGCCGATCTGAAGGCGACCTTTCTGATCAACCGCCAAGAGATCAAGGCCGGTATCCACGGCGAATACAACACGTTCGATCAAACCCGGTACTACTCGGGTCCGTTGGGCAATCGGGTGTTGGTTCAGAACTTCCCCGGTCAAACGGCGGTCTGGAGTTTGTTCAGCCTTCCCAAGGGCAGGTATCCCTTCCAATACACGGACTCCGATCCGGCAACCGGGAACCTGGATCCCAACGGAGACGGCTCTCCCGCCGATCTGGTCAACCCCAGCGGGAGTTTCTACCGGGATCAACTGCCCGCGAACGTGAAGAGCACGAACGTGGCGTATTTCATCCAGGACACCATCAGGCCGGTGTCAAACGTCACCGCCAACCTGGGTCTGCGCTACGAGAACCAGACGCTGTACGACTACCGCGGCGACCAGTTCCTGAATCTGGGCAACCTCGGTCCGCGGTTGGGCGTGGTCTTTGATCCCACCAACGAGGGCCGCTCGAAGATCTTCGCCAACTATGGCCGCTTCTTCGAGACCATTCCGATGAACCTGGCGGCCCGCTACTTCGGTGGCGAAGGTATCGCCATTCGCAACTACGACAACACGGCATGCACGAATCCACCGCCGAATTGGACCGGAGCGGGCACGGGCGAATGGAATACGTGCGGCGATCCCCAGTATCAAATCTGGAACGCGGGCGCGAACTATCCGGTGCAGCCCAAGATCAAGGGGCAGTATCACGACGAGATCGTCGCCGGCTTCCGCCGCGCGCTGACCGACGACTTGGTCGTTGGCGCCGATTACACGCACAGGTGGCTGGGCGCCGTGATCGAGGACGGAACCGCCTCGGGGGATTTCGGATTCGTGCTGGGAAACCCGGGGCAGATCCCCAAGGGTGTGCTTGATGGGTTGCAGGCGGATGTCTCCGCCAAGGAGGCGCAGGTCGCCGCCACGGACGCACAAATCGCGGCGGCCACTGATCCATCCGAGAGGATGGCCAGGGAGGCGCAAAGGAGGGTCCAGGACTCCGAGAGGGGGGCTCTTCAGTCCAAGCTGGACAATCTCACGGGGTTGGCCAAGCAACCCAAGCCCGAACGAACCTACGACGCGATCACGTTGTCGGCGAACAAACGGCTGGCCCGCAATTGGATGCTGAACGCGTCGTACACGTACTCGCGCCTGATCGGTAACTACAACGGCCTTTACGACGCGGACAACAGCTACTTCGCGCCCAACGGCGGCAACGCCTATGACACACCCGAACTGGTGTTGAACAAACGTGGCCCGTTGGCGAACGACCGACCCCACTCCGGCCGCGTCGACGGCTTCTACCAACTGCCGGTCGGGCGGGGATCGATCATTGCGGGCGTCAGCTTCTCGGCCTATTCGGGCACTCCGCGGAACTACGTGGGTGCCTTGATCCCCGGGCAGCAGCTGATCTTCCTGCTGCCGCGCGGTTCGGCCGGCCGAACACCGGCCGTGACCAGACCGACGTCAAGTTCGCCTACCGCCGGGAATTGTCAAAAACCACCGCCATCGAGGCATTTATAGATTTTTTCAACGTGTTTCAGGAGCGCACGGCGCTGCAGATGGACGACAACTACACCTTCGACATGGTGGCGCCCATCGTGAACGGCACCACCAACGATCTGAGGTACGCCATCAACTACTTCGGATCACCGGTAACCAAGAACCCGAACTTCGGCAGGCCAACGGTGTACCAGCGGCCGTTCAACGGACGGATGGGTCTTCGGTTTTTGTTCTAGCCAGGACGGTGCCCAATCTGTCCAGCCAGGGCTGAACAATTCTGCTCAACCCTGCACAATCTGCCCGGACCGGGCCAGACCTCAGGCGACCTAAGGCGCTGACCCACCCAAGATTCCGCCGGGCAGGGTGCTGGTTGCACGGGGCATGGGCCTTGCTGCTGGGTCTGCTCATGAGCATTGGTGAGTTGGACACGGTCGAAGACTTTCGAGGCTGGCGCCTGCTTTCCCCGGCGGTAATCCGGCGCCCGTTGACCCCGCGCGAGCGGGAGATCATCGACTTGGTTGGCAGCGGCCAATCGCACAAGGAGATCGGATTCGATCTGGGGATCTCCAGCGCGACGGTACGGGTTTTGTACGCGCGCGCCATGCGAAAGCTGGGCCGTTTCCGGGCAACCCCGATCTGAACGGGCGCCCTCAAAGAGCCAACTGAACCCCGAACGATCGGTCGTGCGTGGGCGCTGCATAGGCGCGCCGCGCCCCGAACGATGGGTCGCGCACGGGCGCGTTGCCTGTTGAGACATGGCCGCTGGCGGCCGTGTTGACAAGGTGGTCGCTGCGTCGGAACCTTGACCCCCAAACACCGTCGGGGGCGACGGCGGAAAGGGGTCAGTGACGAACTCAGACGGTGACACCAAACCGGGAAGGGGTGGCTCGGGAGCGGCGTCGGCCTTTTCGATCGGGAGTCTGGTGGCCGGCCGCTATAAGATCCTGCGGGTCGTGGGGGCAGGAAGTTCGGGCGAGGTCTACGAGGCGCTGGACACTGCCCTTGGCGGGCCGATTGCCGTCAAGGCGTTGAAGCCCTCCGTTGCCGGCAACGCAATCCAGCTGGAACGGTTTCGCCGCGAGATTCAGAACGCGCGCAAAGTCACGCACGCCAACGTGTGCCGTATCTTCGACATGGGCATCGAGGGAACTGGTCGGCAGCCGCGGTTCTTCCTGACCATGGAGTTACTAGCCGGGCAAAGCCTGGCGCAGCGCCTGGTCGACGGCGCGCCGTACACGCTTGGCGAGGCGGTGCCGGTCGCGATCGAAATCGCCGCGGGTCTGCAAGCAGCCCACGATGCGGGAATCGTGCACAGGGATCTGAAGCCAGGAAATATCATGCTGTTGGGCGCGACGGGGCAAGGGCCGGCGCCGTCGCGGACGGTGATCACGGACTTCGGCATCGCCGTCAGCGACGAGCAATCCGACATTCGCCTGACCGAAAGCGGCGAACTGGTCGGCACGCCCGAGTACATGGCTCCCGAACAGGCCGATCTGGGACCCGCGATGCCGACGGTGGACATCTACGCGTTCGGGTTGATCTTGTACGAGATGTTGACCAAGCGGCGACCGTTCGATTCGGCCCCCACGCCCCTGGCCACCGTGCTTCAGCGCCGCCACGATCCGCCGCGGCCGCTAAGCCGGATCTTGCCTGGCGTTGATACGCGGTGGGAGGCGACGATTCACCGATGCCTGGAGCGCGATCCCGCCCGGCGGTTTCAAAGCGCGGCCGAGGTGAGCGCGGCCTTGCGGGGCGAGCTGTCGCCTACGCCTCCCACGACGGGAGCGCTGGGGCGTTTCGCGAAGAAACTCACGGGGCGTTGAGGACACATGTCGGCACCCACCGTTCACCTATCCAATCCCGGCGGCGGCTCGCGTGGTGGCGGCAACGGTGGTGCGTTGCACCTGACCGTCATGGCGCCCAACGTGTTCGCGACGTTTCCCTTGCCGACCGCGGGATCGGTCACCATTGGTCGCGCCGAGGCGTCGCAGGTGCGGCTGACGGATGAAAGCGCGTCGCGACAACACGCGCGCCTGCACGTAGGGTCGTCCGCCCAGCTGTTCATCGAGGATCTGGGCACCCCCAATGGCACGTTCGTGCACGACGACAGGATCGAGCCCGGCAAGCGGGTCGCGCTGCAACTGGGTGAGGCCGTCACCATCGGGCACACGATATTGATGGTGCAGCGGCACCGGCCGGTCGCGCAGCCGCGCCGCCTCCGCAGTCACGGTTCCTTCGAGGAGCGTCTGGAGGAGGCGTGCGAGCGCGCCGTCGAGACCGGTGCGCATCTGGCCATCCTGCGCGTGCGGGTCGAGGACGACGAACCGCCCGGCCGTGGCGCCGAGTTGATCACGCCCGGGCTGCGGCAGGGGGATCTGCTGGCGCAGTACGCGCCCGGGGACTACGAAGTCTTGCTGCTGGACACCGACGCTGGCCGCGCCCAAGCGTTGGGCGACGAGTTGGGCCTTCGTTTGCGGGCGGAGGGTGTGACCGCCAAGGTCGTGGTCGCGGCCTATCCCGCGGAGGGCCGGACGGCCGAGGCGCTGATCGGCCGCGCGACCGCGTTGTTGCGGGGTGAAGAGGCGCCGAGCACTGAGGAGCCGGTCCACAAGTCCGAGGTCATGCGGAAACTTTACAACCTGGCCGCCCGCGCGGCGGCGGGACAGTCGGCGGCGGGCCTGATCAACATTTTGATTCTGGGTGAAACGGGAGTCGGCAAGGAGGTGCTGGCCGACTGGATCCGACGCCAATCGCCGCGCGCCGAAGGCCCGTTCGTGTGCATCAACTGCGCGGCGCTGACCGAGACGCTTCTGGAAAGCGAGCTGTTCGGTCACGAAAAAGGAGCGTTCACCAGCGCGGATTCCGCGCGGGCCGGGCTGCTTGAGTCGGCGGCGGGCGGCACGGTGTTTCTGGACGAGATCGGGGACATGCCGTTGCCGCTGCAAACCAGGTTGCTGCGCGCGCTGGAAAATCGTGAGATCACGCGCGTCGGCGGCGTGAAGGCGCGCGCGATCGACGTGCGGTTCATCGCCGCGACCAACAAGGATCTGGAATCCGAGGTCGCCGCCAAGAGTTTCCGATCGGATCTGTATTTTCGGCTGAACGGCATGAGCCTGACGATTCCCCCGCTGCGCGAGCGCGTCGACGAGATCGAACAGCTGGCGCGTCAGTTCCTGGCCGAGGCCTCGCGCCCGGCGAAGCGGAAACCACCGC
>JANOJB010000220.1:0-12800 GCA_031407985.1 Pseudomonadota bacterium | reverse complement strand
CTTCACCAATGCGCGCCTGGGCGCCACGCAATTCCAGATCTACATGTCCGTGACGAATCTGCGCGCCAGCGCCGCGATGTACACGGGCGGCCACCTGGCCGATCGCCTGTCCCCGCGATTCATGTTTGTACTGGGAGGGATCCTGGAGCTGATTCCGCTGGCGATGTTGCCGTTTCTGGACGCGCGACGGGCGCAGGCGGCGTTCGCGCGCGCGGACGAACCCGACGCGGAACCGACGTCCTGACCCGACCAGGCGATGCCCGCCGTCCTCGATCGCCGAAAATCTCCGCGAATTCCGCCGTGGACGACGAAGGGTTCACTCTCGTTTCACGATCCCCCGGGCCGAGGACCCAATCCCCGGCGCGGCTCAGATGCCCTTCAGGTACTCGACAAGATCGGATTTTTCCTCGCGGCTTAACTTGAGCTTGAAGTTCGTGTCGTAGTGGTTCACCACGTCGTTCAGCGTCGCGAACCGGCCGTCATGATAGAAGCCGCCTTTCTGGTGGCTGAACAGGCCAGCCAGCGGTGCGGTTCGATACGCGCGCGTCGGCGATCGATCGGCCGTGAACGAATCGACGCCCATTTCCTTGGGGGAATGCAGACCATTGCCCGGCTCGGTGAACAGCGGCGGAACGTGGCAGCCCGCGCACTTTCCCTTGGCCTCGAACACCACCTTGCCCCGATCGAAACCTGCCTGGTCGAACGAGCCGCCCGGCGCCCTGGGGGCCGGGATCGACAGCTGGTAGTACTGCAGCGCGGGCAGCTTCGCGGTCGCCTTGTCGGCGGCGGCACGCGTGTTTCCCGAGTTGGTCTTCATCGCGACGGGATACTGCTTCTTGTTGCTGGAAAATCGAGCGTCAACGAACGTCCCCGCGCCGTGCATCTGGGTCGTGGCCACATACGCGTTCCAGTACGGGATCGACCCGAAGCCGGTCCAGGTGCTGAGGTTGATACCGGCCAATCCGAACGCGGGCGGAATCAGCGTCCCTGCTTGCTTTCCATCCGGGCGAAAGGCCTTGCCGTCCTTGTCCAGAAGCGCGTCATAGCGACCAGGGCCCCAGCTGTTGAGGACCTTCTTCACGGTTGCGACGTCGACGCCCAGCATGTCGCCGATGGGCTTCAGGTTGGGCGCCAGCGCGACGATCGCGCCCACGTTCAGATCGCGGGCGGCCCAGCCATCCAGACGCTTGCCGATTCCCGGAGCGAACGAGTCGTCCACTGTCGAGTGGCAGAGCGCGCACTGAATACCCATCGATCTGACACCGCCGTCCGGGTTGACGAACGCTGTCACGCCCACGACCGCGTTCAGCTTCAACAGCGCGACGGTGATCGCCGGATCGTCAAGATTCACTTGTCCCGCGGCGATCTGTTTCTTCAGTGCGTCGGGCAGCGCGTCCGCATCGACCTTCAGTCCCACCGCCAGGGCGGTCTTCGGCGACACTCCTGGGCCGACCCCGCCGTTCTTCTCGCCTGCGATTGCCTTGTGCAAGCCAAGGGCGTCACCCCAGAAGGCCTCGCTGCCGAACGTGTCGAAGCGGAACGTCTTCTTGCCCTCGGCGATCATCGCCTGCGCATGACGCGCGATTTCGGCGTCGTTGCCCCCGGCGCCAACCTTCTTCGGGGCGGGCGCTGTGTCGGCCAGTGCGAGGGCGGTGCCCAGCAGTCCGGCACAAAGGAATGACGAGACGATTGCGAGCTTGTGGCTCATGGTGAGTTCTCCCCTGTAATCGTGGTGCGCGCGCCAATGGCGAACGTTCGAAACCGACGACGCGTCCGTCGGCCTTCAGCGCCAGCAGGCTTCAAGGGTCGTGCCAGGCCTCGGTGGCCAAATTTTACAAGGACTTGCTTTCCAAATCGCGGCACGACGGTGCGTTTTGGAAACGAAAGGGAGTGCGCGTTTCGGGATCGTGACCCAAGAATTGCGACCTGACGTGATCCAGTCGCGGAGACCGGGGATACCTACTGGCAGGCCGCGAACTGGCGGCCCGTGTCCTGGACCTGACCCATCGCCACGCCGGCGACCTGAATCGTCAGGGTGCGGTTCAGGGTATCGGTCAGCGTCAACGTGTCGCCCACGTTAACCTTGGTTCCGAAGTGCCAGGCGCCATAACTCTGATGGACGGCGTTTTCGCTGCCCCGGACCACCGACTTCACCGCCAGGATGGTGTTCTGGATGAAGAACTCGTTGTCGTTTCCGGACTTGATCTGGAACGTCACATTGCCAGTCACCGGGCAGGGCACGAATCTCCAGGTCGTGTTGGTGGGATTGCCGATGGTCGCACCCTGCGAATTGGTGAACGGACCAATCGCGTCGAAGGCCGCTGTGCTGAGATCCAGGTGGCCGCTGGCGTTGTTTCCGCAGATGGCGTTGCCGCCGTCGCTGCCGTACGGACATTCGTCGGCGACGGTGGCGATGATGGTCTTACCGGTCTGGCCGGTCAGCTGAACGCACGCCCCGCAATGGCCCTTGGAATCGAACCCGTTGTTGCCGGGAATCGCCACGAAGTACTTCGCGCTGGCGGGTGCCATGGTGGCGACGTTCGTGATCATGTCGTTGGGACCGCTGCTGGACGATCCGCTTTGCGTTCCGTAGTACCCGCAGGCCGTGCGATAGCCGCTTCCTTCTCTGAACGTTCCCTGCGCGAAGTAATAGAACGTGTACGACCCCGATCCGCTGTGGTTCGGGAGATTGCAACTGGTCGGGGCGGCGCCGCCGGTTCCGTTGCCGCCGGTTCCGTTGCCGCCGGTTCCACGACCACCTGAGGCACTGCCACCAGTGCCGCTGCCACCAGTGCCGCGCCCGCCGGTTCCTGTGGCCGTCGTGCCGCCACGACCTCCGGTGCCGCTGCCTCCGCTGCCGCCGCCTCCCGTGGCGGTGGTTCCGCCCCGACCTGCCGAACCGCCGCCGGTACCCCGGCCCGCAGTGCCGCCCGTGCCCGTCACACCGGCTCCCCCGCTGTTGCCGATCTGGCCGCCGCTGTTGCCGATCTGGCCACCGCTGTTGCCGATCTGGCCGCCGCTGCCGATCTGGCCACCGCTGCCGGTTCGGCCGCCACTACCCGCGATTGAGCCGCCCGTACCGGGGGTCGTTCCACCGCTGCCCGTGGTTGCGGCATCCGCGACGGCGCCGCCGGGATCCGCCGGAATACAGGCGCCGACTACGCTGAACGTCGCGCCGAACATCGTGGACAGACAAAGAGCACGTGCAAGCCGTCTCATCGTTCACGGACTCCAATCGTCAGAGGGGACGCCCGCGATTCCGGCAATCGGGCCGGCGGCGGGGGCATTCAGGGGTTTCCGTTTAACCATTCGGAGCGACCAACGCCAGGTTTTTTCGACATCGTGTCGACTGAGGACGCGCCGCGACAGCCGCCGTTCGAACGAGCACGCGGCGATGGTGTCCCCGGCGGCCGGCCTTGATCGTCGTGGGGCGGGTGGTATGAGATTCGGCATGTCCACCGAGTCGCCGGCAACGGGTATCACCGTCGGGAAGAAGGCTCCCGGTTTTTCTCTCAAGAAGGAAGACGACAGCACCGTCAAGCTCTCTGATCTAAAGGGACGTTGGGTGGTGCTGTACTTCTATCCGAAGGACGACACACCGGGTTGTACGACGGAGGCCTGCGAGTTCACCGCGGGGATCAAGGCCTTCGAAAAACTGGACGCGGTGGTTCTGGGTTGCAGCGCCGATTCGACCGAGAAACATCGGAAGTTCATCGCCAAACACAATTTGAAGGTGTCGTTGTTGTCCGATCCCGAGAGCTCCATGATGGAAGCCTACGGGGCCTGGGGTCAGAAGAAGCTGTACGGCAGAGCGTTCATTGGTGTCATCCGATCGACGGTGATCATCAATCCCGAGGGAAAAATCGCGCACCACTGGCCGCGCGTGAAGTCGGCCGGTCACGCCGATGATGTTCGCCAGACGCTGGTCGCGCTGCGGGCCGCGGCCGCATGATCCACCCGGGCCGATGGCGCATCGGCCTTGCCCTTGTGTTGCTGGCGACCGCCGCACGGATCGTGTGGGCGATCGCCGTTCCCACGATTGTCGTCGGAGATTTCGCCACCTATCGCGAATCCGCGATCTATCTGGCCGAGTTTGGCCACCTGGACCACGGCTTTGTGTACATGCCGGGGCTGGTGTTGTTGCTGGCGGCGATTCACAACCTGGGCGGCGGGGTGTTGGCGGCCAAGCTGCTGGGCGCCGCGATGGGCGGTTTGGCGGCGGGGCCACTGTACCTTTTGACGGCACGGCTGACACCAAGCGCCGAACCTGGGCAACCGGCCGGCCGATCGCGCGCGGGCACTGGCCCCGGCGCGGCGATGGGCAGCGGTCGGGGAGCAGCGATCGGTGTTGATCGGGGCGGCGCGGGAGGTGGGGCCACGGTTGCGTTGGTGGCGGGGTTGGCCTATGCGCTGTGGCCGGCGGGGATCTCGCTTGCCAGCGTCGTCGGCACGGACATTCCGACCGCGGCCATGATGTTGTTGGCGTTGGCATTGTTGTGCGCGTGGGGCCCGACGCGCCCGTTGTTGGCATCGGTGGCCTTCGGCGCGGCGATGGGGTTGGCGGCGTATTTTCGGGCGGTGGCATTACCGTTGACCGCCTTGGCGGCGGTGTACTGGATGATGCGGCGGGCGGGCGCGCGCGCGACGATCACGCGCACGGCGCTGGCGATCGCGGTGACGATTCTGTTGCTGCTGCCCTGGGGCCTGCGTAATCGCCGCCAAAGCGGCGAGTTCTATCTGACCGACAGCCACGGCGGCATCACGGCCCTGATGGGCAACGATCCCAATACCGAGGGAACGTATTCTCGATCGCTTGGCATCATGTTCCTCGATCTGACAGGTCGGACGTTTCTGACCGAGCCCCACCGGCAGACCGATCGCATAGCGTACGGGCTGGCCAAACAGTGGATCACGTTCGACGCCGCGTGGACCGTCGGGATGATTGCGAAGCGCATCGAACGCCTGGTCGCGCCCGAGCGTGGGTTGCTCTACTGGTCGGTGTATCGGCCGGGCGTGTTGCCGCCCGCGGCAGCGGGTTGGTTCAACCAGCATCGCCCCGCCGTGACCGGGCTGACCGATCTGTTTTATCTGTTGTTCGTGGTGGGACTGGCGGCGGGCCTGGCGTTCGCCGTCGCGGAGCGGCATTGGTTGGCGCTGCTGCCGCTGCCGTTCGCGTTGGTCCTGGCGGGAACCTACGCGTTGTTCGTCGCCGAACCGCGATACCGGCTGAGCAGCGAAGTGCTGTTGTTTCCGCTGGCGGCGCTGGGCGCGTCCCGGCTGGGCGCGTGCGGAAGGCGGGCGGTTGGATCCCTGTTGGTTCGTGCCGCGCGCCGGGTGTCCGCGCCGCTGCCGGCGCGATTCACCGATGCGGCCGGTGCCGCCATGTCGGTCGTCGAGCGGCGTGGTTTGCGTGGGACGGTGGTCGTGTTGTCGGTGGTGGCGCTTGGCGCGTTTATCGTCGTTCGAGGGGGATCCGCGTTGCGCGAAGGCCACCGCTGGGCGGCGACGGTCTGGCGCGTCGATGAACGGCCGCAGGTGGCGTTGTGGCGCGCGGTGGATCGAAACGGCGATCCCTCGCCGGTACGGGGCGCGCCGCCGGGAGCGACGCTGACGCTGCCACCAGCGAGGGACCACGCCGTGGCCGAGGTCGTGTTGCCCGATCTCGTGTTACCTGGCGGCTCGGTAACGGTCGACGCGACCGTCGCGTGGAGGGGCGACACGACATCGGGAGCCCGGTTGGTGCTGGGCGGGGTGTCGACCGGCGCGGGAACCGCCAACGTGCGCGGATCGTTTCAACACGGCGGCGGTCCGGTTCGGTTGTCGGTCCGACTGGAAAAAGCACCGGAGGTGCGAGCGTCGGTGTCGGTTTTGATCACGAATGTCTCCCTGAAAACCGGCGGCGCGCCATGACCGCGACACGCGAGATCGCCGCCGGTGGAGACTGATCAGCCAAGTCCAAACGCGGCCAACATCGCGTCGCCATTGCAGTCAGCGGCGCCACCCGGAATTCGATCGCCGCGCGCCAACGGTCCGTACGCCGACGCGCCCAGGCAGATGAACGTTTGCTCCAGGGGGTTGTTGTCGTGAACGCGGCTGTGCGCGGGCGGTCGACCGATCGACAACAGCGCGCTGATCGTCTGGGCCAGGATGTGCAGAGGTAAGTAGATCGGCCCCAGCCAATCGTGTTGTCGCGTGTGGGCCAGTTCGTGCGCCAGGATCATCCGCCCGACGCGCCCGTCGAACATTCCGGGCCGGTACAAGATCACGTGGCCCAGCGTTACCGCGCCCACCCAATCAAGGCCAACGCCGCGCCGAATGGCATACAGCCAAGCGCCAGCCGCCGGGCCCCGCACGCGCCGGGGTACCGCACCGCTGACCAGCAGGCCGGCCAGGTGCCCAAACACGTTCGTCGGCGCCGTCCACAAAACGCGCAACCAACCCAGCGGACCCGCGTCGCGTGGTCGCGCCCGGGGGTGGGGAAGAAACACCCGAGGCGCCAACATCACATGCCCGATGGGGGCATGCGCCCGCCGCGCGCTGTGGCCGTCTTCGCTTCGATCGTTTGCCGCCCGCCCCGTTTCGCTTGCGGCTTTCCGTCCGGTCGACCGTTCACGGGCTATTTTCGTTCCGGCGCGCGGGGCACGCGTGGGCGGGATGCCGCCCGCAAAGCATCCACCTCACGCCGAAGCGCTTCGATTTCACGCTCCTGCGCCTTCAACGCGGCGGCCAGCATGCTGGTGTAGCCGTACAGATCGACGATGCCGCGTGTCTTGTCGATGGCCGCGATGTCTGGCTGGTCCTCGATGATGAATCCCAGGTGCCGCCGTCCCGCCAGCGCCGGATCCTTGTATTGCCAACTGGCCAGCCGCAGGCGTGAGACCTCGCCCGCCAGTTTTTCGATTTCGCTTGGCTCCAGGTAGTGAATGTCGCGTTTGACCTCGCGGCTTGAACGCGGGCAGGTCCCACCATCGGCGGGTGTCCACACACCGGCGCGACACAACCGCCCACCGTCAGGGCCGCATTTGTAGTTGCACTGTTTGCCCTCGGTGGGGCACAGGGAACCCAGGCGCTGCATCACGGCGGGACACGCGGGATCGGCGTTCGGGGCGTCGCAGTACCAGGTCAACGTATCGACGTTGGGCGTGCAGCCGACCGGTCCATCGGGCGCGCACGACGCGCACAAACAGCTGAGGCCGCCGTACGAACAGATCGCCGCATCGGGGGCGCACTTTGTGCTTTGGGCCGCGTCCCGTGTCGCCGGGCAGCCACCGGTCGCTGGTGGGATGGTCGGACACTGCGGTACCAGCTGCACCCAGTGCCCCGTCGTGCAGGTCGTGCGCGGACGGCACGCGGGTCGCGGATCCATCCCGTATTCGCAGATCAGTCCCTCGCGCGTGCACACGGCGTTCGCCGCCGCGGGTGTGCCCGGGCAGGGGCTGCCACCGCCCGCACCGCCAGTACCGGCGCCACCGGTTCCCACGCCGCCGCCGCGGCCCCCGGTGCCCGTACCCGCGGCACCGCCGCCGCCTCTGCCACCCACGGCCGCGCTTCCTCCGCGTCCGCCTCCGCCTCCGCGCCCCGCCTGGCCCGCCCCGGCCACGCCCCTGCCGCCCGTGGCCGGCATGCCGCCTGTGGCTGCCAGGCCGCCTGTGCCGCCTGATCCCGTCGTGCCACCTGATCCCGTCGTGCCGCCTGAGGCACTGCCGCCGGATCCATCACCGCCGCTTCCGATGCCCCCATCGCCACCGAAGGAACGCGCTCCCGACCCACAGCCCGCCACCACCGCCATCGGCGCCAGGACCACCATCACTATTGCCAGCAGCCGCGAGCCATTCATGAAGCCTCCATCAGAACGATAATAGACAAGCGGATGAATTGTCCTCTCATCGCTCAGCGTCCGCAATGACATGCCGAATCGAGGCGCGTCCGGTCCGTCCGACGCTTGCGCGCAGCCCAGATGCTGCTGTATCGCTAGTTCATGCGTTCCAACGGTTCGATCGCGCATTGCCTGGTTTTCGCTGGCGTCGGTGTCGGATTGTTTGGGTGTCCCGCCAGCGATCCCGCCGGTGGCGGAGGAGCATCCGTCGGTAGCGGTGGAGCGAACCGCACGGGTGGGACCAGCGGCAGCGGCGGCGGCGTGTCGAGTGGTGGGACCACCGGCAGCGGTGGCGGCGTGTCGAGTGGTGGGACCACCGGCAGCGGTGGCGGCGTGTCGAGTGGCGGAATCACCGGCAGCGGTGGGACGATCGGCATCGGCGGCTCCGCGTCCGGCGGCGGTTTCGCCAACACCGGCGGCACCACGGGTACCGGAGGCAGGGGAGGGACCGGCGGTGCACCCGCCCCTGGCGGTTCGGGTGGTGGCGTCGGGACGGGCGGCACCGCGGGACCGTGCACCGCGCCGGGGTTGATCCTGTGCGACGATTTCGAATCCCGAACCACGGGGGTCAAGCCGACAGGGGCACCCTGGTTGACGACAAACTGCTCAGCCACGAATTTCGTTCTGAAGGTCGACACGACCACCGCCACCAGCGGGACGAAATCCCTGGCCAGCCAGGGTGTGCCCTACGGCGAGTGCATGCTGCACGCGGATCTCGGCGCGACACCTCCCACGGATTTCTGGGTCAGGTCGCGGGTGCGCTTCGCGGCCGGTGACGCGACCCAGTTCATGGCGCACGAATTGGTCGCGTACGATCTGAATCCCACGATGAACACCGACGATCCCGGTATTCGTGTCGGGTTTCGTGGCGACAACTCGTGCTCGGCGGCGCCCTTCGATGGCAGGGGCGTCGAGGTCAACATCACGGGTGGCCAGGAGATCACGGGCTGCACGGGGTTCAAGCTGCAAGCCGACAAGTGGTACTGCCTGGAACTGCACGTCGTGCGCAACGCCAGCAACGCGACCACCGCCACGCTGCTGATCGACGGCGCCAGCCAGATGTACAACATCCACGGCACCGCCGCGGACATGGTGGTGAACACGAACCCCGCGATCTGGAGGTACCTGCGCGTGGGCGCGCGCCCCTATTCCAGCGCGTACCCGTGGCCGATCTACATCGACGATCTGGCCGTCGGCACGCAGAAGATCGGCTGCAACTGAGACAACCGACGGGCGATCGGCCGTCGCCGCTCCCGTGCCGAGACCGTACGGATCAGGACCGGATCTGCTGCGCCAAGTAGTTGGCCTCGCCCACCTGCTCGATCAAGGTCAGCTGTGCCTCGATCCAGTCGAAGTGCTCTTCCTCGGACTTCAGGATCTCTTCCAGCAGGTGGCGGCTGCCATTGTCGCCGTGGCCGCGTGCGATTTCGATGCCGCGGTTCATGCGGGCGATGGCGTCCTTCTCCAGCGCGTGATCGCTTTTCAGCTGCTCGGGTACGGTCTCGCCCACGTTGATCTTGAACAGACGCTGTACGTTCGGGACACCACCCAGATACAGAATCCGTTCAATCAACGCGTCGGAATGTTTCATCTCGTCGATGGATTCCGCGCGCAGTTTTTCGTGCAGCCGGTGGTATCCCCAGTTCTGGCACATCTTGCCGTGAATGAAGTACTGGTTGATCGCGGTCAGCTCCGCGGTCAGGGCCTCGTTCAGGATGTCGATGACGTCGGCGTGGGTCTTGATGGGGTTCACGACCCGGACGTTAGCCACGTCAGGGGCCGGCCGCAACCGACGGGGCCATCGTGGCGCCGGAATCGACGTGTCCGGCATGACCCGCATGACCACAAGAGCCGGCGGCGGTTTCCCCGTGGGCGTCCTCGATCAGATCCTGGATAGCGTGCCGGCAAGATCCGCAGTCCGTCCCGGCCCCGCAGCGGGCGGCCACCGCGTCGATGGACGAAGCGCCGTTCACCACCGCCAGGCGGACGGTTCGATCGGAGACTCCTTGGCACAAGCAGAGAATCACGCGGGCACCTTGATATTGATAATGGATATCAATATCAGCAAAGTCAAGGATACCTTTTGGACTCCAACCCAGCGTTAGGGTGCCCCGCCGTTTGTTGTCGGCCCATCGTTGGCGGGCTCCTTGTCGCAAAAATAATATCATCATATTATAGGTCGATGGCCTCGAAACAACTGGCAATTTCGATGGACGATGAGCTGGTCAGTCGAGTGAAAAAAGCGGCGGAGCGATCTCGAGGAGGAAACGTTTCGGCCTGGTTGGCCGACGCGGCGAGCGCCCAGCTTCGTCACGAGGAAGCGCGTCGGGTGCTTGATGAACTTGTCGCCGAGCAAGGGCCCGCCTCCGAGGTCGCGATCTCCGAGGTGCGCCGCCAGTGGCCAGAGGACTGACCCTGGACGCAGGCGCGCTCATCGCCGCCGAACGTCGGTCCGAGATCTTCCGCGCCATCTGGCAGGAAGCCGTTCGTCGTCACGCCGTGATTACGATTCCGGCTCCGGTCTTCGCGCAGGCATGGCGGGGTCGCAACCCCCTGATCGATCGGCTGCTTCCGGCGTGCGTCTTGGAACCGCTAACCGAGGATGGTGCGCGCGCTATCGGACGCCTTCTCGCGGAGGCAGGAACCAGCGACGTCATTGATGCGATGGTGGTTGCGGGCGCCAGCGTTCGTGACGACGCGATCGTCACCTCGGATCCGAATGACATTGTTCACCTCGTCAATGCGCTCCGCACCGGTCGCAGACTTCCGATCATCAAGGTCTGAAGGCGCGCCCTCAATGATGGAGGCGCGTCGGGAATCGGTCGGCCGCCTTACTACTACTGGATTTCGTGCGCGCCGCAATCGACCCTCATCCCGAGCGGTCGAAGGTTGCCGTCGATGTCGTCAGCAGGGAATGTGGTGCCGCCCTTGTTGTAGCAAGGCGATGCGGTGGTCAAACGGTAGGGTCTGGTGTCGAAATCAAGAGCAATAATGGGCCCCACCACAGAGTCCGTGCCGACTAAGGTGCAGGCCGTTACCTGGTTGGTCGTGTTGTTCGCGATCAAGACCCCGCTGACCGGATACGCGCCAGAGCACACCAGACCTGGGCCGAGGTTTCCGGTGACTGTGTTGTAGCGGAACACAGACGGTCGGCCCGGGGCTGCGTTCAGGTAGACGCCGCCAAAGGATGCAGGAGACGACGCGGCATTGTTGTCGGAGAAGACGGAGTTGCTGATCTCGAAGCCGGCGCCGTTCACAACCAGGCCGCCCGCGTTCGCGACAACGGTCATGCGATTGAGTTTCACCGTTGTCGCCGCTCCCGAGACCGAGATGCCCACGTCGGTCATTCCGGTGACCGTCAGTCCGCGGATATAGACATCACCCGATGTGATCGAGATGCCGACGCCGGCGCCGGGCCCGATCTTCGCCCCTTCTTGGCCGATCACCGTCAGGCTTTCGGTTCCCGCGTAGGTCCAAGCGACACCTGGCAACATCGTTCCGCGAATGACGATCACGTTCTTCACGGTGGTCAGTGCTGATAGGGCGCGTGGGGGATTGCAGAAGGGAGCGCTCGGCAGACCCATTCCCGTGGCGCTGTCGTCGCAGGGGGCGGCCGCCTTGACGTACAGGACCTCCGCGCTGGTCGCGCAGTGTCCATCGGTGTGCAGCATGCAGACGCCTGGATTCGTGCCAGATTTGGCCACGCACTGGCTATCGGCCGAGCACGGCTTGCAACTGTTGTCGACGCAGATGGGCTTGGCCGCCGTGGTGCACTCGGAGTGCACCGTACACTCGACGCACGTGCCCTTGTTGTCCGCGGTGGCGGTCACGCACGCGGGCAACATCCCATTTCTTTCCGCGCATCGCGTGTTGGAGGCGCAGGGAACACAGACGTTCCCCTCACAGATGGGAGTCGTGGCTGGGCAGTTTCCGTGAGCTTTGCAGGCGACGCAGAGCCCGGCATTGCAGAACGGCGTGGCGGTCTTGCTGGAACACTGCCCATCGACCATGCACGCTTCGCACGCGTGAGTCGACAAATTGCAGATCGGATTTGTCGGTCCCGCGCAGGGCCTGCTGGCCGAGCATGCGACGCAAGAGCCTTCGAAGCAGGCGGGGCCCGAAGGAGATCCGTCGCACGCGACGTCGGCATTGCACGCGATACACCTTCCCAGCGTCGCGGTCGTTGTCCCGCAGAACGGATTCATCGGGGTGGCCGTCCGGCATTCAGGGTCCGATGTGCAAAACTCGCAAGTCCGGTTGACGCATATCGGTTTGTTGCCGCCGCATGTCGGCATACAACCCTCCGGCACGTCGGGTCCGCCTCCGTCCCCGTTCGCGCCGTCGGGCATGTCCGTTCCTGCGTCAACGCCGCCCGCGCCGCCACGGCCTCCTGTTCCGACAATCCCACCTACGCCGGTTCGTCCGCCCGTTCCCGTGGCGCCGCCGCTGCCCCCGTCCGTTCCCACGTTCTCCACCACGCACGTTCGGGTGGGCACATGACAGCTCCCCGCTCCGTTCGGGCCGCAGGTTCCGTCCTTGTCGCAGTACCGGGGGTTGTCCCGTGTGAACGACGAGCATGCGCTGGCACCTATCGCGGCGAGCACTAGCAGCACGTACAAACGGGTCGTGGCGCCGATCCGTCGTCGCCAGCACCCCCCCCGATGTTGATCGCGCCAAGCCGCCGCTGTCATCGGCGCAACCATATCACCGCCCCGTTGGTCGCGGATCGGGCCCGGCTGGAATCAACCGGCGCCACGGCCGGGACAAACGCAGTCGGATCGGCGACATCCGGACGCTTCCTGTCGACTCCACACGTCCGCGGTGATAAACGATCCCGCCTGTTCCGGAGAGGTGGCCGAGTGGCCGAAGGCGCCTGATTCGAAATCAGGTTTGGGCGCAAGTCCAACGTGGGTTCGACTCCCAC
>JANOJB010000206.1:0-5079 GCA_031407985.1 Pseudomonadota bacterium | reverse complement strand
CACCGGACGCGCTCGCCGAAACGTTGATCGGATCGGAAACCGACAGTGCCCGTCGCTTCGCCGCCCTTGAGGCCTTGGTGTTGCGTGCCGGCCGCGGTCAAGATGCTTCCGCGCGCGCGGCCGTCGCCGCGCTGGCACGCGTTTCCGAGACGGGACCCCCGCTGGCGCGGCTCTCCGCCCAGCTGGGGCGTGCTTTCCTTGGGACACCGTCAGCGAATCTTCACGGATTCTTGGAACGACTGCTCGGCGGATGATCGCGCGGGGGAGGGCAAGCCCATCCCTCACGTTCAGTTTTCACGGACAGTCCAGGCACCCGGACGCTGCACGGCGCCGAAAAGGGTTGCGATGAGGAGCCATGCGGCTCCATCCTAGCCGGATGGATGGCGATGCGACCTCCCGAGCCATGTATGACGTTCTCAAGGAGAAGCGCAGCCGCCTCCTTGAGACATGGGGTGACAGGATAAAAAATGCTGTCGCAGCGGCAGGTCTTCCGCACGCGGAGCTGCTCGATCATATGCCAGCGTTTGTCGACGAGCTTATCCGCGCGCTTTATCCCGAGGCCGTCCCGTTGCCCGCCATGAGCGCCCACGCGGAAGAACACGGAGAGCAGCGGTTTGGCCTCGGCTTCGACGTCGCCGAGGTCGTCCGTGAGTACGGTGCGCTTCACGAATGCATCCTACAGATCGCTGGTGAGGCGGAGCTCTCAATCAGCTTGCGAGACCAGGAGGTCATCGTGAGATGGTTGAATGTTGGGATGGCCGACGCCGTCGCTCAGTACGTCAAGCAAAGAGATCTGGAGCTACAGAGGCAGACGTCGGAGCACCTCGGCTTCATCGCTCACGAGCTGCGTAACCCGCTCGGCGCCGCCCGACTCTCCTTTCAGCGCCTTCGTCGTACCGAACTTGCTCAGAGCCGGACGGTCGACATGCTCGAGCGCGGCTTACGACGCACTTCGGAGATGATCGATAGCGTCTTGAGTGATGTCTCGTTCAAAATGGGTGTCACACCTCGGATGGCGCCCGTCGCCCTTCGGATGTTCTTGCATGAGATCGAGGTCGACGCGGGCATCGAGGCCCAAGCCAAGGGCGTAACCACGGTGGTGTCGGCACCGGAAGATCTGATGATTGAAGCCGATCCGCGTCTGCTTCGATCGGCGATCTCCAACCTGCTGGACAATGCTTTGAAGTTCAGCCACGAGGGCTCGACTGTGAAATTGACGGCAGGACACGCTGATGGTCGGGTGACGATCGAGGTAGCCGATGGCTGCGGCGGCCTACCGCCGGGGAGAGCGGAGGAGTTGTTCACGCCACTGGTGCAGCGCGGGAAGGATCGAAGCGGCTTCGGCCTTGGGCTGGCCATCGCGTTGCAAGCCGCCGAGGCGCACAATGGAACTATCAAGGTTCGCGACGTCCCAGGCGTCGGTTGCGCCTTCATCGTAGACCTCCCGAGCACAGTGCCGAAGTCAGACCGAGCGTAGCTTCTTGAGCCGGACCATCTCAGCCCGCGGTGGCCGTCGTCCGCACTCGTTCAAGAACACCCATCAACTCGTCCACCTGCGCCGAGGTGAAAAGGCCGTCGGGTCCGTGCGGCGTCAGGTCCGTGAACGGCGACTCGTAGAGTAGCTTCGCTTCCATCACGCCGTGTTCAGTCAGATGATTCACGATCAGGTTCACGAATTCGATCTGACCTGCGCCCAGGGTCTTTCCCGTTAGAAAGCCGCCCAGGGCCTCCTTTGCTGCTTCTCGGTCGAGGCCGATCAGCGAGCGCACGAAGAACCCCAGACCGTTCGCCGTGGTCTTGGCGCGACTGATGTCTTCGGGCTCCCCGACCCCACTTTCGTCCAGCATGCGTTCCAGCTCGGCGAGGTCCGCGGCTGTCAGCGCCCTATTCATGCGGAGCTTGTGAACTGCGACATGGTCCTGATGCGCTCGCAGGAAGGCCTGGGCTTTCGCTCGGAACCTCTCGAAACCGTCGGCGGTCTTGAAACCAGGCAGTTCCACGCCGGTCTCGGTACCCAGTTCGTCCTCGAAATCGGAATAGACCGGGATCCGCTTCTGCTTCTCGATCAGCTGAACCAGATTCCTCAGCCGCCGGCGAACCACCTCCAACATGGGCGTCGTGACGTCCTGCCACCATTCGTCGGTTTGCACGTCCTGAATCAGCGCCATTTGTTCGCGCACCATCGGGATCGCGGACTTTTCCTCCAGCAGTCCCGCGATCGCCTTCACCTGGTCGCGTAGTCGCGCGAAGGCAGGCTCGGATCGCCAGACGGCCAGCTGCAGGTTCAGGACCAGCAGGTCGAAGCGCTTAGCTTCCTCCGACTCGGGGTCAAGCTCCGACGGCAGTCCCGCAACCTCGTGGGACAGCTCGGACAGATCCTCATTCGACAGCTGCGTCCAGGCTTTGGCCCTCGCGAATTTCTCCACGGCGCGTCGCTTGGGCCGGACGACGAAGTTCTCCAGGTTCATCGCGGCAACCTCGTCATGCAACATTCCGGCGACGGCAAGGCGCAGCTCGGCGTCGGTTTTTGGTTCGCCAAAGACGGGCGCCGCTTCGACCATTGCCGTGGCGCTCGCGCCCAACTTCTTGTCCAGCTCGCCGATCGCCTCCAGCCGACGCTTGAACAACCGCTTGCCAAGGGACTCCCCCGCCCCGCCTTCCGTCGTCGCTGGGTTCTGCCCGAAGAACTCCAGATTTTGGCAGTAATCGAACAGGTAGAAGAACTCCTTGTGCCTTCCGGGGCCGAAGAGATCCGGGCACAGACGCGTGCCACGCCCCAGCATCTGCCAAAACTTGGTTTTCGATCGTACGACCTTGAAGAACACCAGGTTGACGACTTCGGGGACGTCGATGCCGGTGTCCAGCATGTCCACCGACAGGGCAATGTGTGGCGCCTTGTCCTTGTTCGAAAAGTTGTCTATCAGGCTCTGGGCATAATTCGGTCTTGAACGTGATCACACGGGCGAACTCGCCCTTGAAGCGTGGGTAATTGATGTTGAAGCGGTCGGCGATGAAGTCCGCATGGGCCTGGTTCTTGGCGAAGAGGATCGTCTTGCCCAGCCGATCGCCGCCCGCGACGCACAACCCGTGGGTCATCAGGTGGGCCAACACCTTGTCCACGGTGTCTTTGTTGAATAGCCACTTGTTGACGGCTTGCGCCTCCACGCGATCAGGCACATCACCATCCTCGCTCCACTCGAGGGCGTCCCACTGGTCCCTGTCTTCCTCGGACAAATCGTCGTACGTGATTCCTTCGCGCTGGAACTTCACGGGCACCGACACTGCCCGGGGCGGCACCAGGAATCTGTCCTTCACCGCGTCGTCCAGTTCGTACGCGTCGGTGGGAACGCCATCCTCAAGATCGAACAGCTTGTAGGTGTTGCGCCCCAATTCGGCCTTCGGCGTTGCGGTCAGGCCCACCAGCAGCGAATCGAAGTAATCGAAAATGGCGGCGTACTTCTGAAAGACCGATCGGTGCGCCTCGTCGATGACGATCAGATCGAAGTGCCCGACTCCGAAGCGCCGCTGCCCATCGCGCGAATCATCGATCAACCCCATCATCGTCGGATACGTCGAAACGAACACGCGTCCCTCGGTGTCCTTCTCGGTGACCAGGTTTACGGGCGATGCGTCCGGTAGGAATGTCTTGAACGCGCGCACGGCCTGATTCACCAGCGCCACGCGATCGGCCAGGAACAGGACGCGCTTCGCCCAATTGCAGCGCATCAGCAGATCGGCCAACGCAATCACGGTGCGCGTCTTGCCCGCGCCCGTTGCCATGACGACCAGGGCCTTTCTCTGATGCTCGCGCTCAAAGGCTTCGCCAATACGGCGAATGCTGCGGGTCTGGTAGTACCGCTCGACGATGCGCGGGTTGATCTCGCCCGTCGCCAGGGCCTTTCGGGTATTGCGTCGCTGGATGATCAGGTCCAGCTCGGTCTTCTTGTAAAACCCCTGCACGGATCGCGGCGGGTATCTGGCGTCGTCCCAAACCCAGTGGTCGTAACCGTTGGAATAGAAGATCACGGGGCGCTGGCCGATCTGCCCCTCCAGACAGTCCGCGTACAGCTTGGCCTGTTGCTGCCCCACCCGTGGGTCGCGCCGCGTGCGTTTGGCCTCGACCAGCGCCAAGGGCCGGCCGTCATCCCCCCACAACACATAGTCCACGAAGCCCTTGCCCTGGTTGTTGGGCATTCCGGCGACTTCGAACTCGCGGTCGCGCGGCTCTGCGAGGGGCCAGCCCACTTCCCTCAGCAGCAGGTCGATAAAGGCATCGCGCGTCTCGGCCTCGGAGTAGTCATGCGTGTCGGGCTGGGCAGCGGCGGCCTTCTTCGCCTCGGCGATCTCGGCGCGCAGGCGTTTGAGCTCATCATCCAAGGACGCCTTGTCGGCCAGCAGCGCCGACAGCTTCTCGTCCCGTTCGCGAAGCCCGGCCTCCAGCGTCCGCAGTTGGTCGATGGTCTGCTTCGGAATTGGCGTGGTCTTGGGCAGCGCGATCACATCGAACGCCAACCCCGGGGCCGGCTTCGCGCCGCGCGCGTACGTGCGGGCTAGCCAATACCCGACGTGGAACAGTTCACGAACCGCCGTCACGGCGTCTGACGGTTGGATCGCGCGATGACTGTGGACGGCCTGATTGCCCAGCGTATTGATGACGCGCGCCTTGCTGAACACGGCATCGCCGGCGGTGGTCTTGAACGTCGGGTCGTGAATCAGCGCGCTCAGGTTGTCCTGATACGGCAGCCGCAGCGCGGGATCGTGCTTGTACGCCCACGCTACCGCCAGCTCCAGCGCGCGCCGTGCATAGAAGCAGGCGGTCCGCGGGTCGGGATACACCGCCGACGTGGCTTTGTGGGCCGACTCAAAGACATCAGGCCACTCGGGTTGCAGGAAGGCGAACACGCTGATCATCGGGCGTCTCGATGGTACAGCAGGGGCGGATCAGGTGAAGTCAGCGGTCGTCAGGCAGGGGACTGCGGGCGTGTCGCAAGTGGTGTCGCGAGTTTGTCGCGATACTTGTCGCAATACTGTCGCGATACTCAATGTCGCTATTCTCATGTAATTCAGATTACTTGAGCA
>JANOJB010000198.1:0-5977 GCA_031407985.1 Pseudomonadota bacterium | reverse complement strand
ACATCAATGAATTCGAGGATCTTGGCAAACGGATCTTTCTTGCCGCTCAAGTCGGCCCGGCGCAAAGACACTGTGACCATCACGGCGCCACTGGCGGCCAAGGCATCGCGCATGGCTTCGGGCGCGGAAAACTTCCCCGTGCCGAGAATCAGGCGCGAGGAAAAAGTTTTCCCCGCAATGACCAGCGGGTGATTATGTAACGACATCCGCGATAATCTGCGGAGAACCAAAGCATTTGTCGAGAAACGACCGGTTTCAAAAAATGAAATCAAACGCCACTGAGACGCTGTGGGTTTGAGTCCGGCCCAGCTTCAAGGTATCGGAGGTCGTTCCGACGGTGTGGTCGGCCTCGATGCTGGACGAGCCGGTATGAAGATAATGATATTCCACACTCAGGCCCATTCGCTCATTGATGGCGAAACGCACCCCGGCGAACGCTTGATAAGCGAACACGGCATCCGCTGCCGAACCGCTGAACCGCATCGGACACGGTCTGATAGCTTTTCCCATCAACGGTGATCAATTGTTTCTCCTTGCTGGTCTGTATTCTACTTACGCCCCTTACCGTACTTTCTGTAATTAAGTATATTACAGTGCCTGCTGTTGTCAATACCTCTTGACACGCGCTCAGCAGTGAAGAGGTACCGCTGTGCCTTACGCATCTGCTGCGCCTGGCCGACACCGAATTGCCGCTATTTGAGCCCGGCTCTCAAGGCCCTCTTTGCCGCCGCCAGCGGCGAGGATCTGCCGCTAAATGATGGTGTGCCGTTGGCCGAGGACATGTTCCCTGTGACGAGAATGAGAACGGCGCCGTGGTCCTCGTCTTCATCGCCGGCTTCGTCACGAAAACAGGGCATGGAACTCGACGGCGCGGTTCTCGCGGCCGTGTGCGGGAACCGTGACGGAGCAACACTTCTACACGGGAGCGACGGCGACCGCTTTGCGCCCTTTGCAAAGCGGATAACGGAGCGAGGCACTGGAACCGGTAGGGAGCCCCCCGCTCCGGGGGGCGGCGGGCGTGCCCCGCGTTGCCGGAACTGGCTGCGGGTAGAGGGAGTGGAGGCGCCCGGGGAAAGTTTACATAATCTTCGATTATGTAAAAGCGGGAGCGCGGGGAGCCCGTAGGGCGCGACCCTTGCGGCACGGGGATCTTCCTTAGCCGCTGCCCTTGCCTGCAAGGGGCGGGACCGTAGGGCCACGTCCGATAAACGCGCGTTTATCGGATGTGCCGCGCGGGAGCGTCTTTACCCGCGCCGTAACGACCGTAGTCCGCTGCCGGCGTAGGCGACCCGGAGTACGTCGGGCGGGCGGGGGGACCTGGCTTTGGAACGGGAAACGCTTTGCACTTGCACGCTCATGGGAAACTGACATGGATGGGAACGGTCTCTTGGCACAGGAACAAGCGACGGCGCGGTTCTCGCGGCCTCATGCGAGAACCGTGACGGAGCGACACCTTCCCCCGTTCGCACCACTATTATGCACTGAATGCATCAACGTCCCCTATCCCCTTACATACTACAGGGCCGCTGGCGGTTCACTTACCGGCAGCAATGTCGGCAACCTTTTCCCGGATCAACTGATTATCGTCGGCTTCCAACTTCTTGAGTATCGTCGTGTCGCGCAACTGGACAGTCTTCTTCATCGTCTCCGCCACGTACAAACGAGCCCACCATTCAGGCCGCTCGGCGAGAGACCGCAAGACGGTTTTCTGATCACCCTTGAGCTTGTCGGCAAGTTCGGCTTCAGCGGCCTTGCCTCCGTAAACCCGAGCCATGAATAACACGGCGGCCTGTGGATTTTGGCTGTACATATATCCAACGAGTCTCTGCGGCGGCTGATTCTTGTTCTGCTCGATGTAAGTTGAGAGAGCATTGAGATCTGGATCGACACGGCCGCCCTTGAAAGTCGCCACATCCAGTGCTTGGCGAAGACTCTTCTGCAATTTCGCGCTGGACGCTTGCTCGTACTTCGGAGCCACAGCGGTAATGATGTCCAGAGGTTCCATTTCTTGAAGCAGATTCGAGAGCAATAAACGTTTTACAATTTCTGCCTGTGGGTTGCTGCGGTATTCATCCTTCCCCCCGTAGACAGCCAGGACTTGAAGAAGTAATTCCTGCGGAGTCCGATTCTTGAATTTCTTAAATTCCTGCACGACCTTCTGAACATCATCTTCCGGCATATTCCGTGACGAAAGCACTTCAACTATTCGACTTATCTCCTCCTGAACCTGCGCGTCAAGTACAATACTGCCTGCCTGCACATTTTCCAGCGGCGTAGCGGCCCACGAAGAAACTCCCGCCGCTGAGTTTACGAAAACAATGCAAAAATAGATTATGAGATTTCTAACGACACAGCAACGGTTCACAAGACGCCCCCACGTTAGCGATTGACATGCTGAAACAAACGAGTACGAATTCCTTCCTGGACGACCAGAGCATCGTCGATCGTTGTGTGGCTTTCCATGACAATCGGATCATCGACGTTGTCTTCAAAGCCTACTCCAGCCGGTGTACTCGGCGCGCCGTCCAAGAATAGCGGCGCGTCGTTCATATTCGCGGTCTGATAGTAGTTGACATGAAAAGCGGAACCGACCGGACGTCGGTTTTCTGCAGAGAAGTCCAGAAACGGTTGCGAGATGGCATCAATATATGAGGTGAATGCCAAACTGAAAACGGTCTGATCCGCGTTCATGCGGGTGGAAACTCGGTAGACCGAGCCACCGCCGTGACTATATCCGATGATCGCGACAGCATTGACCCGGCGATTTTCAACAGCACTGTCGATTTCATTGAATGCAGCGTCTTCTGTATTTGGCGTGTCGCCGTCCGGTTCAGCATAAAGATGGACATCGTAGCCATTCATGTAGGCGGCAAGGGCCAGTGTGCTTGTCCCTCCCCCTGGAGGGTCAGATGGAACCCCGAATTCGCCCTCGAAGAAGACAACAACACTTGAGAAAGGAAAGAAGTGGATCTTGTCGGAACAAATGTCAGTACTTCCTGACCGTGCGACAAATTCAAGGTCGGCACTGCCTCCGCTTTGATTTTCAACCCATACCGTTTTCGTCGCAGCACTGAACGTAATTGTGGCTTCGGTTCCGGAAACCAATATCGCCGTTCCTGCACGCTGGCTGTCCCATACTTTGATATTCATGTTGCTCCGCTTGAGTACATATACCACACCTGAAGGGGTCGGGTACGGCTCCGCTTTGAGTTTCACCTCTATCAAATCGTTCTCGTTTGCCGCTGATTCACTGTCGCCATTCACCCGGATTCCAGCCCCCGGTGTTTCCTCCTGGTCATCGGGCACTTCATGCTTGGCGAATGGTTGACCGTAAGCCGGCCCATCAGTCGTCGGACGGTAAGCGGTCATCTCTACCAAATTAATTACGGTGAGTTTGACTTTGTCGCTGCAGACAGATCCATAGGAGAGCGTGAGATCACCAGTACCCGTTCCGATCCCTTCGAGCCATGCCCCGTTGGACAGAAGGGCTTGGAAAGCTGATTTCTGAGTTGATGATGCAAGGTCCCAAGGCCCGGTGATCAACTTCTTCTTCTTAGCGTTTTCCCACACTCGTATCCCCGCTGGAAATGTGAGAGAAACTATCCCGGTATCAGGTAATGGAGTCATTGTGAACGTGATGGCTTTCAGGTCCGGATCCGCAGAGTTCAGTTCCGGTAGCGCTGTTGATCTGTCCTTGTCGATGCCTGTCTCGCCATCGTTGTCATTGTCGTTGAGAGCTTCAAAACCGCCCGGGTTTTCCTCGTTCGGTGCAGGCTGCGTCTCTTCTGGAAGTGATGCGTACTTCAAGTCCACCTTAAGGACAACTACCTCCACCACTCCATTATAGAGCTGGCCGCCCACGCGGTAGATGTAGACTACCTTGTAGTAATCCGGCGCCGTCGGCCTGTAACAGGCGCTTCCCAGTGAGTGTAGCAAGGTACTGCCATCCAGCTTTCGGATCCAGAACTCCGGCACGCCACTGATGCACACCTGCTCGCCGAACGGCAGATATATCCGACCGCTGCTGTAGTTGATCGGAATTGCGTTGCCCTGACCGTCCTGGAGGCGTATCGGATCATTTTGACCGATGGCGGCGTAAACCGTAAACGGTACCGTCCCAACGTGAAAATCCTCAATCCAGTAGTAAGGCTTCAGCGTGAGCTGCAGCGTGTAATTCCCAGGGGTGAGGACAGACCAATCGGGGTTGCCGGCTGCGTCCCTCGGGGTCACGTCGAGGTTGTAGAGCCCGACGAGGACCCAATTTGTGCCTTGCCGTTGCCATTCATTCCCCAGATATACAACTTTGTAGCTGAAGGTGTTCTGGAGTTGAGTAGCCCCCCGAAACACCAGCACCGAAGAGAACGAGTAGTTCCCTATGACCTTCATCGGGGCAACAGAATTGAGCGCCACACGGAAGGCCAGCGGCCCGCCTTGGGCAAAGACAAAGTGCGCGCCTCGTTTGATGCTCACCCCGATGTATGCCGCAAAACTTCCGCCCGACAGGTCACCGCTGATGAAGTACCCACCCTCGATTCTCCCGCGCCCGCGGTAGTTGAAGATCTCCACATCCCCATCCATGAAGATGTGCGCCCCCTGCGACGGATCAACCCAGCCGTTGCGCACGGGCACGCCGTCCGCGTACGCTTGCTGGATCAGCTTGACCGCAGAGACGGCTTGGACCGTGTAATACTCCTCCAGCACCATGTGCTCCAACTGCGAATCGCTAGCGCCCATGAGCTTCGAAACATCTTCTTCAACCTGCTCAAGATGAAGCGGCGTCATCGTCCAGACCATCAGCATATCGAGACTCAAGGTCTCTGCTGCGGCGCTAACCGCCAAGACTCCACCCAGCATGCCCTCCACACCAGCCCCAAGCTGCGAGAAGCCCATCGCCACCTGGCTCGGGTAGTTCGTGAAATGCCTCAGCGAAGCCGCCTCCGTATCGGAATCATAGACACGCTGGTACCAGGTGATCGCATTGAGGTAAGCGATCTCGCCATAGACATCGTCATAGCTGTGCGATTCCCGGCTTGCCTCCAAACGTGCGATGCGCTCCTGGACGTACTCTTCGGCATACCCTTGAAAGCCAAACCCCAGGCCGTAGATACTCGGGCAGTCGATCTGCTTCTTGATCACCTGGTAGACATTGCCGAAATCATCCGTCGCCCCCTGCACACCGGCAGGGAGAATCGCGTACTGCCGCAGGTAACCCGCCGACCCCAACGTTACCGGCAGGCCCGCATCCATGACCTCACCTTCGAGCATGACGGCCGCCTTGAGTTTGATGAGGTAGGAAGGCGTCCGATAGAGGCCGCCGAAACGCTCGATGATCGCGGCGTCCTCCGGGGTCGCCGGGATCCAGTTCAGCGTTATCCGGCCGGAGAGGATGCGAGGCAGCGGAAGCGTGACATCGAGCTCCGTCGGCGCAGACCAATCGGCGGTGCTCGCTTCGAAATACTTGAACTGGACCTTGTGGCGCAGCTCATCAGCGATCTCGGCAGCCTCCCAGTGCACCTCGTTCACGGGGACCTTCAGCGAAAGCGGCAGGGCGCCAAGATGCTCCGCCCGGATGCTTCTCTTTCTTGGGACATCCTCGATGGACGCCCCGGGCTGGACGGTGGCCAGGTGCTCAGCGATCTTGTCCTTCCAGATCTCGACGGCTGTCTTCTGGGTTACTCCGTTCTCGAAGAAGCTCTTCCAGTCCATCTGGACGTCCTTGGCTACCAGCAGCCCGGCTTGGTAGTCGTAGACCTTGAGCGACGGATCCAGCGGCACCCAGGTGTCGCCTCCCGGAAGACTCCTGGTTCCCCGGTAGCTGTCGTAGGGCACGTAGGCTTCGACCCAGCAATGCTCCACGAGTAGGCCGAAACCGTCCCAGCGCACCGGGATGCCGCCTTTGGCCAGGATCGCCGCGGCCGTGACTGCCGAATCCGTCCCGAAGAGGTTGTTCGCCTGCCCCGCGGTCAGCGTACCCGTC
>JANOJB010000194.1:0-19353 GCA_031407985.1 Pseudomonadota bacterium | reverse complement strand
GCCGTCACCCAAACGCTGGTATCGACCAGGGTCATACGGCTTTCCGCCGCGGTGCCGCCTTGAACCTGGGGTCGGTGTTGCCCAAGTTGTCGGCCAAACGGCGAACGGCTGCCTTGCGATCCAGTTCGCGCAAACCAATCTCAATGACGGCACTGTTCGTTACGGCGCCGGAAGCAATCTTCGCGGCGGCCAGTAGTCGAGGCCCCAGCAGGACGGTTGTTCGGATCCGCTGAACCTTCTTGGTGGAGGATCGCATATCAATAGTATGGAAGACGTCAATTTGATTTGAGCGACGTGGCGAGGCCGCTCGCTGACCAGCGTTGCTTAGGGTTTCGATTGCTTCGCAACGCCGTCGTTGTAGATGTTCACGGCGTCATACAGGTGACCAGGCGCCGTGAAGGCGGCAACCAAGCTGGTGGCAAGACCCGTGAATCCCGCGACTGCGAAACCCGTCGCGATATTTCTGTGATCCTCTTGGCCTGGATCGTTCGGACGGACCAGGACGCTGGTCACCAAACAGCCGACCGCTACCGCGTAGATGGACCAGAACAGGCGCGAACGACTCACGAAGGTGCGCGCGTGTTCTTCGGCCGCCGGATTTCCCGCGACGGCCCGGACCGGGCCGCTCGACAACCCGCTGGCGCCGTATGTCGTCCCGTCCTTGTAGAGGGAGAAGCCGGGACCGTCCAGGACGAAGCTGATGCGGCCGGGCTCCTGGGAACGATACGTGGACGCGCACCCAACCGTCGACATGGCGATCGCAGCGACCAAAGCCGTAAGTTTCATGACTGACATTGGTCCCTGATCCCTCCTGACGTTCAGCGGCCCGAGCATCGGTAACGGGACATCGGGACGCCGCCCCGACACCATCATCCAGGCGAACATCGCGAGGACCGCGATCCCGGGCATCGAATCGCCGATGCCGGCGCCCGGGTTGACGGTGCACGCGCCACCGTCGCTGCGCTGCACGACCACACGTTGGGCTTCACCGACGTTGCCGGCCTCGTCGATGGGAGCGACGGACAGTTCGAACCGAAAACTGTCGCCGCTTTCGCTGGGGCTCCAGGGGATGGAAATGACGTTGCCGAACGCCAAGGTATCGAACCGCGGAAGCGCGACGCCGGGCGGCACGGTCCCACCGACCACGTTCAGCCGGTAGCCGATTCGATCGGGCGTCGACTGGTTGTCCATCACCGCGACCTTCAGATTGAGCAGCGCCAGTCCTTCGCAAGAGTCGCCCACGCCGCAGCCCGCCCCTTCCGTCTGGTTAATGTACAGGTCGACCTTCGTTTGTTCGGTCAGCGTGGGCGCGACGGTGTCGCCGGCCGCCAGCGCCGGATTGACCGAATGCGGTTGGAGAACCGCCGTCACACAAGCGTGCGCCGTGGAGAATCGCGCCAGCAGCAGCGCGGCAACGGCGGCGGCAACTTGAAGGGAAGGGCACATGTTCATGATTGTCCTCCTTCCGATCTGCTCGCACAACGAGAATACCGTCAGCGGCGATGGGGTATGGGGGGAGGCGGGCGCACGAAGGTTAACGGAAGACTTCCCACCGTCCATTCTCTCTCGGGGAGAAACGTGTGGGATGAGCGGGTCTGTCCTCGACGACTTCGATTTTCCGACGCTGCCCGAGGGACATCCCCAGCGACGGCAGGTCCTGTACAGGATCAAGTCATCCAGTTGACGACCGACAAGCCATCGAATTGCGCGAAGTGCCTCACGTTGGCCGTTACGAGCACCAGATTCTGCGTCCGGGCGACCGCGGCAATTTGACCATCTACGTACGGCGCCACCCGACCAAGGTCTTCCAGCCGAGCGCGCTCTCTCCCGTGCCAGACGGCGGCCGCCTCGTCGTACGGCAGAATGGGGAAATTCGCCCAGACGACCGTGCCCAGAAATTCATCGAGCGCGGTTCGACGTTTGCCTTCGGGTAGGCGATTCAACCCGTAGGTCAGTTCGTGCCAAACGGGAGCCGCCAGTGCGCAATGAATGCCGTCTTTGTTCAGGCGCGAAATGACCTTCCGGTTCGGCTTTGTCGCGAAAGGTTCCGACACAATCGTCGTGTCAAGGAGGTACCTGAGCGTCACAAGCGAACCTTCCGCCCTGGAGTTCGATCGCGAAGTGAAGAAAAGAAAGACGCGTTCAATCCGACGTCGCCACCGGGTTGACGTTCAAGAAAGGCGCGATACGCCGAGGCGAAACCGGGCCGGGTCCCGCGGAGCGCTTCGTAGCGCTCGCTGGAAAGGACCACCGCCACATGCTCCCCGCGTCTGCTCAGGTGTACTTCGTTCCCCGCCTCGACAGCGTCGAGGATGTCCGGCAAATGTGCTCTGGCGCTGGCGACCGAGTAGACCTTGGGCATGTCTAAAGTGTACATCGTGATGTACATCGGTCAACGAGGCCGCTGGTTGCGGAGAAAATGCTCCCAGGACGCTGGGTAATTGTTCGGCGCCAGGAAGGCCAGCCAGTTGTCGATGATCTGGAATTCGGCGGGCGTCAGCGGGGCCGTGCCACCGTCGGGTGGCGGCTTTGCGCAGCGGACCAGCGTGTCGCGCACGTCGGGTGCCCAGACCGACATAGAGAAACTGCACCCCGCGCGCGTTGGCTACCGGGAGGCACCAATCACGCGAAACCCCACAGATCGGGCCGCGGTGGCTTGGGCGGCATCGTGCGTGGCAAACACCAGCCCCTCGTGCTGCGTTCGGGAGAGCAAGGCCGTCGCCAGGTGAATGGCATCCAGCGTGCGAAGCAGCGTGGGAAAGGGTTCGGTGGCGCGGTCCAGAACGACCGCATCCAGTTTGGCGACGTGAAATCCGTCCAGCGTGCTGAGAACCAGAGCGCGCCGTTCGGCTACATCGTTGTCAGACAGGCGGAGCTCGATACGAGCCCTATCAATTGTGCGCAGCGCTTCCACGCGAGTCAGCTCGCTGGTCAAAGCAAGATCGATGGATTTCCACTCAATCAGTGGCCTCGGCTCAGCGAGCACGATCCGGAGCAACACCGATGTGTCGACGTAGGCTTTCACCTGTCGTTGCGCTCGGCAGCGAGCAACGCGCCCGACCGCAAGGCCCAACGCGCGGGACGGGGTCGCTTTCGTGACCGGACCACCGAGAACGGCACCTTGGCCGGTTCAATCGTGGCAAGTCGTTGACCAGCGGTGAAAGGCACGATGCGGGCAATCGGCCTGTCGCGATCCGTGACCACCACCTCGGCTCCACGTTCGACCGCCCGAAGGTGCTCCGACAGTCGATCCTTTAGATCCGCGATCTTGACCGCCTTCATGGCTAGATCTAGCCACGTGGTTACCACGAAGTCAACGTCTTGATGCCATGGGCTGGCTCTCGCCTATTCTGCCTCCCGTCGTGATCCCCGACCCGGGGTCAGCGCAGGTTGCGTTGACTTCAAGGCACGTTCGTTGGACCCTGACATATGACGTTGACTCCGGGCCTGGACGCCGACCGCGCTGTGCGGGATGCGCGCGCCGCGGAGTCCGAGGCCACGGCCGCGAGATGGAAGACGTGGCTGGATGTCCTGTTCGAGACCTCGCCGACGGCGATGGCCGTCATCTCGACCTTCGAGAACCGGTACGTGCGCGCCAATCAGCCCATGGCCGACCTGATCGGTACAACGGTTGACGACGTGCTGACCTGCGACCCGTTTTCGTTGGCGCTGCGGATAACCCACCCGGACGAGCTGGTCGCCGAGCAAAACCTGTTCGCCGAGCTTGCGGCGGGAACGCGTCGCTTCTATCGCGTCGAGAAACGCTACGTTCGTCAGGACGGTGCGACGCGGTGGGGGCTGCTGACGTTTAGCGGGATCTATGACGATCCCGTCGATCCCGCGGCAGCGGTGGGACCGCTGCGCTTCGTAATTGTGCACGTCATCGACATCACCGATCGCAAGGCCATGGCGGAAACCCTGCGACGCCGCGAAGGGGAACTGCGCCACGCGCAGAAGGTCGACGGCATTGGCCGGCTGGCCGCCGGTATCGCGCACGACTTCAACAATCTGCTGACCATCATCACGGGACACGGGGAGATCCTGAAGGCCCGGTCGGGCGGTGGCACCCACACGCCTTCGGCGTCGGATCTGCAGGTGGGACTGGATGCCATCTTGTCGGCCGCCGAACGGGCATCGGGCCTGACGGCGCAGATTCTTGCCCACGGGCGACGCGAGACCGTCGCGCCGCGAACGTTCATTCTGTCGGACGCCGTGCGCGAACTACAGCGCCTGCTGGGGCGGACGATCGGTTCCCACATCGGGGTCGATCTGTCGCTGGCGGCAAAGGGGGCGGTCTTCGCGGACCAGGGACAGGTGGGACAGGTCGTCATGAATCTGATCCTGAACGCCCGCGACGCGATTCCCGATGGTGGACACATCGGTTTGGCGACGCACGATATCGTGGTCGACCGCCATGCCGGCGACGGCGCCGCGGCCGTTCCCGGGCCAGGACCATGGGTTGTCTTGGTCGTCTCCGACAATGGTCACGGCATGCCCCCCGAGGTTCAAGCACGGATATTCGAACCGTTCTTCACGACGCGCGAGGATCGCCCCGGCACGCAAGGAACGGGCCTGGGCCTGTCGACTGTGCAACGGATTGTTGCCGATCTGGGAGGACACATTCAGGTCAGAAGCGTGCTGGGCGAGGGGACCAAAGTGACAATCTTCCTGCCACGGGTGGCGAGCAATCCCTCCAGTGTCCAGACCCCGGAGGCGCCAGCGCGGGCGGCGCCGCCACCCAACAGCCGGCGCGTATTGGTCGTGGAGGACGAGCCGTCGGTGCGCTCCCTGGTGGCGAACGTGCTGTTGGGCGCGCACTACTGGGTTATGGTGGCCCGGGACGGCGAGGAGGCTCTGCGCTTCATCGAGGCCGAGCGATCGCCGTTCCACCTGATCGTGACGGATCTGGCCATGCCAGGCATTGGCGGCCTGGCCTTGGCGCGGCGACTTCGCGAGCAGGGAGTCGAGCCGCGGATGCTGTTCATTTCGGGCTACAGCAACCACGCCCCGACGGACATCGCGGCCTTCGGTCAGCTGTTGCCGAAGCCCTTCACGCCGGTGCAGCTGCTTAATGCCGTCGTTCGCGCCTTGGAGGACCCAATCTAAGAAATACAGATACCGGCGCCCCCGCGATCAGAGCTGTCCCTGCGAGAAGCAGTCCGTTGCGATGCCTGGCGAGACGGCTCCGGTGATCATGGCTGTGCCTCCGATCGAGTTGATGCGAATGCGCCCCGCGCCACCGCCACCGCTTCCGGACGAGTTGACGTTTGTGCCGGTGATGCTGCCCGCGCCTCCGTTGACCGTGTCGGCGGCGCTTCCCACGCCGGCCGTGGCTACGCCGGCGGCCGGAGTCCCTCCCGGCTGTCCGTCCTGACCGTATGGTCCGCCCGTGCTTGCGGCGCCACTGCCGCCGTTCGCGGCCACGATGCCCGCCACAGTCACCACGGGCGCCTCAAGCAAGATCGCGCCGCCACTTCCGCCTCCGCATGCGTTTCCACCACCACCGCCGCCACCAACCTCGACGATGCCGGCGATGCCGATCGTCACCGAGCCCAGCGCGGTCAACTGAATCGCTCCTCCTCCAGCGCCACCGCTCGTCCCTTGTCCGCCACCGGCTGATCCACCCAGAAGCGGAACCAGCGAAGCCATTCCGTAGGCGGGGCCGCCGGCGCCCGCGGCGGTTCCCGACACGGCGTTGCCCGTGCCGCCGATTCCGCAGAACGATCCTCCGCCACCGCCGCTATAGCTGTTCGATGGTCCTCCCCCGCCGGGTCCGCCGCCCTTGCCGGTGGTCGTGCACGCCGAACCGCCGGCCGTCGCCGTGCTCCGCTGGCCGGATCCCGAAAACGTTCCGAACACCTCGATCTTGTCTTGCGCCACGAGGACGACCGGATTCGGACCATCGACCCGCAACAAGGCCGACGCCTCGATGCGGAACGAACGGGCGACATAAACCGACAAACGCGGGGCGCCGCCGGGCTGTTCCACCTCCATGAACTTGTACGCGGTGTCAGGCGTGGACGCTCCGACGATGTCCATCATCGCAGTTCGCAGCCTCGCGGTCTGTCCGGTGATGATCACGTCGCCGGTTCCCGTGAAATCGACGGGGCCCACGTTCGTGAAGGTTCCCCCCGCGTCGGCGCCGGTCGCGCTTCCTTCGGTGGCGACATCGCTGGTCGTCATCGCGTCGGCTCCGCCGCCGGCGTCGTTGCCCGTGCCCGCCTTCGAACCGCCCGATGAACACGCACCCGTCGCAGACAAGGCGACGACCGCGGCGACGCACGACCACGACCACGACCACGACGTTCCACCAACCGTTGAACAGATCCGGCTCTGCATGTGTGACGTTCCTTCCAAATTGGTTTGCGACTTCGGATATCCCCGAGCGTTGCTACTCCACCGTCAGAACGATCGTCAATGCTTTTCACCCGATCTCTTAAGCACCGCAATCGTCCACCGGCCCGAGAGGGTCTGGCGCAACCCTCAATTGAGGGGAGCGATCTGGGGTCCTGAAATCACGTCAGTTCGCTCGTGATAGCCGTTGACCAGCGGAGACCTGAAGCGCAGCTTGCGTATCACCACGTATCCGCTGGTTGAAGAAAAGGTCAGTATGAAGGTCTTCGCCTTGACGACCTGCGAGAAGGCCACGGTCGCGTCGGCTCCCGTGGCCTGAGAGGCGATCACCGGCAACGTGATGAACGGATCGACTCCCCTGCGGTACTGGACCTGAACCTCGGTGACACGGTGGTACTGACCACTATGCTGTGAGAACACCTCGACTGCGTCCGCGGTGACCGGGTAGCGGAACGAGACCAAGACCGACACCTTCCCCTGGGCGTTGGTCGGACCTGAATGCCACATCAGCGTTGGCTGAAAGCCAGTCTGCGAATCGTTGCCGGGCACGTTCCAGCCGGTGACCGCATTGGTCACTTTGCTATCGAAGGTTTCGCCCGAGCCGGTGGTGATCTGATTCGCGTCGAGGTAGTTGACCTGTTCGATGGGGTAGCGACTGGGGAAGATCTCGGTGGTCCAATTCGAGCCTCCTTGAGTGTAGAACTGCAAACCGCGAACGAGCACGTAGCCGCTGGTCGAATGGAAGGCGAAGGTCCATGTCGTCGCAGCAGTAGGCGTGAAGGACACGATGTCGTCGATGGCCACGGGTTTCTGGACAATGACCTGGGTGCCGGCGGTAACCTGCACCCTGTCGGCGCCGTGGTAGGCGCCACTGTGTTGGGTGTGGACCCCCAGACCACTCAGGGTCACCTGGGTTGGGAACTGAACCGTCAACTGCACCCAGCCCACCGAATTGGTGGGCCCGGAATGCCACATGGTGCCAGGGTCGAACGCCACGGTCGGATTGCTCTTGCGAATCACCTTCCGCGCAACGTTTGTCACGACGGTGCCGAATGTCTCGCCGAATGATGTTGTGACGGTCACATCGCCGCTGACTTGCCCCGGGATAGCGCTGGTTCCTTGGTGCGCCAGCATGCGATAGACCCCGCTGACGTTGGTAGGCAGATCGGTTTCGGGATCGAAGTAGAGCGCGGGAAAGACCCGCTTGTTCAAGGCCAAGTTGGCGATGTCTTCGGGCAGCAGAACTCCCGGATTTGCCGCCGGGTTCATACCGTTGGTTTGGTGGCATACGTTGTAGGACATAATCGTCCAACCCCGATCCTGGGAGAACCGGCAGGCCAGCGACGCGCTTGTCTGAACACAGGTCGATGGGGTCCCGCCGCAGGAGGGGCCAGCGAAATAGCCACTTTCCCAGCTATGATTGAGCCCGAAGCTGTGCCCTAGTTCGTGTTGCAACGTGGATTGAAAATTGGGCTCGTTCCACGACTGCTGCCGGATAAGAAGCACCGCACCACCGGTGTTGATGCCTCCGTTCATGGTCACCGATCCCGTCCCGCCCGCGACCCCCTGAAGGACGACCGCATAGATGTAAGGGTTGTTGAATCGGTCGAAAGCGAAGTTCGAAAGCATTTTCTGCATGACCGTCCCGCCATCGGCGGTGCCCCAATAGGTCGCATTGTGGGAGTCGGTGACGACCACAGGGTCCCGGTCAATCAAGAAGGTATCGCGATTCTTCAACATCACCTTGTAGCGGGATTGTGACCAGACAAGGTGATCCTTCAGCTTCTTCGTTTCGGTGGCCGTGGGCGGCGTACGATCAGAGGGAACCAAGAACACCGGCACGACTGAGATCCGGGGGGGGAGGATGCCGGTGACCAGCGCCCCCTGGGTCACGGCGACCGATAGTGGATCATCGTCTCCGCCTATGCACGCGAATGACGAAGCCAGGACAAGGCCCAGCGCACACATGGTCGAGCTACAGAGAGATACGTTCATGGGATCTCCTGATTCGGGTCCGGGCGTTTCCGGCCCGTAGAATTGGACGCGGCAAATGTCTTCCACTCACAGTGATGACAGTGTCCGCGCGAGGCAGTCGCACGGTCATCAGAGATCTTTTTGGGTGGGAGCTCCCAATGCTAAGGTCGTCCGCCATGGTCCCCCAGCGCGCGGCCAACGTCGCGAAGACCTACACAGGAATGTTTGACCTCTACAAGCCCGCGCCGATGCTGAGCTGTCCCGCGTGCGCTAGCCCTTTGCGAAAGTGGAAGGGCAAAGGGGGGCCGTGTGCGCTGTTCGTCTGGGAGCAGGGATTTAAGGCTCCGATCGACCAGCCCATTGATGACGATCTGAGGTTCTCGCTGGAAAAACGTGCGACCTGGCGCCTGCCAGGCACCTTTCGAATTTCATCGTCCTGCGCCTGTGGCGTGAAGGTCGATGCCGAAGGGCGATGCGAGGACGACACCTGGACGCACACGCGCGTGCTGGTGTCCCCATGAAGACGATTTCTCAGCTCACCCCTTCCACGCCTGCGCGATCGGCATCCGGCGGCCGGGACCGAAGGCCTTGCCGGTGATCTTCAAGCCGGGCGGCATCTGGCGGCGTTTGTATTCACTGAGAGACACACGCCGCACGACGTCTTCGACGACAGCGGGCGCGAATCCGGCCGCGATCAGGGCCGCGCTGTCCATGCCCTGCTCGAGGTGCGCCTGTAAAATGGCGTCCAGGACGTCGTAGGGGGGCAGCGAATCCTGATCGGTCTGGTTGGGACGCAGTTCGGCCGACGGCGGTTTGGTCAACGTCGCCTCGGGAATCACGGGACGCGCGGCGGCGTTGCCCGCACCAGCCCCACCGGGTTCCCCCACATCGTTGCCGCGGCTGTTGATCGTTCGCGCCAGTCGGTACACCAGTGTTTTCGGCACGTCGCTGATGACGGCCAGACCGCCCGCCATGTCGCCATACAGCGTGCAGTACCCGGTCGCGATCTCACTTTTGTTTCCCGTGGTCAACAACAAGCGCCCGGTTCGATTCGAGATCGCCATCAGGATCGCGCCGCGAATACGCGCCTGCAAATTCTCGGCGGTCAAATCCGATGCACCCGTGACATCGGGTAAGCCGACGCGATCGAACAGCGGTCCCAGCGTCGCCAGATATGCCGAAAACATGGGTTCGATCGAAACCGTGTCAAACGCGATCCCCAGCGTGTCCGCCAGGGCGCGTGCGTCCGTCAACGATCCCGGCGACGAGTAACGAGACGGCATCGCGACCCCCAGCACATTCGAGGGGCCCAGCGCCTCGGCCGCTATGCAGGCTGTCAGCGCCGAATCGATGCCTCCTGACAGGCCGAGCAGCGCCTGGGTGAACCCGCACCGACGCGCGTAGTCGCGGGTTCCCAGTACCAGTGCGTCAAGCGCCGCGTGTTCGGGGGAGGCCGCCAGCGCGCGCATGTCGTTGGCACGGGCGGTACTGGCACCGTCGCTGTCAGCCTCAACATTGGCAAAAACCAGATCCGCCGCCAGTTCGCGCGCCTGCGCGATCACCTGACCGCGCCGGTCGAAAACCGCGCTGGCCCCGTCAAACACCAGATCATCCTGGCCGCCGACCTGATTGACGAACACCAGCGGCAGGCTCCAGTGACGCGCCGTCGCCGCTAACATGCGCGGACGCAGCGCGCGCTTTTCAATCGTGAACGGCGACGCGGCGATGTTGACCAACAAATCAGCGCCGGCGTTGACCAGCATCTGCATCGGATCCTCTCGGTACAGTCGCCGCGGCCAAAAATCGGCGTCGTTCCAGATGTCCTCGCAGATCGAGATCCCGAGACGCCGACCGCGAAACGGGACAACCGTGGCGCCAGCGCCGGGCTCGAAGTAGCGCCATTCGTCGAAGACGTCGTAGGTGGGCAACAGCGCCTTGCGGCAGGTCGCGATCACCTGCCCGTCGTCGATCAGGGCGGCGGCGTTCGCCACGCGGCGGCCCACGGGGCTTTCCGGCAACAGCTCGGGGAACCCGACGATCACGGCGGTGCGCGACTGGCGGCCGCCCACGGCCTGCGCCAGGGCCTCCAGGCTGGCCTGCGCCGCAGCCAGAAAACCCGGGCGTTCAAGCAGGTCCTTTGGGGGATAGCCCGAAATAGCCAACTCGGGCAGAACCAACAGGTCGGCGCCACCCCGGCCGGCTTCATCCAGGGCGGCCTCAATCAATCGCCGGTTTCCGACGAAATCACCGATGGTGGGGTTGATCTGACCTAGCGCGATCCTCACCGGGCGACTCTAGTTGAAAAAATGAGTGCTAACATAAAACCAATGTCTACCGTCGGAGCGGCGGTCGATCGCACACCGGGAGCCGAAGTGATCGAGTCCGCCACAAGGCCTCTCGATATCCCGCGCAAGAACCGCGTGTACGTGAACCGCAACCTGCGCCTGGACAAGATCGAGATGGTCGGGTTCGACATGGACTACACGCTGGCCATCTACGATCAGGCCCGCATCGAGCAGTTGTCCATCCAGGCCACCCTGGACAAGTTGTGCGTCAACAAGGGGTATCCCGACGAAATTCGCCACCTGGCCTACGACCCGGCGTTGGCGATACGCGGTCTGGTCGTGGACCGTGCGAACGGGAACATTTTCAAACCCGACCGCTATGGCTTTCCGGGGCGCGCGCGCCATGGACTTTCCCCGATAGAACGTGACCGTGTATCGGACCTGTACCAACGCGAACGGATGAGCCTGGGTTCACCCCGGTACGCGTGGATCGATTCGCTGTTCGCCCTGCCAGAGGCGGTGATCTATGCGTGTCTGGTGGACTACTTCGATCGCCAACCCGCGGGCGGAACGTCAAAGCCCGACTACGCGTCGATGTGGGATCACGTTCGCGAATGTATCGACATGGCCCACCGGGACGGATCGATCAAAGAGATCGTCCGCGCGCGCATGCCCGATTTCATCGGAAGCGATCCACACCTGGCCGAGACCCTGCACAAGCTGCGCTCGTCGGGAAAGCGCCTGTTTCTGTTGACCAACTCGGCCTGGGACTACACGGATCCCGTAATGACGCATCTGCTGGATGGTCAGCTGGCTGCGTATCCGTCCTGGAAAAACTACTTCGACATCATCGTGGTCGCGGCGTGCAAGCCCCAGTTCTTCACGGCTGACCATCCGTTCGTCGAGCTGGACAGCGAGGGACTGCCGTTGACGCGCACGTCCGACGGACCATTTGTGCGCGGGCGGATCTATGCGGGCGGCAACCTCAAACAGTTCGAAACGCGCGCGCGCACCAGCGGAGACGGGGTTCTGTTCGTCGGCGATCACATCTACGGCGACATGTTGCGGTCGCGAAAATCCACCAGCTGGCGTACCGCGATGGTGGTCCAGGAACTGGAACACGAAATCACGACGACGGACCGCCTGAAACCTCGGCTGGTGGCACTCGATCGCCTGGACGCGCGCCTCAACCAACTGGATGCCGAGCTGAACGAACGGCAGTCGGCGATGCGTGCGTTGCTGCGCGTAAACGCGGAAGACGACATCCCGGGCGGCAGCGAAGTGAAGACTGCCCAACGCGCGGTCAAACAAGACATCGATCGTCTGCGCGGCGAGCTGAAACGCACACACGCCGAACACCGCGTGATCGATCGCGAGACCGACGCCGCGTTCAACCCGCACTGGGGCGCCAGTTTTCGCGAGGGCTACGAGATCAGCAAATTCGGCGAACAGGTCGAGGCCTACGCGTGCGTCTACACCAGCCGCGTATCGAACCTACGTTTTTATTCGCCGATGCAGTACTTCCGGGGCCCGCGCGACCGCATGCCGCACGAGCGGGGGATCTGAATCCCCACTCTGTGGCTTCGTCGGGTCCGGATCGGGCGCCGCGCATGTTGAGCAGGAAGTGAGCGCGGTGTGGCCATCTAAGGCGGCCGAAAGCGACCATTCCAAGAATGTGGCAAGTTTGAATTGACAATCCCCCCAAGGCTACTAGAGGCGGCTTTGACGGGCAATTACACCGATGAAACGATCGGTAGATTGGACGTTACCATCTACGGCGGAACCGAATCGCAGCGGGCCGAGCTTCTCAATGCCCTTCGGGCGGACCTTACGGGAACAGCGCGCGGGAGAGAGATTCTCGACCTGATGGTCAACGGACCTGGTGCAGGTGCGCCGCTCACACCGCGGTACGATGTACTCATTCTTGAAGGTACCGGCATCGGGACCTTCACCTATCTGAGCGAACGCTTCACTGTCTTCGATCCAAGTGATCTGACGCTCTACTACGAAGCCGCTCCCGGCGGGGCCCTATGCACCCCCGATCGCATATTCGCCCACGAACTCGGTCATCTTGCAGGTGCAAGCGACAAAATCAACCCGATGGAAAACATAGATCTCAATGAGAATCGAATCATGAGACAGCGCGGCAATCCGTTTGACCGAACCAGACTTGAGCTCCCGGAGTGGCAGTATTGATTGGAGGTCGCTTGAAGATGCATCTTGTCCTCGTTGCCGCCATATGGATGTTTCTCGGAGCGACGTCCTGTTCACGGAAACCCGCCAGCAATAATCTGCAACGACCGCATCGGGCCCTTGAAATCTATTATCTTCCTTTCGGAATTGAGACGCTTTCACCGGTGGATTCGAAGAAGATTGTGAAGGGTGGAACAAAGTGCGAGGTTTCTGGAGAAGACGACGCCTCGACGATTGTTGAGATCCTGAATTCCGCCGTTCCCGCGGTTCGTCCGGAGGAGACCTTCACGGACCGACGAGTGAGGGCGCTTGTCTTGGAACACAGGACCGGCAGCACGGAGACGGTCGCAATCGTCGAAAATGACGGTCAGATTAGTCGCAACGGAGCCTTCACGGTATTCCCCAACCAGGCATTTGAAAGGTTCAAGAACGCAATCCGATCGACATGCTACAAGAACTAGGGCTTAGCGGCCCGTGGTGGAAGTCGCGGGTGACCTGAACACCTGAAGACCTGTTCGTCACGCATCAGCAACTTCGGTCGCAAAGCCATCCGTTCTATCGGCCGGTGAACCGCATCCTCGCGGACCAAGGGTTCGACCGGCATGTCCAGGGGCTCTGCTCGAAGTTCTACGCGAAGAAGATGGGGCGGCCGGGGCTGGCTCCGGGCATCTACTTCCGCAGCTTGCTGCTGGGCTTCTTCGAGGGTATCGACCCCGAGCGAGGAATCGCGTGGCGAGCTGCCGACTCGCTGAGCCTGCGTGATTTTCTCGGGGTCCCGCCAGTAAGCTGACGCCGGACCACTCGACGATCTCGCGGACGCGACGGCTGATCGATCTGGAGACGCATCAAGCTGTGTTCACGTGGGTTCTGGGCGTGCTCGACGGTGCGGGGCTGATCAAGGGCAAGACGCTCGGCGTGGACGCCACGACGCTGGAGGCGAATGCGGCGATGCGTTCGATCGTCCGACGCGAGGACGGCCGCACGTACCAGAGGTTTCTCGATGACCTCGCGAAGGCATCGGGGATCGAGACGCCGACGCGCGAAGATCTGGCGCGCCCGAGCGGAGCTTGTTTGGAAGCGACTCCAGGCAACCTTTATTGCTTTTGGTGCGAACGGGCGTTCAAGTGCCAGGCACTGGCCGATGCGGCGACCTTTGGTGATCTCGGTATGTCCGTCAACGAGTGCGTTGGACGCCCGAGTCCGTTCATGCAGGTGCTCTACACGAGCCTTGGAGGCGTGGATGCGGCCGAGGATGTTCAACGAATGAACCGTCCCAGGTTCGGCGATTGTTCGATAGCCGTCTTGTACCGCGCCGATTGTGACGATCTCCTTGCCGACAGCTCTCTGCTGATGGAGGGTGGTTATTGTTCGGCGTCCCACCTCAAGGGAGAGACCACGACGCTGCTCCTTTGGATTGCAACGACCATCCCTAATCCCCTGAATTCGTATTGCTTTCATCCGGCCGCATGAAATACGCCTGGCTTCCGGACTCGGCAGCCCCGACCTGGCGGTCTCGCGATACCCCACCGTGCCTCCAGCGCGCGGGCCACCCAAGAATGGACGAACGGTCCCATGGCCCGGTCCGGCTTTTCGGTAGCATGGAACTACAAACGCTTTCGCTTCAGGTTTCTCTGGCGGTATGTCCGCCAGCGAGTGCGTTGGACGCCCCAGTCAGTTCATGCAGGTGCTCTACGCGAGCCTTGGGGGCGTGGCTGCCGCCGAGGACGTTCAACGAATGAACCGTCCCCGGTTCGAGGATTGCCTAAACGCCATCCTGTACCGCGCCGGTTGTGGCGATCTCCTTGCCGACAGCTCTCTGCTGATGGATGGTGGTTATTGTTCAGCGTCCTACCTCAAGGGAGAGGCCACGACGCTGCCCCCTTCGGATTGCCACGACCACCCATAGAACCTGCGCTTCTATTCGCCGATGCAGTACTTCCGGGACCCACGCGACCGCATGCCGCACGAGCGGGGGATCTAGCCAGCCTCGGCCAGCGCCTTCCGCGTCGCCTACTCGGGAAGCGGCGACGACAGCAGCGCCTCGTGTTGAGCTTCCAGTTCAGCCAACCGCCCGGCCGCGCTGATCGCGCGGTAAAGACGACCGAGCGCCCGCCAGGAATCGGGATTGCCGGGATCCAGCAGGATGGCGCGGCGCAGGTGTTTTTCCGCGACGGTGTCGCGACGCTGACTGGCCGCGATGGAACCGAGGAGGTAGTGGGCGCGAAGCGTCTGGTCGGACTTCGTCAGCGCCGCCTCGCAGGCCTTGACGGCGGCGGGCAGACGCTTGGCGCCAAACTCCAAAGCGCACTCAAGAACATCGGCCCCGGGTGCGACCGGATAGGTTCGTCTGAACGCGGTGAGGTGGATGCGAGCCCCCGCGATCTCGCCCTTCCCGATCAGGTCGTCCACCTTCTGAAACTGGGCGGCATAGGTTGGCTCGTCGTCGGCCTTCAGGCCCCAGTTGCCTTTGCGACGCGGCAATGCGATGCGCGCGCGACGGGTTTCCGCCTGTTCGGCCAGTTTCCGGCTTTGCTGGCCGCGGTCCACATGACCAAGCGCCGTATCCGCCATCGACAGCGCCCCCACCGACGTGGCCAGCGACGCCAGCCGGGCCCACGTCTTCCCGTCCTTGTGGGCGATGTGCGGGATCGCGTCCATCAGCAGCGGAACCGCCGCGCCAAGATCCCTCTGCCGCACGTACGTCGTGGCGGCGTCCAACGGAGCGCGCGCCTTGGGGGAGGCCTCGACATCGGCGGCTGGTGGGTCAGGCAACCGTGCCTCGCCTTGATTTCGCGGGCCGCCGGTATCCGGGCGCGTCCGCCGGGCGCGCTCCGCCGCCAGGGCGGCAATCGACGCGCGTTCCTTGCTGGTCCCCTCTTCGGTGGGGGCCTCGGCCAACAGCGCGCCCAGCCCCGCGCTCTCGGGAAAAGCCTCCTCGGGTGCGGCCAGGCGGCTGTCGAGAACAAATGAGATCAGCCGCTTCTGAAACTCCGAGAACGCGGCGCGCTTGGCGTCATACGTGGGATGCATGATCGCTGTGTCGTATTCGTCGTGAATCGTTCCCATCGTGTGCGCCCATTCGTGCAAGAAAATGACTGTCTCCTTGTGCGTCTTGCGCTCGCCGTACACGCGGGCACGTTCGTCGGGGGACAGCAAGCCGAATTCACGGTCCAGCGCCTGGCCTTCCTTCTCGTCGTCCATGCCGCGCAACACGAAATGGCGCGCGAGCAGGCGCGCGCCGCCGATCTGATGAATTGACGTCGCGACACCCTTGAACGGCGTGACCAGCCCTACGGTCCAGTCCACATCCCGCCCGGGATCCAGCGTTTCCAAATCGGTCAGAATCGCCTCAAGCTGAACGCCCGCGTGCGGGCTGTCCCACTGACGCAGGCTCTCTATCTCCAGCCGCACGTTGAACACCGCCTCAACCACGCGGTTCACGCGCGCGACCTGCGCTTCGAAACCCTTGCGCCAGTGCACGATCATGCTGCGGTAGTCGCGATCCGCGTAGACGCGCACGCGTACCTTGCGTGGCTCACCACGGAACGGACCCGACGGGGTCAGGTCCAACTGCTGTGGCGCAAGGTGCTTGATGGCGTCGCGCTGATGTCCCTCGGGGGTCTTCCACTGCTGAAAATCGAACATCCCCGGCTTCTTCTTTTGCGCCAGGGCTTCCAGCGCGAAAAGCAGGGACAGCACGAACATGCCCCACGCCAGACGCCCACGGTGGCCCCACCGCTGCCTTCCCCCTATTCGCCCAGGCCACCGCAAGCTGGTCATGTTGCCCGCGACGCTCTTCTTACGTCAAGGTCCCCGTGCGTCCGTGCAAACGCCAACCTGCGAGTCCGCCGTGATCAGCGAAACCGGCGGACCAGGGTCGTCGCCTCGGGCAGTTTCAACACACGCGCGGCGACAAAGTACACGAACGCGCCCACAAACACGGGAACCAGCGCCGCGATTGCGTTGCCGCCGAATCCACCGGGCACGACGCCGGCCAGCCACCGGGACAGCGGCCAGATCGCCCCCGCCATTGCCGCCGCCGCCAACACGATGCGCGCGACGGCGCCCAGGAAGGCGCCCGTCAGCAGCTGCTTCACCTGAATTTGGAACGCGCACAGCAATACTGTCAGATTCACGATGGCGGACAACGACGTCCCCAGTGCTAGACCCACGTGGCCCAATTGCCGGAAGGTCAGGATGTTCCACAGCAGAGTCGCGCCGACCGCCGACAGGCTGGCCAGCAGCGGCACACGCGTGCGTCCGAGCGCATAGAACGCGGGCGCCACGACTTTGATAGCGGAGTACGCCACCAGGCCGATTGCGTAACCCGACAGCGCGCGCGCGGTTTCGATCGTCGCATGCGAACTGAAGCGCCCATGTTCGAAGATCAGGCGAATGATGGGCCGTCCCAGCAGCGCCAATCCGACCGTCGACGGAACGGTCAGGAACAACACCATCTGCAACCCACGGCGCAGCGTGTCGCGCAGCGCCTCGTGGTTGCCGTCGGCAGCATCGCGTGCCAGGTGCGTCAGCGTCGTCGTGGCGATGGCGACGCCGAAAACGCCGATGGGTAGCTGCATCAGCCGAAACGCGTAACCCAACCACGAGATGGAGCCCTCGGCGCCCATGCTGGCGAACGACGTGCTGATGACAACGTTGATCTGAACCGCCGCGACGCCCAGTGTCGCGGGCGCCATCAGCAAGGCGATGCGCCGCGTGCCGGGATCGCGCAGCAACAGATCAGGAAGAAACCGCGGCCGGAAACCCAGGCGCCAAAGCGGCGGCACCTGGACCGCCAGCTGCGCAACGCCGCCAAGCAATGTCAAACCCGCCCACACCATGACCGCCATGCGCGGAGACGTTCCCACCATCCAGACGATGGCGCCGCCGACGATGGCGACGACGTTGAACATCGACGACGCCAGCGCGGGCGCGGTGAAACGCCCCTCCGCGTTCAACGCCCCCATCGCGATCACCGCCAGCGATATCGCCGGCAAAAACGGCATCATGATTCGGACCAATTGGGCGGTCAGGTCGGCTTGGTCGGCGGAAAACCCCCTTGCCACCAGGCCAACAACCGGACCGGGAAATATCATGGCGGCAAGCGCGACAACGCCCAGAAACAGCGTCAGCGTCGTCAGCACCCGACTGGCGAGAGCAAACGCCGCCGGACGCCCGTCCTGTTTCAGCGTCTTGACGTACGACGGCACGAACGACGTTGACAGCGCACCCTCGGCGAACAGATCGCGCATCAAGTTCGGTATGCGAAACGCCGCCAGGAAGGCGTCGCTGGTGGCCCCGGCGCCCATGGTCAACGCGAATATCTGTTCGCGCACCAGCCCAAGCAGGCGCGACATCATCGTCAGCGCGCTGACTTTGCGCGCACCGCGGGCGATCTCACTTCCCTGGTTTGCCGCCGCTGCGGATCCCGGGCCGGCGGGCGCCGTGGATCCCGGGCCGGCCGGCGGTCCGTCGGACGGCTCGCTCACGGACGCGCCCGGCCCTGCGCCTGATTCAGAATCTCCGTTGCCCGCGCACCGATCGGTGTGCGCTGTCGCCCGCGCAGACCATCCAGGATCTGTCGGTCGGACGCCAACGTCGGATCCAGACAGTCGAGCATCTGAACCGCGTCCTCGGCCGGCGTATCGTGTGCCACGACCATGCGGCGCGCGGCCTGTCTGGTTTGATCCCAGAGCGGTTCTTTCGCGCCACCCTTCGGCCCCATTCCCGGCACCGCCAGAAGTTCACACAGGGCCGCGACCGATACGGACGCCACGCCTTTGTCGATGTCGCGGGTTCCCGCGGCGAAGCCCCCGGTCGCCAGACGCTGTTGCGGCCGTACAACCAGCGCGGCCGCGCGACGAACCACGGGCGTCGGATCGCGCAACAACGCGATCAGCTCGGGCGTCGGCGCACAGATCGTGTGAGCGTCCGCCAGCCCGTTCAGGGCCGCCAGTCGCACGGTGGTCGGATTGGCCGCCAATGTCGCCGCCCCACGCAGCGCGATGCAGGCGGTTTCAACAAGGTCCGGCGGGACCTCCCAGTCGTCCAACTGCGCGGTGGTCACCGGGGCCAGCAGCTGACCCAATGTATGGGCCGCCGCCGCGGCAATCGGCGGATCCGCGGTCACGAACAAATCTGTCACGGCGCCGATCAGGCGCGTACCGCCGGGTAGGATTCCGATTCCCGTCAGCGCGGCGTTCACGGACGCCGCGTCCGGACGTCGCAGGGCCTGGGCAAGCCGCGCGGGCCCGATACGTTCCGCGGTTCGCCCGATTTCCGCGCGATCCTTGCGTTTGATCGCGACCACCAATTCGTCGATCGGCACCTCCAGCATCCCGGTGCGCGTGTCGATGCGGCGCTTCTCGGCGCCGAATGCTACCGGAATCGTTCCCTCACCGGCCCCGATGGTCGCCACCGAAAACAGGACGACCACGGAACAGTGGGTCCAATAGCGCCGGACCCGCTGACACCGCCAAGAGCACAACGACCGCGAAATCACGTCGCTAAAGAGTTACCACCCCTTGGCCCCGGCCGTCCGCTTTTC
>JANOJB010000161.1:0-7059 GCA_031407985.1 Pseudomonadota bacterium | reverse complement strand
GACACCGGTCGTAGGCTGCGCGTGTATCACGGAGATCAAATCGCAAAAGGAGTCGCCATGCCTGAGTTCAGCGAAGCCACGATCGGTCGTTTTTGTTGGGTCGAACTGCAAACCAGCGATCCGGTCGCGTCCCGGAAATTTTACGAAGAGATCTTCCGCTGGACCTACGACGAGATGCCGATGCCGCAAGGCACCTACGCGATGGCCAAGGTCGGCGGCAAGCTGGTCGCGGGCGTGATGAAGCTGCCCTCGGAGGCGGCCCAGATGGGCGCCCTCCCGAACTGGGGCAACTACGTCGCCGTCGCTGATGTCACGGCAACGGTGGACGCGGCCGCCAAGTTGGGCGCCAACGTCATGGTGCCCCCGACGCCGATGGGACCGGGTACGTTCGCGGTGCTTCAGGATCCAACCGGAGGCGTGTTCATGCTGTGGCAAACGACACAATCGATGGGCACGATGTTGTACGGCGAGCCCGGCGCCCTGACCTGGAACGAACTCTTGTCGACCAACGTGGACATCGCGCAGCGCTTCTACACGCAGTTGTTCGGCTGGACGGCAGAGGCGCAGCAACAGCCCAACATGATCTACACGGTGTTCAAGAACGGCGACGAGATGGTGGGTGGCATGATGCCCCAGCCAGCCGACATGAAGGGCGCGCCCAGCATGTGGACCCCGTATTTCGCGGTCACTGATGTCGACGCGACGTTCGCCACGGCGACCCGTCTCGGCGCCAAGGTGCTGATGCCGGCCACGGACATCCCGAACGTCGGCCGGCTGGGCTGGCTGCAGGATCCACAGGGCGCGGCGTTCGCGATTCTGAAGGGCAGTGTACCGGCCTGACCATGGCAGCCGCGAACAAAACCGGAAGCCTCGGTACACCGGAACAACCTTGGACGTTGAAGACCGCGCCAGGAACATCGGAATTCCAGGCGTTCCGCGACGAGACCCTGGATCCCCCAGCCCTGGTGGTGCGCGTCGGAAAAACCGAACTCCGCTACCAACTGCGCTGCATCGATGATCTCCACAAGATGCTGAAAGGCCACGGCGACTGGATGTTGCTGGGCGGTGCCGACGAACAAAAGCCGGCGGCGGACGGCACCGTCGAAGCCTGGGGTCGATCGCCGAAGAATCCGGTCAAAGGCTGGTACGGTTTGAAGAAGGGACTGCGGGGGCGCTTCGGCGTCTACGTGCCGCCCGTGCTGGAAGCTTTGAAACTGGTGGAGCTTGAGCACCTACCGAAGAACAACCGCGTGCGCGCGCGGTAGCCGCTGGATACACAGGGATCTGGCGAAGAAGATTACCGGCTGGGTTCATTCGACCCTGGCACGTCGCGCGCGCGCCGGCACTCCGCGCCTCGCCTTTCCAGAAAGCTGCGCTCGCTCGGGTTGCGGGCCAACTTCGCCGCACGGTGAAAGTGAATCTCGGCCGCGGACGTGCGTCCGGCCCTGGCGTTCAACTCGCCGAGCGTGGCCTCGAAGAACGGATAGCGCGCCAGGCGCGCCCGTTGTCTGATCGCCATCACCTCGGCGATGCCACGTTCGGGTCCTTCCGCCATTCCGACGGCGATGGCGCGGTTCAGTGCGACGACCGGCGACGGACACAACGCCAACAGCGCGTCGTAAAGCCGCCGGATGTCGGCCCAGTCGGTCAACGCGACACTGGGCGCGGTGCAATGCCTGGCGGCGATGGCGGCTTCGATGTGGAAGGCGCTCAGATGGTCCCCCGTCGCTGAGCGTCCAAGCCACAACATGCCCTCGGTGATCAGGGTCGCGTCCCAGGTGGACCGGTCTTGCTCGGCCAGCATCAACAACGATCCCGCTTCGTCCCGTCGCGACGACAGCCGCGCCAGGTGCAGACACATCAGCGCGACCAAGGCGCTGGATTCGGCCTGCACCGCCGGATCCAGCTCCGTCAGTTGAATCGCCAAGCGCACGGCCTCGCGGCACAGGTCCTCGCGAATCGCCTCCTGCTGGTGACCTCCGTGGTACCCCTCGCTGAACAACAGGTACAGCGCCTCGCGCACCGACGGAATTCGCGACACGGCGTGCGTGGAATCCCTGACTTCGTAGAGCGAACCGCGCTGGGCCAACACGGTTCGCGCGCGCGTCAGGCGTTTTTCGATGGCGGCGGTCGTGGTCAAAAATGCCTGCGCGATCTCGCGGACGCCAAAGCCGCATAGCCACTTCAGGACAACCGCGATCTGCGCCTCCGGGGGCAATTCGGGATCGCAGCACGAAAACATCAGGCGCAGCTCGTCGTCGCGAATCGCGCTCTCGTCGAAAAGGGCTTCCATCGTCGGGACCAGGGTCCATTCGGATTCCAGGTACCGGGCGACCTCCGGCGCCAATTGGGCCTTGTACCGGTGGCGGCGGATGACGTCTACGGCCTGGTTGCGCGCAGCCCGCATCAACCACGCGGACGGATTGTCAGGGAGCGCGCCGAACTTCCACGTCTCCAGCGCGCGGCGCAGCGCCTCCTGAACCGCGTCCTCCGCCAGTTGCAGATGCCGCGGACCCAGGATGCGCGCCAGCGTGGCGATCATCTTTCCCGCCTCGCGACGGAAAAGATGATCAACCACCTGTGGGACTTCGTTCACGTCTCCCTAGAGCTTCATCTCGCGAACCGGCCGCACTTCCAACGTACCGTCGTGTTCGAAGATTGGACAGCCGCGGGCGATTTCGACGGCGTGATCCAGGGTTTCGGCGCTGATCAGCGCGTAGCCGCCGACCATGTCCTTGGCTTCCGCGAATGGCCCGTCGGTCAGCGTCTTCTTGGTGCCACTTAGGACCTTGCCCTGTTCGTCCAGCGGTTGCCCGCCGTGATACTGGCCTTTCTTGCCGAGCGCTTCGAACCACGCGCCCCATTTTTTCAGGTGTTGCTGCATATCCTCGGGCGACGCTTTGGCGCGCGCATGGTCACCACCACGAAACAGAAACATATAATTGGTCATGGGTTCTCTCCTTTGTGGCCGCCGAAGTGGCGGTTCCAGACTACGACGCGCGAGATTCCGAATCCGGACAGGTGTTCACAACCTAACGCAATCACGGGCGTTTTTGGATTCCACCGACAGGGACGCCAGGGTGCGCGCGGCGTTCCCCGGTACCCGCGGTCATCTGCCTTGTTGCGCCTTGCGCCTCCCGCCTTGCGCCTGGCGCCTGGCGCCTTCCGCCTCCCGCCTCCCGTCCGGCGACGGAGCGAGTCCCCTGGTTCAGAAACCGGTGATCGGCTTGCCCAGCGGGTTGCCGTAGCCCGCCGCCGCCACGTTCACGCCGAACTGACCCAGGATCGACGCGTGCAACGCCCCGGTAGGAAGATTCGTCGCGGCGATGGCGCGGCCGGTCTTGAACCCACCGACATGTCCCGCCAGCAGGATGGGCATGTTCTTGCGCGAGTGACTGTCACCGTCGCCGTTCTCGGACACGTACATGACCAGCGACTCGTCCAGCAGCGTGCCGGTTGCGGTGGTGGCGCGCTTCAGCGCGTTCACCAGATAGGCGAAGCGGCGTACCTTGAACCGCGACGTCTGAAGCACGCGCGCGTCCGCGATGCGCATCGCCTCGGCCCGCGCCAGCCCGTCCAGATCCGTGGCCCGATCCGCGTCGTCCAGCTTGTGCGAAATGAAGTGGTCGCTCCACGTTCCCACCGATTCGGTGCCCGTCCCCAGCGTGTAGTCCGAATAGTTGACGCCCCAGCTGTCGCTGTACTGGATCGTCACCACGCGGGTCAGATCGCACGCCATCGCCAGCACGGCCAGGTCGATGAACAGTTTGGACTTGGTGTGCCAGTTGCCGCCCGACGCCGGCGCGGCGGGCGTGGCACAGGTGATCGGGGGAACGACGCTGACCTGTTTTTCCAGCTCGGTGATGGCCTGGAAATACTGATCCAGCCGCTGGCGATCCCCCGTCCCCAGTCGCGCCGACAACCGCTGCGCGTCGGCGCGCACGGCGGTCAGCACGCTGACCTGGCGCAACCGCTGGCGATCCGCCGCCGCCGTTCCGCCACCCGCCGTGGATCCGGCCGCGAACAGGGTATCGAACAGTTGCTTCGGATTGCGGATCACGCTGGAGACCGCACCAGCAGCGCGGAACGAGATGTTCCCCTGCTGAATGTCGCTGCTGGTGGTCGCCGCCAGCGCCAGGTTGCGGTACGCGGTCTGGCCCTGGATGTTGTCGGCCAGGATCTGGTCAAGCGTTGGTTCGGGGGGCGTGTAGACGTTCGCGATCCCCTTGTGGGCCGACAACGCCATCGACGGCGCGTGAATGTCGGTACAGACGCCGGAATGATCGATGCCCGTCACCACCGAGATGTCCTGAACGACCGCCGTTTCGGCGGGCCAAGGTCCCTCCGCGGCGAACCCATTCAAATCTTGCAGACACGGGGTCAAGTTGGCCGCGGTTAGTGCCCCCGCCGGAGGATTCCACTTCGCGGGATCCGTCCCGCAGGGATAGAAAAACCCGATGAATCGCTTGGCGGGCAATGCCTGGGCGCTGGCGTGGCGGGGTCTCATCGCGTCCAGGAATGGCAACGCCATGCCGACCCCGGCCCCACGAAGCAGCGCCCGTCTTGACAGTGGCGACAGTGGCAACAGTCGTCTGATGGTCATCGCATTTACCGCCTTGATCATGGGGTCACCAACGCGGCCCGCCGGAGCCGGAACGCCGGTGAGGTGACCAGGCCTTTCAACAGGGCCGGAAAGGTCTGACCGTTGCCGGCGAACGACTGGGACGCCGTCTCCAGCGCACAGGCATCTTGCGCCAGTGGGTCGCGGCCGTTCGCGTACAGGAACACCTTCTTGGCCAGGCAGGACTGAACCTCGGGAAGCTGCCGGAGCTTGCCGGCCAACTCGGCGATGGACGCGAACGCTGGATTGGCAGCGTCGGGAAGTCCGGGCGTCACACCGTATTGCTTGATGTCGACGGCGGGGTCGTAGTGCCCCGCCTGATCGAACTGGGCGAACCCGACGCCGATGGGATCGATCATCGCGTGGCAACCTTTGCACGCCGTCTCGGTGTTGCGTTTCTGGACGATCTGGACCCGGGTCAACCCGACCAGAAGATCGCCCAGCTCATCCGCCACGGACGCCGGCACCGACAGGGGCTTGCACAGGAAGGTCTGGCGCAACCAGTTGCCGCGAAGCGCGATTTGATCGCCGTCGCTTTTGGCGCTGATCAGACTGGCGTGCGTCAGCAGGCCGGTGTTGGCGCGCACGTTGTCCGCTGGAAACGTCAGCAGCCCGTCGGCGGCCGGCGCCGGAAGTCCGTAGAACTTGGCCAGCGCGGGCGTGACGCGGGTCTGGTTCGTGGTCAACACGTCCAGGAAATTCTTGGTGCCCCAGGCAAAGTCACCCAGCACCTGCTGCGTCTCCTTGCTGATGTCGGGCATCAGCGCGTCGGACCAACCCGGGACGACCGTCGTCGGCGCGCGCAGCGTCTCGAATCCCAGCCACTGACGGAAGAAGGCCTCGTAGAAAATCTGTGCGCGCGCGTCACCCAGCATCGTGGTGGCGACGGCCACCAGTCCGTCCTGGGTGGTCAGCGCGCCGGCGATCGCCTGATCCAGAAGCGCCTCGGTGGGGGCGCGTCCCCACAACGCGAACGAGAGACGTGACGCCAGCTCAAGTGGCGTCAACGTTGCCAGCGCGGCCGGTGCGGCCGGCGCTGCTGCCCCCAACTCGACCCGGTACAGGAAGTGGGAGGACGTCAGCAGGATCTGGATCGCGTACCGAATTTGATCCGTGGTGTCGATCGCGTTGGTGGTCGCCTGACTGACCAGGGTGTCCACCTCGGTCGTCTCCATCGGCCGGCGATAGGCCAGTTTGCCGAAACGGGTGATGAACGTTTTCAGACAACCGGCCGCACCGACGGTGCAACCGACCACCTTCGGGCGGCGCGCGGTGTCGGCCAGCAGCTCGTCGGCCAGGATTCCGGCCCGATCCAAATATCCCCGAAGATATTGGGCCGACATCGTCTGCAACCCCGCCACCGTGCGGAATCCGTCCCTGGCCACATCGGGAGCAATCGTGTCGACGGCCGGGGCGGTTGGAAGCTGGAAGAGATCCTGCACCGTCAACTGGTATTCCAGGCTGGACAGGCGGCGCAGCACGCTGGCACCCGAGTCAGGGGTGGCTTGCAGGCAGGCCGCCGACGGTCCGCCCGCACCCGCGCCGCCGCTGCCGGGAAGACCACCACCGGTGCTCCCCCCCGAACCGACCACCCCGGTGCCACCGCCCGAGGCGACTCCTGTCGTGCCGCCGACGGGGCCGCTTCCTCCCGAGGCGGAACCGGAGCCAGAGCCGGTGCCGGTCACTGAACCAGAGCCACTCCCGCCTCCCGAGCCAGAGCCCGCTCCGGGAGCGTTCACGTTCGCCACACAGCCGGCTGTCACGCCGAATATCACGGTTGCCATCAACAGCGCACTGGCAACACCTCGATCCCGCTCCCGTGGAAGAAGGGAGCGAGCCGGTATCAGGCTTCGCATGGGGGGACCTCCAAACTAGAAACGAAGGCCCCCCAACTGTCTCCCGGTCCCGGGGGAAAGTAAAGACTTCTTTCCTATGGACTGCCTAGGGATTGCCCAAGGATTGCCCAGGGATTGCCCAGGGATTGCCCAGGGATTGCCTATGGATTGAAGTACGGATCGTTCGCCATCGTGACGAAGTTGGTTGCCGCGGTCGTGGACGAATCGACGCGCCAGTCGGTTTCCTTGTTCATGTGAAACCAGACAAACGCTTTGATGGCCGGGAACGATGTCTTCATCGCCGGCAGGATGCTGGCGATCCAGGCCGCCTTGTCGCCTCCCAATTCGGCCGATGCGGTTTCGGGAATCATGATGGGTTTTCCCGTCGCCGCGAGCCCGGCGTAAATCGTGGTGAACACATTCGCGAATGTCCGCCAGGTCGAACCGGCCTGAACGGTGCCCCAGTTGTAGCCATCGAAGCCCACCCAGCCGACGTAGGCGTCACCCGGGTAGTAGTTCCTCCACTGGTTCCAGGCATCGCCGGGGACACTGTCGACGTTGGGACTGAAGACCCACAAAACGTTGGTGGCTCCGGCGGTGGTG
>JANOJB010000149.1:0-22765 GCA_031407985.1 Pseudomonadota bacterium | reverse complement strand
GTGAAGGAGATCTTCGGTTTTCGCTACGGCTTCGAGGGCATGGTCGCGCGGCATGGACATGATCCGATGCGGCTGGGGCCGGCGCAGGTCGAATCGATCCACCACCAGGGAGGCACGGTCCTGGGAACGTCGCGCGGCAGCCAGGATCCGGGCGAGATGGTCGACACCATCGCCGCGCTGGGACTCGGCGTCCTGTTCGTCATCGGCGGCGATGGCACCCTGCGGGGGGCGACCAGCATCGTCGCCGAGTTGGAACGGCGCCGGCTGCCGGTCGCGGTTGTCGGCGTGCCCAAAACCATCGACAACGACATCCATTTCATCGACCGCAGCTTCGGATTCGAAAGCGCGTTCGCGGCCGCGGTCGACGCCATCGGCAGCGCGCACGTTGAAGCGACAGGCGCGCGCAATGGCATCGGCTTGGTCAAGCTGATGGGACGGCACTCGGGATTCATCGCTTGCCATGCCGCGCTGGCGTGCACCGACGCGAATTTCGTTCTGATCCCCGAGATGCCGCTGCGACTGGACGGCGAGCACGGCTTCTTGCACAGCCTGGAACACCGGCTGGCCCTGCGCGGGCACGCGGTGATCGTCGTGGCCGAGGGGGCTGGCCAGGATTTATGTGCCGACCAGCCGGCACCCGTATCAGCGTCAGGATCGCCCGGCGCTGCCCCCGCGACGGATCCCAGCGGCAACACACGGCTGAAGGACATCGGTCTGGTGCTGCGCGATCACATCACGCGGCATTTTCAGCAGCGCGGCGTGGACATCACGCTGAAATACATCGACCCCAGCTATCAAATACGCAGCGTCCCCGCGTCGCCGTCGGACAGCGTTTATTGCTGGAACCTGGCCCGCAACGCCGTCCACGCCGCGATGGCGGGCAACACCGAGATGTTGATCGGTCGCTGGCACGGACGCTTCGTCCACGTACCATTCCCGCTGGCGACGCGGTTCAGGAAACAGGTCGGCCTGGACGACGATCTGTGGATGTCCGTCGTCGAATCCACCGGCCAGCCCGTGGGATTCGGCTGATAGGATGCGATCCACCAAAGTGGCACGACGTAGACACAAGACGACCGGTGGTGAGCACAAAGCTGGCGGCGACGCCAAGCCGGGTGGCGCCCGGAAGCGCGGCAGCGACAGCGCCGGTGATCGCCCGTTGCGCGACGACATCCGCCTGCTGGGGCGCATCCTGGGTGACACCATCCGCGCGCAGGCGGGCGCCCATGTGTTCGACCTGGTCGAGCGCATTCGCCGGACATCGGTCCAGGTCCGCCGCGAATACGACCCAGGCGTCCTTGGTGATCTGGAGAAGACCATCGCGACGCTGAACCAGGCCGATGCCACCAACGTGGTGCGCGCGTTCAGTTACTTTCACCACCTGGCCAACGTGGCCGAGGATTTCCATCGCACGCGCAACCAGCCCGCGCGCGGGACGGCGCAGACGGACGGCAGCCTGGAGCTCGCTTTTACGCGACTGAGGGCAGCGGGGGTGCCGTCGCGTAAGTTGATCTCGTTTTTCGAACGGGCATTGGTCGAGCCCGTGCTGACCGCCCACCCGACGGAGGTCCAGCGCAAGAGCGTGCTGGAGCGCCATCGCGCGATCGGCGCGCTGCTGGCGGCGCGCGATCGGGATCTGTCCCCCGGGCCCGGCGACCAATGGGAGCGGGCGTTGCGGCGCGAGGTGCTGATCCTGTGGCGCACCAGCGAACTGCGGTCGGCGAAGCCCACCGTCGCCGACGAGGTTGAGAACGGGTTGGCGTATTTCGCCGGTACCTTCCTGGACGTCATCCCGTTGCTGTACGCGCAAGTGGAGGATGCCCTGGGCGGCGTACACGTGGCGCCGTTCCTGCGCGTGGCCAGCTGGATCGGCGGCGATAGGGACGGGAACCCGCACGTCACGCACGATGTGACCTGGCGCGCCGTCGAACGGCAGGCGGCGCTGGTGCTGGCGCATTACCTGGCGGAGGTGCACGCGCTCGGCAGTGAGTTGAGCCTGTCGGCGCGTTACACGGAGGTCTCGCCGGAATTGGCCCGGCTGGCGTCCACGTCGTTGGATCGCGGACCCGCGCGCGCGGAAGAACCGTTTCGGCGCGCGCTGGTCGGCATCTACGCGCGTCTGACGGCGACCGGGAAGCGCATGGGCATCGATGTGTCCGCGCCGGCGATCGCCGCGGGCCCGGCCCAGCCCTACAACACGCCGGGTGATTTTTGCGCCGATCTGAACACCATCCAGGTTGCCCTGTCCGATGACGGCGTCGACCTGGCGGGCGAGGGCCGGCTGCGCCATTTGCGGCGCGCAGCCGAGGTGTTCCAGTTTCACCTGGCGCCGCTGGACCTGCGACAGCACAGCGCCGTGCACGCGCGCGTGGTGCGCGAGTTGGTCGCGCGCGCCACCGGGCGGGTCGGATACGAATCCTTGCCCGAGGCCGGACGACAGGAACTTTTGCTGCGCGAGCTTGGCACGGCGCGTCCGCTGGTGTCGCCGCATTTGGTGTACAGCGACGAGACCACCGAGCAGCTGCGGACGCTACACACCGTTGCGCGCGTGCACGCGCAGTTTGGCGCGGCGGCGATCCCGAACTACGTCATCTCGATGACCGCTGCCCCCAGCGATCTGTTCGAGGTGGCTTTGTTGTTGAAGGAAGCGGGTCTGCTGGTCCCGGGCGACGAGCCGCGCGCCGCGGTGAACATCATCCCGCTGTTCGAAACCATCGAGGATCTCCGTGGCTGCGGCGCGATGATGGACGACCTGTTCTCGGGAACGTTCTATCGCAAATTGCTGGAGAGCCGCGGCGACATGCAGGAGGTGATGCTGGGCTATTCCGACAGCAACAAGGACGGCGGCTTCCTGACGTCGAACTGGGAGCTGTACAAGGCCGAGCAGTCCCTGGTGGGCGTGTTTCGCAAACACGGGGTCGGCATCCGGCTGTTTCACGGTCGCGGCGGCACCGTCGGTCGGGGCGGTGGCCCCGCCTATCACGCCGTGTTGGCGCAACCACCCGGCAGCGTCAACGGACAACTGCGCCTGACCGAGCAAGGCGAGGTGATCGCCAGCAAATACGCAGATCCCGTCGTCGGGCGCTACAACCTGGAGACTCTGGTGTCCGCCACCATGGAGGCCACGCTGCTTCATGGCGGCGAAGGTGGACAAGGCAGCGAAGCTGGCGGCGGTTACCGCATGGGCGCTGCCGCGACAACGTTTCAGGATGACTGTCACGAGCTGATGGAGGAACTGTCCGGTCACGCGTTTCGCGCCTACCGCGATCTGGTCTACGAGACACCGGGTTTTATTGATTACTTCCGCGAGGCAACGCCCATCGTCGAGATCAGTCACCTGAACATCGGCAGCCGTCCGTCGTCGCGTAAAAGCTCGGATCGCATCGAGGATCTGCGCGCGATCCCGTGGGTGTTCAGCTGGGGCCAGTCGAGGCAGAGCATTCCCGGGTTCTACGGATTCGGAACCGCGGTCACCCGGTATCTGGAGGGACGGAGCGCGCGCGACCGGACGCGACGGCTGGCGATGCTGCGCGCGATGTATGGGCGCTGGCCGTTCTTTCGCACGGTGGTCGACAAACTGGACATGGTGCTGGCCAAGATCGACATGGGCATCGCGTCGCGCTACGCGGGATTGGTCACCGACCGCAAGCTGCGCGTGGCGATCTTCGATCGGATCCGGGGCGAATACGATCAGACACTGAAGGCTTTTTTCCTGATCGGCGGCGGCAAGACGCTGCTGCAGAACAACCTGGTGCTGGCGCGCAGCTTGCGGAACCGGAGCCCGTACATCGACCCGTTGAACCACCTGCAGGTGGACCTGTTGCGTCGGCTGCGATCGGGCAAGGGCGACAGCGAGGAGCTGCGTCGCGCTGTGCACCTGACGATCAACGGCGTCGCCGCGGGACTAAGAAACAGCGGGTAGGGCGGCAGGCAATGCGCGGTCGCGTCTACCGGCCGCCGACCTGCCAGTTGTCCGGCAGGTGGATGGTGTAGCCGAGGTCGACGTTCTTCTTCTCGCCGGACTTCAGGACCACCGGCCAGGTGACAAAACCGCGCGCCGGATCCAATTGAAATCCGGAGGTGGTGCGGTTGCCCAGCAGCTCGACCTTGACGTCGTCGATTTTAGAGACGGGAATGCTCTCGCGCAGCTCGATGGTTTCTGATCCGGCGGCGCGGTTGGTCAGCTCGTTGCGGAAGACGCTGACCATGTGTTTGGTCGAGCTGAGGAACGCGGGGTTCGTGTCTTTGTCGTCCAGGGTCTTGCGTTCGATTTTCAGTTCCTCATCAAGCCCCAGCGACACCTCGAATGGCTCGCCCACACCCCGGTAGCGTAGCTGCGAATCGCCGACGTACGAGCCGCCGCGATAGCCGCGCACGCGTCCCTCGATCAGCGGATACGCCGCGGGGTTCTTCAAGACCACGACCTGATAGACGTGCTGGTCCAGTTTGGGCGTGGCAACCAGTTTGACCGTGGCCTGGGTTTCGATCACGTCGACGGGGGACCAGACCGGGCGTCCGTCCGCGGCGATCGTCACCCGGTGGGGTAACGACAGGACGAACGCGTTCCCTTTGTCCTCCAAGCCGGCCGCTTGCGGGCCCGTTTGGCCCGCGCGACCGCCGGCATGAATTTGATCGCGCCGCTCTTGCGCTTGAACCAGGACCCTGTCGCGGTTTTGTTCGTACCCGTCGACGATCAGAGGGGCCGGCTGTGGTGCTTCGGCTCCCAGTTTCGGCTTCGCTGTCGACAGCATCAATCGCACGCCATCCCAGTCCTCGCCGGTCGACTGCCGAACCACCGCGCCCACGGTCAGGCGGGCCGTCCCGGGTCCGGTCTTGCCGCGACTGCGCGCGGAAAAATCGACGTCGTACTCCGGCTGCCATGTTGCGCCCGGAACCACGTACGAAACCCGCGCCGTGATCTCGGCCAGCGTGCGGCAGTCGACAATCACCGTCGCCGTGCGGTAGGCGCGCGTGCCACCCCCGCCCAGCCGCCGAAACTGACGATCGACCTTGTCAATCTCCAGATGGTGGGCGCGCAGCGCGATGTCCAGTTGCCGTTGTTCGCCCAGGCGCGCCGCGCGACGGGTTTGAAACGCGTCCAGGGTCCTGGCCCACGCGGGCGTGTTCGGACGCGGATTGCGGATCTCCTCCGTCAACGTCGCGGCAAACAGCTCGCCGTACGCGCCCATGTCCTCCAACTCGGCGGCGATTGTTGCCTTGCTCGCTTCCTTGGCGCGGATCTCGGTTTCGATCTTCCGGCGTTCGGTCTCCAACGTTCGGGCGCGCGGATCGGCCGCCTCCTGTTCATTGACCAGATCCCCCGCCAGCCCGATCACCTCCGCCTGTTCGCGTACCTCGCCGCGCAACGTCCGTGTGTCCAGCGACGCCGGCAAGCGATCGAAGGCTGCGCGCGCCTTCCCGTGTTCGCAGGGCGCTGTGCGGGCGCGGGTGACGCGCGCACGGTCGGCGAACACCACCACGCTTTCGATCGCGCCCGTGGCTCCCGGTGATGCGGGTTTCCCCACGGCCGCCGGTGCCACCGTCGCCGTGACAACCAGTAACAACATTGATGCCGTCGTGCGCATGGTCAGTTCTGGAAAAGCCGCCAACCTTTGGGCCGAACGATTCGATAGCCAAGTTTGATCGTGCGGGTGGTCCCGGCCGGTACCTCCAGCCGCCAGCGCAGGACCCCGTCGGCGTCGGGCGGGCCGACCGGCGCCGGCTGTGTGTCCAGAAGTTTCACCTCCAACTTGTCCCGGCGGCTACGCGGAATCTGATCCAGGATCTCGACCGTCACGTTGTGTTTCTTGTAGTTGCCGATCTGGATCTGGACGTCGTAGGTCGTTTCGTCGGATTTCATGATCAGGCCGGTGGTCTTGGTCGTGGGAACAACCTGGCGCACCAGCCGCACGTCCTGATCGGCGCCCAGTGGGAAGTCGATGTCGCCACCCGGTCCCGTGGTTTGGATTTCCCCCTGACCGACGAATTCGCCGTCGCCGAAGATCGCGGCCGGCCCGCGCAACAGCGGCCGCTTGCCGTCGTTGCGCACGCGTGCCCGCAGAAACGCGGTCGCCGCCAGGGCGGGCGTCGCCTCGTAGAACGCGGCGGCGCGAAACGACTGCGATCCCAGTGGAATCCGAATCTGTTTTCCCGAGCTGGGAATCGTGGCTGGCGTCGGTGCCTGGTAGACGTAGTCCAGCCCCCCCGCGCTGACCGCCGGAAGGAACGGGTCGCTGAGTGTCTGTCCCTGGCGCGAAGCGGCCGCGTCGAACAGCGCCAGCGGTACGGACACCACGCTCGGACCACTGCTCGCGGATTTCTCGCGCTTGGCGCGAGGGCGGACGGTGACTGCTTCGTTCAGCTCGCTCTCTTCGAAAGCCGCCATGGCGCGGACGGGGGCCACGGAGGCGATGGCTGGCGCGGCTGACAGCGGCATGGGTGCTGGCATCGGTCTGGACTTGGCCAGTCTTGATGCGACGCCGGGCGCATTTTCCGCGGCCTCCGGCAAACTATCGAGGTCTTCGTGCGCGGGCCTTCCAGGCTTCATGCCTGCGGTGGTCCCGAAGGACATGGTCTGGGCCTGATTCCGCGCCTCTCCGGCAGCCTGGGCCAGACGCATCCGTACAATCTCCACGTCGACCGCGCGCGCGCTGCCCGCGATCGGCGCGGCCGACGGACCGGGTAGTCTCGGCTCGACGAACGGCGCGCGGCGTGGGCGCAGTTGCGGCACGAATTCGCTTCGTTCCCCCAGCGTCCAGGTCAAAAGCTCGGGCAGATCGATCCCACGTCCCGGCATTGCGGTCGATAGGACCAGAGCCGCCTGTTCCCAATCCTCGCCGGTCGCCTGGTCCACCACCGCCGCGGTTTCGACGCGAAGCCGGCCCAGCGCCGACGCGAAGTGCAAATCGTACGCGGGCTTCCAGCGCGCGCCCGGGATGAAATACTCCAGCTCCAGATCGACGCCGGCGACGTTCGCGCGCGGCAACTCCAGCACCGCGATGACCTCGACCCCACGATCGGAAAATCCCCCGCGATTCAACTTGTCGATGTCCGCCAACAGCCGCTCGCGTTCCGCGCCCAGCCCGCGCCGTTCGTCTTGAAGCTTCACCAGCCGCATGCGCGCACCGGTGGCGCGCTGCCCCGTGAAGTCCAGCGCCTTCCACCACGACGGGACGTCCACGCTCAGATTCTTTCGGCCCTCGCGTTTGTCCTCGGGCACGCCCGGCGCCGGGGTCAGCCGCCCCAACAGCGCCACCTCCCATTCGTCGGTGCGGCACCGGTCATCCAGTTCGACGATACGGTCGTTGACGGTGTCAAGGTCGGTCAACAGCTTGCTGGCCTGCGCGATCGATAGGCGTTCACGTTCGACCGGCTTGGCCTCGACGCGCAGAACGCGGGCGCCCGTCGTGGCTACGCGGACGGTGTCCAGAAAAACCGCGCCCGGAAGATCGGGAAAGCGCACCACATGAATACCCGCGCCCGCCGCGCTGTCGGGCCCGGTTGCACCAATGCCGCCGGTCTTCATCGCGGCCCGACCGCGTCGGCGCACGCGCGCCCGATCGCTGAACACCGTGACCTCGGCGATGCGGGCCTCGACGATCAGCGCGGCGTCTCCCGCGTTCGGTCCCAGCACGATCTCGGGAACCTTCTCCGCGCGGGCCTGCGGAAAGGTCAACGCCGGCAGAAGCAACAAAAGCACGGAGAGTCCTGGTCGCCGCATGTCCCGCACGGACGTTAGCAGCCCGGAGTCAATTCATGAACTCGACGCGCCGTCGTTTGCCCGAACCTTTCCCAAACCGCCGATCAGTTGCGTTTCCCTGCTGGCGGTCCGACAATCCCAACCCATGACAAAAGGCGGACTTGTGTTGGCACGGATGGGCTTCATCGCTGCGGTGGCTTGCGGCGTTTCTTGCGGTGGTGGTGATGGCGCGGGGGGCACCTGCGCGACGGTCGCCGCGTGCGGTGGCGATATCGTCGGGAACTGGCGGATAACCGGATCGTGTCTGAAGATTTCCGGATTGCTCGGCCTCGCCACTTGTCCAGGAGCCACGTTGGACGCTTCGCTTCATCTCACGGGAACCGCGTCGTACGCGGCGAACCTGACCTACGTCGCCTCGTTCGTCGTCACCGGTTCCGAGACGATCGGTTTTCCGGCGTCATGTCTCACCACGCAGGGAATTACGCTGACCTGCGATCAGCTGAACCAGACATTCACGGCGAATCCCCCGTCCCCATCCGTCTCGTCGATCCGTTGCTCGGCGGCCGGGGGTGGGGGCTGCAATTGCGTGGCAACCTTGATCGACACTCCGGCCAACGGGACGGGGACCTACACCACCGCCGGCGGAATTGTCACGACAACCCCGACTGGCGGCATGCCCGACACCGGTGACGAGTATTGCGTCAAGGGCAGTCGACTGGACGTGACGGCTCCCGCGATGACCGACGGCACCTTGACCGAAAGCGGCAGCATCACCTTGATGCGCCAGTGATCCCGCTGCTTCCGCGCAATGTCTACCTCCGTCGTGAGACGGACTGCCGGGAACAGGCGCGACAGCTCGGGCGCAACGATGGGTGGATTTCCGGCGCCAGGTTGGCCAGCGTCGTCGCGATTGTCGGTCTGGCAATCGCCGCCTTGAAAAACGCGATCACGTCGTGGGCCCCGGCTGTGCCCGTGCTGGCGTTTCTGATCCTGGTTGTCGTCCACGACCGCGTGCTTCGGCTCCGTCGGCGGCAAGAGGTGCTGGCCGACCTTTACCGTGCCGGCATCGCGCGCATCGACGACGCGTGGGCGGGGCAGGGGGACGCGGGCAATCGGTTCGTCGCCGCGGCCGCTTCGCATTTGTACGTGGCTGATCTGGACATCTACGGCCCGGGTGGGCTCTACGAACTTTTGAACATCGCGCGCACGCCGATTGGACAACGAACGCTGGCGCGCTGGTTGGAGGTGCCCGCGTCCGCCGCCGAGGCGCGCGCGCGCCAGGCGGCCGTGGCCGAACTGGGCCCGCGTTTGGATCTGCGCGAACACCTGGCACTGGCGGGCGGCGCGATCGGCAACGACGTACGCGAAGAGGCGCTGTCGACCTGGGCAACGGCGGTCGTGCCCGGGCTTCCCCGCCGCCTGGGATCGCTGCGCCTTGCGCTTTTCGTGCTGGCGCTGGCAACGGCGGTGACGGCGGTGTTGTGGGCCATGGGCCGCCTGACGGTGTGGCCGTTCGCCGTCGCCGGTCTGATCACCTGGCTGGGCGCGCGGCACTTTCGGGTCGCCGTCGCGGCGATCGTTGGCGGCGTCGAGAAACGTTCGGCCGAGTTGAGCCTGCTGGTGTCGGTCATGGCCTGCCTGGAACGGGAGGCCTTCACGGCGCCTTTCTTGGTGGAATTGGGCCAGACTTTGAAAGTCGAGGGCCAGTCTCCGTCGGCGCGGGTGGCGCGCCTGCGACAACGGGTCGATTGGCTGGACGCGGGGCGCAACCAGTTCATGGCGTTGTTGCTGGCGCCGCTGCAATGGTCCACCCACCTGGCGCTGGCTATCGAGGACTGGAGGCGCGCTGACGGACCCGCGATCGTGCGCTGGATGGATGCGGTTGGGACGTTGGACGCGCTGTTGGCGCTGGCGGCGTTCGGCTACGAGCACCCGGACTATCCCTTTCCGCAGATTCGGGACGCCGGGGAGCCAGGAGGTCCGATCTTCGAGGCGCACGGCCTTGGCCACCCGCTGCTTCCGGCCAACCGGCGCATCGTGAACGACGTCGTCCTTGGTTCGGCGCCCAGCCTGATGCTGGTCAGCGGATCGAACATGTCGGGAAAAAGCACGCTGCTGCGGTCAGTCGGCACGAACGTCGTGCTGGCGCTGTGTGGGGCACCGGTCTGCGCGCGCGCCTTGACGCTATCCCCGGTCCAGGTAGGGGCCACGTTGCGCATCAACGATTCTCTTCAGGAGGGCAAATCCAGGTTTTACGCCGAACTCACGCGGCTCAAACAGATCGTCGATCGCGCGGGCGGGCAGCCGCCACTGTTGTTCTTGCTGGACGAAATCCTGCACGGAACGAACTCCCATGATCGCCGCATCGGCGCCGAGGCGATCATCCGCGGCCTGGTCGCGCGCGGCGCCATCGGCCTGGTGACGACCCACGATCTGGCGCTGACCGACGTCGCCGAAACGATGGGTTCGCGCGCCGTCAACGTTCACTTTCAGGATCACCTGGAGAACGGCGTGATGACCTTCGACTACGCGATGAAACCCGGCGTCGTGCGCAAGAGCAACGCGCTGGCGTTGATGCGCGCGGTGGGCCTGGATGTCGATCAGGGCTGAACCCAGCCGCGTTGGCGCCTTTTGCCGCCGGACTGTCATACTCGCCGACGAGGTGAAAACCGCGTGAGAACTCAAATATCGTTTTGTCTCCTTCTGATCGCCAGTCTGTCCCTGGTCGCCGTGTCCGGCACCAGCTGCGCGAAGTCACCCCCCTGCACGGGGACGTCGGGCCGTTGCTCCAGCATGGGCAAAAACGTGCTGACCAGGCGCGGCGTCAGCCTGGCGGGCGCCGAGTTCGGCAACCAGGTTCCAGGTGTGTTCGGCGTCGACTACACGTATCCGACCCACGCCGAGATCGACTACTACGTCGGCAAGGGCATGACCGCGTTTCGCATTCCGTTCCTGTGGGAGCGCTTGCAGCCGGTCTTGAACGCGGCGCTGGACGACATCGAACTTGGCCGCCTGGACGACATCGTCGACTACGCGCTTTCAAAGGGGGCGGGCGCGCTGCTGGATCCGCACAACTACGCCCGGTATCAAGGCGGTGTGATCGGTGCCGAGGTATCCAATAGCGCCTTCGCCGATTTCTGGTCCCGCGTGGCCGCGCATTTCAAGGCACGCGCCCGCGTTGACTTCGGGCTGATGAACGAACCCCACACCATGCCGACCGAACAGTGGGTGGGCGCCGCGCAGGCCGCCATCAACGCCATTCGCGCGACCGGCGCGACCAATCTGATCACGGTTCCCGGCAACGGCTGGCAGGGGGCAAGAAGTTGGGGCGAGGACTGGTACGGTACGCCCAACGCCCGGGCCATGCTGTCCGTCGTTGATCCGGCGAACAATCTTGTCTTCGAGGCGCACCAGTACCTGGATGAGGACGGGTCTGGCACCAGTCCGGATTGCGTGAGCGACGCGGTCGGTTCGCAGCGCTTGGCGCCGTTCACCGCATGGCTGCGCGCCAACAAAAAGAAGGGTTTCCTGGGCGAATTCGCCACCGGCACGTCGGCAACCTGTCTGGCGGCGCTGGACGACATGCTGGAACAGATCGACGACAACGCCGACGTTTACATGGGTTGGACATGGTGGGGCGCCGGCCCCTGGTGGGGTGAATACATGTTCACGGTCGAACCCCTTCCCGGCGGTGGCGATAGACCGCAGATGAACGTGCTGTCCGGGCACCTGTAAGGCGCGTCGCTACCGTTCCACGAAGGCGCGTTCGATCACGTACTGTCCCTGCCCGTCGCTGCCGCCCTCTTGAAATCCCCGCGCTTCCAGCAGTGTGACCAGGTCGGAAAGCACGGTGGGGCTGCCGCAGATCATCACGCGATCGTGCGCGGGGTCCAACGGCGGCGTGCCGAGGTCGGCGCACAACTTGCCGCTGTCGATGAGAGCGGTCAGCCGCCCCTGGTTGCGAAACGGTTCGCGGGTCACGGTCGGGTAGTACAGCAGTTGCGCTTTCACGTTGTCGCCCACCAGTTCGTGGTCGCCCAATTCGCTCTCGATGTAGTTTCGATATCCCAGATCGCTGACGTGCCGCACGCCGTGCGTGACGATCACCTGTTCGAACCGCTCGTAGGTGGCGGGATCGCGGATGATGCTCATGAACGGTGCCAGCCCCGTGCCGGTCGCCAGCAGATACAGCCGTTTGCCGGGCAACAGGTGATCCATCAACAGAGTCCCCGTGGGTTTGCTGCTGACCAGAATCGGATCGCCGGGCTTGATGTGTTGCAGCCGCGACGTCAGGGGACCGTCGGGAACTTTGATGCTGTAGAACTCAAGGTGTTCGTCGTAGTTCGTGCTGACGAAGCTGAACGCGCGCAGCAACGGGCGACCCTCCACCTCCAGGCCGATCATCACGAAATGACCGTTTCGAAACCGCAGCGCCGGGTTGCGCGTGGTCTTGAAGCTGAACAGGGAGTCGTTCCAGTGATGGACGCTCAGAACGCGTTCTTGGTTGAGGGTGCTCATTTTGCTTTCGTTGAATCTAGGTGAGTTTGACACATCGGTAAAACAGGATATTCAGATACATATAATCGGTAGATCCGATTACAGCTCGCGAAAAAACGATGCGGTCCACCCTTCGCCAACTGGAAGTGTTCCTGGCGGTCGCCCGCGTCGGCAGCGTCAGCGGCGCGGCGAAGGCGCTGGCCATGTCACAGTCGGCGGCCAGCGGATCCCTGGCGGATCTGGAACGGCAGTTCGACATCCAGCTGTTCGACCGAATCGGCAAGCGCCTGCAATTAAGCGAGCTTGGCCTGTCGGTGCGCGCCCGCGCCGAGGCCGTGTTGGAACAGGCCGCCGACCTTGAACGCGCGCTGGAAAGCCGGCAGGACGTCGCCCGGCTGCGCGTCGGTGCGACGCTGACCATCGGCAACTATCTGGCGGTGCCTCTGATGGCCAGCTTCATGCGCCGGTACCCGGGCGCCCAGCTGACGTTGGCCGTGGCGAACACCGAGGAGATCGCGCGGCAAGCCGCGAACTTTGAGATCGACGTGGGGCTGATCGAAGGCGAGACCGAGCGTGCCGAGCTGGAGATGACGCCCTGGCGCGACGATCAATTGGCCGTATTTTGCGCGCCGGGGCACCCGCTGGCCAAAAAGCGATTCCTGAAGGACGACGATCTGCGCCAGGCGGCGTGGATCGTCCGCGAGCGTGGCTCGGGCACGCGACAGGCGTTCGATCGCGCGATGCGCGGCTTGCTGCCGTCTCTTCAGATCGCGATGGTGTTGCAGCACACCGAGGCCATCAAGGGCGCCGTGGAAGCGGGTCTGGGTATCGGTTGCGTTTCGCGTATCGCGCTGGCGGACGCGTTTCAGCGGGGCAGTCTGGTGCCGTGCAAGGTGCCGCACCGGGACTTTCGCAGGCAGTTCTACTTCCTGTTGCACAAACAGAAGGTGCGCGGCGCCGCGATCGATCGCTGGCTGGCGCACTGTCGCGGCGGGGCAAGCTGACGACGGGTAAACACCTGCGGTGCGGTGGCGCCCGACATCCGGTTTCGTAACCGTCGCCCGCTGATCGCGCTCGGTCGGGGAAAACCCAACAAGATCAAGGGGCACGTTCTGGCTCGTACCTTGCTGCCATGTGATATCGAAGTTCGTCCCGTCCCGCCGGGCCGGTTAGCACGAGGCCAGGCGGCACGGGACGGGCGGTTCTTGGTCGGGCGAGAATCACCGTTCGTGCTTCAAGCGCAGACAACGGTGATGTCGTGGACGTGTCCACCACCAACGGACATTGTCATGACCGAATTTCCAGCGCGCAACATCGTGAAGTGGGCCGCGGTGATGGTGACGGTGTGGGTGTGTCCGGACGTGCCCTGAATGTCGTAAACCTTTTGAACGCCCGCCGCGACATCGGGGACCGTGACCGTCAGGATGTGGCCGTGGTTGGAGCCAATCGTTTCGACCGGACTGCTGGCGTCACACGCGTTGCTTCCCCCCGCGCCGCCCGTACCCGCGCCGCCTGTGCCCGCGCCGCCTGTGCCCGCGCCGCCCGTGCCCGCGCCGCCTGTGCCCGCGCCGCCTGTGCCACGACCCCCCGTGCCAGTACCGCCCGTGCTTGCGCCGCCGGAACCACCGCCGCCTGTACCGCGACCACCGGTGGCGTTACCGCCAGTTCCGGTGGCGCCGCCCGTGCCGCGACCACCGGTGCCGTTGCCTCCAGTTCCCGTGGCGCCCCCGGTACCGCGACCACCGGGGGCGTTGCCGCCACTTCCGGTGGCGCCGCCGGTACCAATGCTGCCGCCTGAACCGCTGCCGCCCGAACCGCTGCCGCCCGAACTGCTGCCGCCCGAACTGCTGCCGCCCAAACCCACGCCGCCGGAACTGCTGCCGCCGCTGCTGGTGCCGCCCGATCCGGATCCACCGCCGCCTGTTCCGCGACCACCTGTTCCGTTGCCGCCGGTTCGAGTGCCGCCGCTGTCCAAGCCACCGTCCCCGGCCGCTCCCGGATCTCCACCACAAGAAGCAAATTGAAAAATACCCAGGCCGGCCCCCGCGGCAACCAGCGCTGATCCAAGAAATGTCTTCCTATCAATCTTCCGATCAATCTTCGGCTGCATGTTGTGCGGGTAGCACGCGGATCCGGACCGCGCCAGACGATGAATACTTGCGCCCCCACAATGTTTTGTGGCCGGTATGGCGGGATACATTGCGGCGATCCCGTGTTGTTTTTTGCGTATCGATTCGGGCCACCCCGTATCGAATTCCGTATCCGGCAGCGTATCTACGGCGAGGCCCTGATCGTCGCGGTGGGATCCAGGCCCCGCGCGCGCAATTGTTGAACCAGCGCCGGTTCGATCCGCCAGCGATCGAGCAGCTTCGCCAGCGTTTCGCGGCTTTCGCGTTTGAACCGGTGGACGCGGTCGGCCAGTAGAAGTTCGTTCTTCACGGCGTGCTCCCATCCCACCAGTTCGGTCACCGTGACCCGATAGCCGTGGGCCCCCAGACACAGTGCACGTACGACGTTGGTCAGGTGCGATCCGAATTCCCGACGGTGAAGCGCGTGGTCGATCAACGCCTGATCGGCCGGGTCGCGCGCATCGCCCTCGGCCAGTTGGCGCGCGACTTCGGCCTGGCAACAGGGCACCACCGCGATGTGGTCGGCGCCGCGCGCGATACCCAGAACCAGCGCGTCGTCGGTCGCGGTATCGCACGCGTGCAGCGCGGTGACGACGTGGACGCGTTCGGGCAAATCGGCGTCAGCAATCTGGCCACCAACGAAGGCGAAACGATCATGGCCATAACGGGCCGCGCGGGCCGCGGCGGCCTGGACCAATTCGGTGCGGGATTCCACAGCCACCAGAGAGCCGCGTTTGGCTGGCGCCAGCACCAGCTCGTAAAGCAGGAACCCAAGCGCGCTCTTGCCGGCCCCGCAGTCGACGACGGCTGGCGCCGGGTGGCGCGCAAGCGCGTCGTCCAGCGCCGGTCGCAGCAGTCCCATGAAATGGCGAATCTGTTTCAGTTTGCGCCGCGCGTCCGCGTTCAACTGGCCGTCGCGGGTCAGCAGATGAAGATCCTTCAGCAGATCGATCGACATTCCCTGGGGAACGTCGGGATCCGCGCGCGGGTCGACCGCGGGTCGGCTCGCGGGTCGGCTCGCAGGTCGGCTCGCAGGTCGGCTCACCGGCGTACTCTACCGGAACCGCGATCCGCTGACGACGTTCATGGCGCGTCCGTCCAGCCTTGCCGGCGCGCGAAATTCTGAAGTTCCTGATCGTCGCGGCCAACCGGCGGCAGCCAGGACGACAGCCGCTGGGGCTGCCACCAGTTCGGCGCTCCGCGCGGGGCCAGGCGGTAGCGATACAGGTCGACCCGGATGAACCGCGGGCGGGATCCGGCGAACGGATCGACATCCAGTAGGCCCAGGGCGCCTTGATCGGCATCCAGCAGTTTCCACACCAGGTGTACGGCCCAGGGGTAATCGCTTGGCTCGCCCATCGCCGCGAACCACAGCAGCCAGTCGAGGCGGTAGTGGTACGGACTCATCCAGCATGGTCGGCGCGCCGGATCACCGGGCTGGCATGTGAATTCGTAACGCCTCCAGCGTGTGTCGGGGGTTGGTGTCTCGTCGTCGGTACCCTCGAACACCAACTGCGCGCGTTCGCGTCCCACGGTTCCGAACGCGCCGTAGGTGTTCACCAGCGGCAGGCGCGTGAACGATGTGTTCATCATCTGGCGTCCCGACAGCAGGTTCAGTACCGGCGGCACGCTGAGAAGAGCGACCAGGGCGCAAAGCAGCGCGACTGCCGCCCCCTGCGCGCGCGAAGGAACCGCTACCGCGCGGGCCCTGTCCGCGGGCCCGACGATGAACCCGGGTAGCATCCGCCGCCAAAACCGATCGTCAAAGCAGGCGAGGATCGGGATCAGCGTCAGCCAGTTCAGGAACGACAAGTTGCCGCTGAGGATCAAGCTGCCCTGTAGCGACGCCAACAACAGTCCGGCGCCGATCCGCATGCGGCGAGTCCCGAACACGAAGAACGGCACCGCCAGTTCGACGACGTGATTGAACAACACGCCGATCTTGTGGGCCCACCCGGGCAGCGCGTGGAAGAAAGGAGTCAGGGGGCTTGGAATCGGCTGCGTCTCGAAATGAAAATCCAGGCACGTCAGATCGCGCCAGCACGGATCGCCGCGAAGTTTGATGAGACCCGCCCCCCACATGATTCGGACGGCCAGCCAGCGCAAAAGCCAAACCACCGCGATGGGAGAAGGGCGGCGCGCGAACGGCCGTCCGTCGAGAAATGGACACAAAAACGCGCACAGGAAGCCGGTTTCGAACAACTGCAACTCCCATCCGAATCCGTAGAACGTCTGTCCCACGTTGGCAATGGACAGTTGCAACGCGCACAGCACCAGCAGGATCAGACCGTTTGCGTATCCGGCCAGCACCAGCAGCGACAGCGCCACCCCCGCCCATCCGACCGCGCGCAACGCCGCGACGCTGTCCCCCAGCCAGAACACCGACGGCAACTCCCAAAATCCAGCGGTGCGCGATCCCAACTGGGCCGCGATGTCGTCCAGATAGTCGGCGATCGGCAGCAACCCGCGCGGTCCCAGCAGCGCGGGACCCTGGTTCAGCAGCGTCAGGAACGCCATCAGGTACACAAGCCCCAGCAGGCGCAACAACACGAAACGGCCCAGCCACTGGCCCGGTGCCGCCGGAACCTCGCGCGCGAACCAGTCAGCGGCAAGGCCGATACGGACGGACCAGATACGGACGGACCAGATACGGACGGACCAGATACGGGCGGACCAGATACGGGCGGACCAGATACGGGCGGACCGGATACGGTCGCTGGTGTTTAGGGATGCGTCGTCCGACATCGCACGGTGTGTGAAGTGTCGGGTGAAGGACGCCCCAACATCAAGACAGGATCAACACGAGGGATACCCTGTTGCGTGGTGAGCCGCGCGCCGGGCTTGCGAACACCTCGGCTGCACACTGCCGGCCCGCGCGCGCCACAAGGTCTGTTACGATGTGTCGGGCGGGCGGACGTTCATCGCGGCGAATTCATCGCCTAGGACGGTGACGATGATGGATGAGGACGGCGAGTCGGAACGAGAGGTGACGCAACCTGGGACCGATCCGGCGGCGGGGCGCTCCGTCTCCCGGCACCGGGCGATCCTGTTGTGGGGCGGCTCGGCGACCCCGGAGGGGGGCGGGAGTTCGCGCCGGATGTGGGAGCTTGGCGAGACCATCGAAATCGGTCGGAACCTGGACAATTCAACCGGCTCCGACTGGATTTCCCTGGACGACGCGCTGATTTCGCGACATCACGCCCAGCTTCGTTCCGTCGGGGGCGGAGTGACCATTCGGGATCTGGGCAGCCTCAACGGCACGTTCGTGGACGGCGTTCGGGTACAGGCCGAAAAAATTCTGAGGTCGGGTTCGGTGATCTCGATCGGCCAACAGATCCTGATTTTGCGGTTCTGCACGCACGAACAAGTGGCGGCGCTCCGGCGGGAAATCGCCGATCCGCTGGGACCCACGGGCACTCTGTCACCGGCGATGGCAGTCCTGATGCGCAAACTGCGCCGCCTGGCCGGATCGGCGATTGACCTGTTGCTGACCGGGGAGACCGGCGTGGGCAAGGAGGTCATCGCGGAAGCCATCCACCACGCCAGCGGCCGAAAAGGTCCATTCGTTGCAATCAACTGCGCGGCCCTTCCGGACAATTTGCTGGAGAGCGAACTTTTCGGATATGCGCGCGGCGCGCATACGACGGCGGCCCAGGAGAAACCGGGACTGTTGCAGAAGGCGATCGGAGGCACGTTGTTCGTGGACGAGATCGGCGAGATGGCGTCCTCCGCCCAGGCCAAGCTGCTGAGATTCCTCCAGGGACGGAGTTTCACCCCGCTTGGGTCCACGCGGTCGTTGAGCGTCGATGTGAGAATCCTGGCCGCCACCAACCGGAGGCTGGGAACCGGGACGTCGCTGCGGGCCGATCTGAGGGCGCGCCTTGGCACCGAGTCCCTCGTGGTTCCGCCGCTGCGAGACCGCATCGAGGACGTGGGAACACTGACCGCGCATTTCATGGCCGATCGTCCGCATCGGTTTTTTCCGGATGCGTTTCATTCGCTGTTTCTGTATCGGTGGCCCGCGAACGTGCGGGAACTGGAGAAGGTCGTGACCCTGGCCAGCGTGCTGGCGGGCAGCCTGCCGGTGTCCCTGTCGCATCTTCCTGGGATCTTCGCCGCGCAACTGGCAGGCAAAAACGTTGACGGTTCGCTACAGCCCGACGTTCGCGCGTGGCGTCCTTCCCCCACCGTCGACGAACTGAAGCGTTTGCTTGAGCAGCACGGCGGCGACGTGGCGCGCGTGGCGCGGAAGTTGGGACGGCAGCGCACGCTGGTGTGGCGGTGGCTTCGAAAGAAGGGCGTCGATCCCCGTGTATTCCGCCGGGCGGACGGGGCTGGAAATCCATCGCGCTGACGGGCCGCGCGCTTGTCGCCCACCGCCCGCGGCCAATCCACCCAGCCCGGGCGCCGCGATCTAGATGGCCGGCGCGGGCGGCGTGAACTCGGGTTCGCGCGCGAAGCGCAGCCGGGAAATGTCAACCGGTCGATCGGTGTAGACGCGAAACGTGCAACACCCGCCGCCGTCCTGAAAACGTTGTTCGCGGACCACCTGTCGTTCCAGCAAACGGGTCAGCGTGCTGACGGTGCAACTGCACAAAAGGGGTCGTAGCAGCGCCACGCTCAGAAACGGGCAGTTGCGTTCGATCAACTGATAACCGCCCTGAACCTCCCTGACCTCGACGAAGGGATCGTCCGAATCGTAGATCGCCTTCAGCGCGTTCATCTTCTGGCGAAAGCCAAGCTTGCGCAGACCCGGTTCCAGCTTGGCCACCCGTTCGTCCGTCAGGCGCGTCAGGATGCGAATCAGCGCCTCGTCGCCCAGTTCCAGTCGCACGGCATCCACCAGCATGACGACCAGATCGTCGTAGCCTTTCGGAAACAGACGTTCACCTTCACTGGTCAGGCGAAATCGCACCGCGGGTCGACCGGCGCCGTCGGCGGGCAGGCCCTCCCGAACGATACTGCCTTCGCTTTCCAGCGGCGCCAGTTGCTGTCGAACCGCTTCCCCGGATATTCCCATCAGGCTCGCCAGTTCGGCGATGGTCGCTCCACCTTTCAACTTCAGGTGGACCAGAACCTTGCGCCGCGCCTCCGGCAAATCACTCAAACGATCGACCGCCATGACGGGACCAGTGTATGTCACGCGCGCGGAGCGATGCTGGGATTTCTTGTCAAAATTCAGCAAGCAATAGCTTGCGAAATAACGCGCGGACGTGTTAACCGAGACGGAAATCCCAACCAGGAGAACCGCTATGTCGATGATGTCCCGAATCCCGTCCTTCCTTATGCCCTTGCCGTTGCTGGCCACGCTGACCTTGGCCGGTTGTGCCTCAACGAACGCCGGAACCGCCGCGGCACCAGCTTCCGGCGCGGCCCCCGCTGCCGCCGCCCCCACCACCGTCGAGGAACAGATCGCGATGGGGGGAAAGGCTTACGGCCAGTTCTGCGCCGGCTGCCACGGTGACGGCGGTCAGGGGACCGACAAGGCCCCGGCCGTGGTTGGCACTGGTGCTTTGCCATTGGATCCGCCGGCCGAGCGCAAGGCGCGCAAGGTTCAGTTCCACACCGCCATGGACGTCGCCGGGTTTGTCGTGGCCACCATGCCGCCCGGGGATCGCGCGAAACCTTCGCAAGATCAGTATTGGGCAATTCTGGCTTTCGACCTGAATGCGAATGGCGTCAAGTTGACCAAGATGGTCAGCCCGGACAACGCCGCGTCGATCGTCATCCATCCCTAGGGTCGAAACTTGGCGACGGCGGGCGTTCGCTCGCCGTTGCGCGTGACGTCGGCGTGCCCGCCGGCACCCGGCACTTGTGACGTCGGCGTGCCCGCCGGCACCCGGCACTTTGACGTGGCTTGCGTGCCGGCCGCGCGCGCCGCAACCTGTGGCCATGACGTCGCTTGGCGATCGCGATCTCGCTGTGTTTTGGCATCCCTGCAGCCAAATGCGCGACTACCAGGATTTCCCGCCGCTGGAAATCGTAGGAGCGCACGGCGCGCGCCTGGTCCTGTCCGACGGGCGCGAGGTCCTGGACGCGATCTCCAGCTGGTGGTGCAAATCGCTGGGGCACGGGCACGCGGGTGTGCGCGCACGAATCGAACAACAATTGGCCTGCTTCGAGCATGTGATTGCGGCCAACACAACAAACGCGCATCTGGTGGATTTGTGCGAACGGCTGCTGCGCATGGCAAACGGCGCGCCGCCATCCGACTGGGGACCGCACGCGGTCGCCGGCGGCCCATCGGGATCGTCGGGCCATTTCGGCAAGGTGTTCCTGGCGGACAACGGATCGACCGCCGTCGAGGTTGCGTTGAAGATGGCGCTACAGGCGCAGGCGCAGCGGGGCCAGGTGAACCGAACCGGTTTCGCGGCTTTGTCGGGCGGCTACCACGGTGAAACCGTCGGTGCGCTGTCGGTCGGCGATCTGGGCCTGTATGCCGATCCCTACCGGTCGCTGATGTTTCCGGTCACGAAGCTGGGTCCGATCCCGTACCGATCGGGTCCTGACGATCCGTTGTGGCAGGACGCGGGACGGGAATGGATCGCGATCGAGGCGACGCTGGCGCCCATCGCCGGGACATTGGCGGCGATCGTTTATGAACCTGTGTTGCAAGCGGCGGGGGGCATGCGGCTTTACAGCCCGGACCTGTTGCGGCGGTTGCGCCGGTTCGCGGATCGCCACGACATCTATCTGATCGCCGACGAGATCGCGGCGGGGATGGGGCGCCTGGGAACGATGCTGGCCAGTCCCCCCGACGCGCTGCCGGATTTCGCGGTCCTATCGAAAGGTCTGACAGCCGGGTTCCTGCCGCTGTCGGCGGTGTTGACCACCAACGACATTTACGTGCAGTTCGACGGTGATTGGTCCTCGCATCGGGCGTTCCTGCATTCGAACACCCACACGGGCAATGCGCTGGCGGTCGCGGCGGGGTTGGGGGCGCTGGATGCGTATGTCTCCGAAGGGATAATGGAACACGTCGCGACCCAGGGTCCACGTCTGTGCGCGGCGCTTGGCAAGGTGGCGCGTAGGCTGTCCACGCTGACGCGGCCGCGCGGTGTGGGGATGGTCGCCGCGGTGGATCTGTGCGCGCCCGGCGGTGCGCCGTTGGATCCGGCCGCGCGAACCGGCATGCGCGTGTTTCGCGCGGCGCTTGAACGCGGGGCTCTGTTGCGGCCCCTTGGTGACACGCTTTACTTGTTCCCGCCCCTGAACACGCCGGCCCAGGATCTGGACGCGATGGTTGGGATCCTGGCCGACAGCGTGACAGCCGTGCTCGGGGGGGATGCTGTTTACACGGACATCGCGCAAACGTAAGGTGCAACTTGCGATGACCATGACCGACCAGCGGGGCAGGCCCCCCAGGGGGCGCTTCAGGCGCGGGCTTTTACCTTCGCTGGCGCTGTGGGGGTTTGGTGTTTTATCGGCGCAGTGTGCCCCGGTGGTGAAGCGCGACCTGTCAAGCCTGCCGCCTGGCAACGTCGGGTTCGAGGACATGTGCGATCTGCAGGCGTACTTCGATCGGTTGACCATGAAGGTTGGCACCGCGCCCAGGGTGGTCACGTCCGCCGAGCTTGAGGGCAAGACGAGACGATTCGGCCGGTCGCGGTTCGCTTTCGAAACGGATTTCCAGTTGCAGGCCGTGCGCAGCCTGCTGAAAGAAAACTGGAAGCGCCTGCCCCCGGAGCTTGCCACCACGCAGCCTCTCGAGATCGAAGTTCAGTGGTCCGAACGCTCCGGACTGCGCAGGGTCGTGACCGACGCCGACGCCGAGTTGGTCGTGGGCCAGGAGCGGATGGCGTTGCCCTATCATGTGTGCCTGTCGGATTTTCTGTTCGGCGCAGGGCTGTACCACCAACGACGCGAGCTGCTGGGGTTGGCGCCGCTGCCGTTGCCGTCCGCGAAACCCAGCCCGTCGGTCACGGATGGCGGCGTGCAAGATGCCGGCGTTCCTGATGCGGCGCGCGTGGACTTATCCGCTACCGGTCAGGAGTAGGCGCTGACCGAGCGTCGGCAGGTGCCGCAGTCGCTGGCCAGGTGGCCGTGGTTCATTCCGCCGCGGGTCGCGGTTTGCTGGCTCGACAGCTCCAACAACATCATGTCGGGGTCGCGTCCCTCGGCTGCTTCGACGCTGGTCGCGGCCCGGTCGCGCGATGCGGGGTCGCCCTTGGTCTCGGCCTTGGTCTCGCCTTTGGTCTCGCCCTTGTCGGTCCGGGCGCGGGCCTCGATCTGTTGCCGCTCTCGGATGGCGGACCGGGCCTGGGCCTCCATCTGCGTGGCGCTGGACGCGACCGACATGTCTTGCGCCGACGGGCTGGCCGGGGCCAACGCCGCCGAGCGAATCGTTCGTGCCCGCGCGATGGTCTCCTCGGGGGTCCGCCCCGGCGACGTGTCGATCGAGACCTCGCCGCCAACCGCGTAACGCTTACCGTCGGGGCCG
>JANOJB010000125.1:0-21899 GCA_031407985.1 Pseudomonadota bacterium | reverse complement strand
ACCGTCAGCACCAAGCAGGTTCGAACCATGCGGCCTCCGTAAGCAGGATTAACCAAACGACGGGCGCATTATATACATGTCGGCGCGCTTCGGATCCGGATTGGCCGCGAAGGTCTGGCCACCTTGCCTCTCCTTGCCCCTCCTTAGCCCTGGGCGTTGTCGTTCACAGGATCCGTGGACAGTTGCTGCTGCCGCCGCTTCCGCTGCCGATAGGCACGGATCACGAACACCGCGGCCACGACCGCCCCCACCGCCAACAACCCGTGTTGCGTGTGCCGAGCGAACGAGACGACGCGATCGATTTGCCCGCCGAAGAACCAAGCCAGGTAGACCAGAAACGGCACCGACAGCATCGCCGCGAGCGAATCGTAGATGAAGAACACCGACGCCCGCAGATGCAGCATGCCCGCCGAGAAGAAGATCGAGAACCGCAACCCGGGCGTGAACCGGGCCAGAAAGATGACCTTGCTGCCGAACTTCCGGAAATAGGCCCGTACGCGACGCTGCCGTCGCGGCGTGAAGTACCGGGAGGTCCACGGGCTGGCCAGAATCCGGCGTCCAAAAAACCGCCCCAGAAAAAAAGCAACCGTGTCGCCGCCCAGAACCGCCGCGAAACAAATCACGAACGCCGTGTGCAGGTGCAGCACGCCCTTGTACGAAAAATACCCGGCGGCAATCAGCGACACGTCTTCGGGGATCGGCAATCCCAGCCCGCACAGCAACAAGATCCCCGTCAGCGCCAGATAAGCCTGGGCCGAGGTCAGGGAGGACAAATGCTCGATGAACCACTCCATCTACTGCTCGGGACCCGCTTGAATATCACGAACATCCCGGGACGTCGCTTCCGCTTTGCAGCGTTGACATCCCGCGGGGACGCAACTAGGTTTGGCGCTCGCCGGAGGGTGACCTAATGAATACTGCTCGTATTTTTGTCTTGGGAAGCGTATTTGCCGCCTTGTGTTCCGTGGGCTGCGACCCCGACTATCCCAGCTGCGAAACCGACAAGAACTGCGCCGCCAAGAAGGAATTCTGCGTCGCGGGTAAATGCCAGCAGTGCCGCACCTCCACCGATTGTCCCGAGGGTTCGGCCTGCAACAGCGGCCGCTGCGACAAGATCCCCGGCTTCTGTCAGAACAAATCGCAGTGCCCCGGCGGTCAGGAATGTATCGCCAACCGCTGCCGCGCCTGCGCGGCCGACAAGGACTGCCCCGCCGGCACCAAGTGCTGGAAGGGCGTCTGCGACAACAAGAAGCACTGCAACAAAGACGACGAATGCGGCCAGGACGAGGACTGCGTGGCGGGCGTTTGCACCAAGGACAAGCCGAAGTCCACGGCCGGCATCAAATGCACGCTGGGCAGCGTGTACTTCGATTTCAACGAATCGGGCCTGACCACCGAATCGACCGCGACGCTGGCGAAGAACGCCGACTGTCTGAAGTCGGTCCCCAACGCGGCCACTGTCGTGGGCCACGCGGATCCGCGCGGCACGGCGGAATACAACATCGCGTTGTCCGAAAAGCGCGCGCAGTCGGTGCAGGCGCACCTGACCCGCTTGGGCGTTGACGGGGCGCGCCTGGCGATCTTGCCGCGTGGGGCACTGGATCCCGCGGCACCTCCGAGCCGACCTGGGCGCAGGATCGTCGTGCCGATTTCACCTGGCGCTGATTTCCGCACGGGGCGCGGCAGGCAGGCTGTGCCCCACACGGAGGGCGGCAAGTTGACTGTGCCGCAGACGAGGTGGTCGCGCCCTGTCGCGGGGTTGACCGTGATGGCTGTGTTCGGCGCGGCCATGCTCTCATGCGTGACCAGCTCCGAGGGCGAGGCGATGCAAAAGGATCTCGCCGATCTGAAGACGCGGCTGGACGCCATCGACAAACGCGACGCCCAGTACAAGGAACAGGTCGTCCGCCTGAAGAAGGTGTTGGACGAGGCGACGGCGCTGCTGACGCGCAATTCGGCCGACGTCGGCGCCAAGGCGGCGAAGAACGAAGCGGACATCGCGGCGCTGATCGGGCGCATCGAGGAGATGAACCACACCATCGAGCCGCAAATGCGCCAGGCGACCGCGGACCGTTCGCTGTTCGAGGCGCGGCTGTCGACGCTGGAACAAACGTCGAGCAAGATCGCGGACAAGGTCGCCCTGACGGTTCCCGACGACAAGGAACAACTGTGGACCCAGGCAGCCGCGCGACTGTCAGGTGGGCAACGCGAGGAAGGCCGCCGCTTCTATCGCATCTTCATCCAACGCTTTCCGCAGGATCCGCGCGCGCCGCAGGCGTACCTGGCGATCGGCCAGTCGTTCTCGCAGGAGAGTAAGTTTCCGAACGCGGCGGCCGAGTTCCAGAAGGTCCTGGACAACTATTCGTCGTCGCCGGAGGTTCCCGAGGCGATGTGGCAATTGGCGTCGACGTTCGCGCAGTTGAAGTACTGCACGGACGCGCGCGCGCTGCTGAACGATCTGGCCAAACGCTACCCGAAGTCGCCGCGCGCCAACGACGCCAAGAACCAGGTCAAGGCGCTGTCGAAGCTGCCTAAGAGCGCCTGCACGTCGTAGCGACGCGACCAAGATACTGTGGGCCTGCTGGAACGATTGGCCGTGGCCCAGACCGGGCCCCTCGGCTAGGTTCGGATCGATGACGATGCGGGGGTACTACGCGATCGTGGACGTTCCGCGCCGCGACGAAGCGGACGGCGGGAATCCAGGGAAATCGCGCGCTGACAACGGCGATTGGATCCTGCGCGTCGCGGAGCGGGCGACGCGCCTTCTGGCGGCGCGGCCGTGCATGTTGCAGCTCCGCGCCAAGAGCGCGGGAGCGGCGGATCTGGCCGCGTTGGCCCGCGCGGTGCTGCCGGCGGCGCGCGCGGCGGGCGTCCCGCTATGCGTGAACGATCGGCTGGATGTCGCGCTGGCGGTCGGCGCGGACGCGGTGCACTTGGGACAGGACGATCTGCCCTTGGGGGAAGCCAGAGAGATCGCGCGCGGGAGGTTGCTGATCGGGATCTCGACGCACAATCCAATGCAGGCGCGCGCGGCAATCGCGGGCGGCGCGGACTACATCGGCTTCGGTCCCATCTTCGCGACCACCACCAAGGCGAATCCGGATCCTGTCGTCGGCATCGATGGGCTACGCCAGGTTGCGGTACACGCGGCGGTGCCGGTCGTCGCCATCGGAGGGATCACGCTTGAGCGCGTGGCGGATATCGCGGCCGTGGGAGCGGCGGCCGCGGCTGTCATTGGCGCCGTCGAGATGGCGGCGGATCCGGTCGGCGCGGGGCGAGCGATCAATGCGGCGTTTGGGCGGGGCGGGGGCGAAGGGTAGATCGCTGTAGACCCGCCGCTTTCGCGCGGACGATTCATTTACTGGTCAAAGCCCGCCGCGACGTCTTCACGCGTGACGCCGTCAAACCCGAGCACGAAGTCTTTTCCGTACGCACGCCCGGGCGTTTGGTAACCGGGCGGGGCGTCACCGGCCAGTGCCCGCTCGGCCAGCGCCACGGCCAGCAGCGACGTCAGCTGGTACCCCTCGGGTGCGTCCAGGAGAGACACGACGGTCTTCCCCGCTTGATCTCGTGCCTCGGCCCACAATCGGGTACGCCCGCTCTCGCGTTCCTGCGCAGACGGCCCGGCAGCGCCCGCGCGTACGCGTGCTTGCAGCCACCGGCGCACGGGCGCCGTCGTCAGTACCGGGCCCAGAACACGCGTCGATCGCAAGGCCACGCGGGCCAGGGCGGGCAGGACGACGAAGACCTCGATGTCGGGGATTCCCGTCGTGACATACGCGGTGAACACGTCGCCCCACGGGATGGCGATCGCCTTGACGGGGCCGGCTCCGAAATCGACGTTGATCGTACGGTGCGCGGCGGGAACCGCCGTCAACAGACCTTGCCTGCGCACCATCCCGCCCTGCCCGGTGCTTTCAATCGCGGTCAACGCTGTTCCGCGGGACATACGCCCCGTCGCCTGAAACGCCAGGCGCAAACGCGTCGCGGTCGGCAGCCGCGCGGCGACATGGGCGGCCAGGCAGTCGGACGGTACAACATCGAAACCCGCGCCCGGCAGCAACATGATCCCCGCCGCGCGCGCCTCGGCATCACACGCCGCCGCCGCTTCGAAGACGGCGATCTCGCCCGTGATGTCCAGGTAGTGCGCACGCGACCGCAGGCACGCCGCCACCAGCGGCGCAGCCGTGTGTACAAACGGGCCGGCGCAGTTCAGAACCACGCCGACCCCGGCCAGGGCGCGATCGACGTCATCGGCGCGATCGAGCGCAAACGCGCGGTGTTCCGTGCCCAGGCGCGCGGCGAGTTCCGCTATCGCGGTGCTGTCGCGGCCGCCGAGGATGGGCCGCAGCCCGCGATCGATCGCGCGCCGCGCGACCAGTTCGCCCGTGTACCCGTTCGCTCCGTATATGAGAAGAGCCACGTACGTTCACCCGCGCGTCCAGCCGACCGCCCTGGCCCGCAGAACGCGACGACGATGGCGCCCCACGATCACGGGATGACGACGTTGTCGATGCACTGCAAAGTCGTCTCGATGTGGAACGTCGAGTCCGACGGATGTCGTTCGGCGTGGAAGATGTCCATCTGATACGTGTTGTTCGGCACGATACCGAACGCAGCCGCCTTTTCGTCCAGTCTGACGGTGCCGGTCTGCGCGATGTGGACGCCGCCCAGATCGATCGCCAGGTGTCCGTTCACGAACAACCACAGATCGTCGTCGCCGCGAAACGTGAACTCCTCGCCCCCTCGGTAGGGGAACTTGAAATGAAGCTCGCTGGTGAAGTGGTAGTTGTGCGCTTGGTACTGGTTGCCGAATCCCATGGTGTCGATGGGGAAAAACATGTCGTTGTCGTAGACAAAGGTTCCTGCCTTCGTCGCGTGCGGCGTCAACGCCAGATCGATCTCGAACTTCATGTTGACGTCCGGCACGTCCCGGTACCATTGCGCGAAGAGATCCGGACCGTGCATCAGCATGCTGGTTGCGGGTGCGGCGTAAACCGGCTTCTGGTCGCTCCCAATCATCGGCCCCACGATCCCCAGCTCGGACACCACGGGAACGTCGAAGTCGGGATGCTTCACGTCCATCGCGTTGGTCATCACGCCCTTGAAATCGCGGATCACGGCGCGCAGCGCGCGGGTGCAGTTCAGGCCCAGATCGCCACCGTCGACGCTGATGACGGATCCGACCTCGCCGCGGATGGCGATGTCCACGACGGCGGACGCGTCCCACGGGGCGGTGCCGTCGCCCGTGCTGCCAGCGTCGGTGTTCACGGCGGCGCCGGTGTCCACCTTCGCGCAGCCGACCAAGCAGCCGAAGGCGCTCGAAAATCCCACCAGGCAGCACGCGAGGCGTGAGATACGGGCTCGCCGTTCGAACGCCCGTGACGGCGATGGTGAATCGGGGGTAGCCGGGCCGGCACGTCGCATGACGGTGCCGTTATATTACGAATCGCGCGATGAACCAGGGCCGATCCTTCGGTTTTCTTTTGAGGGGAAGAAGTACGTTCTGCGAACCGAGGTGATGTATGAACCCACTGGTACCACTGTCCGCGAGACTGCTTGAAGCAGAACCGGTCGCCGGACACTTCATGCCGGATAGGCCACTTGTCGACCTGCTGATCGCGACCAACGACAGCGCCCTTCTGGCTGGCGATATCCCCGGACTACGCGTCGAAACCTGGCACTGACGACAAGCCCGCGGCCTGGCCTAGACTGGCATCGCGTGCACCGCTTCGAACACGTGTGAAGCGTTACACTTGCCCCAGCCATGCCTACGCTCGCGTTCCTCATCGCCGAACTGCGCGCCTTCAACGCCGAGCGCGACTGGCAGCAGTTCCACGATCCCAAGAACCTGGCCATGCTGATCGCCTCCGAGGCGGGCGAGCTGCTGGCCGAGTACCGCTGGATTGCCAACACCGCCTCTGACGCCCACTCGACAGCGCCCGATTCCCGCGCCCGCATCACCGCGGAAATCGGCGACGTCGGTATCGCGCTCGTCCTGCTGTGCGATCGAATCGGCGTCGATCTGTGCTCCGCCATGTCCGACAAACTGGCGCAGAACCGCCTGCGATACCCCGCGGACAAGGCGCGCGGCAAGGCCACCCGCCCCGACGACCTCTGACCGATGTCCCCGGTTCCGTTGGCGGGTATACGCTGGGCGAACGAGCATGCCGCGTTCTGCCTGTCCACGCGCGTCGACCCGCCGCCGGCCGTGGTGGGTGATCACGACGATCACCATCGTGGCGAGCGTCGGCGTGGGGCTGGGCGTGGCCGGTTGCGACGCGGGATTGGCGTCGAATGGATCATCTGGATCATCGCGGGACGGCGGCGTGGACACCGGCGTGAATACTGACGGCTACGCCAGCGCGGACGCCAACGATCTTGGCTGTGCATCCGAGGCAGTCGACGCGTGGCTGGGAGAATGTCGCCTGCCTCTGCCAAAGACCGGCGGCACATTCGATTGCGCCGCGTCCTGGGCCGAACAGAAGATCCGGAGCTGCAAGCCTGGCGTCGTGGTGTTCGTCAGCGCGGACAACGCGCCGGCCGGACAACTGATCTGGTTCGAGCGCCCCTGGCTAAGCGGCGGCACGTCCTGCTTCTACGCCCCGGCAACCGAGTTGCTGGTGGGCTCGTGGTACGTCAGCGACAACGCGACCCACTGCTGTCGAACGTCCTACGACGTCACCTACGGCGCTTTTGATACCGGCGCCCACGAAGCCGGGGTCCGCGCCGCGCAACCTTGGGTTGGCCGCTTCTACGACACCAGCGGCACCGAACCGGTCGACGGGGGCGAGGTTCGATACTGCGCCTCGGTCAGGGAGGCGGCGCCGGCTGAACCCGCGCCCCTGTAGCCTTGCCGCGCGCCACTGCGCGCCACTGCGCGCCACTGAAGGAAAGCAAGCACACGCATCGGAGTATGTTCCGCGGCGCACCCGTCGTTGAAGGCCAAGAGTACGTTCTGCGAAGCGACGTGATGTATGAACCCGCTGGTGCCAATGCCCGCGAGACTGCTTGAAGGAACGCCGGTCGCCGAGCACGTCATGAACGACGTGGCGGCCCGTATTATCGCGTTGCGTTCCGCGGGGGTGATCCCGGGACTGGCCACGATTCTGGTCGGCGACGATCCGGCCAGCGCCGGCTACGTTCGCAAGAAGCATGATGCGTGCGCGGCCGCAGGATTTCGATCCGCGAACATCCAGCTTTCCGCGAGTACCACGCAAGACGAACTGCACGCGACCATTCGCCGCCTGAATTCCGACCCGACCATCCACGGCTTCCTGTTGCAGCATCCGTTGCCTCCTCCGCTCGATTTTGGCCAGGCGCTTCTAGAGATGGACCCCCGCAAGGACGCGGATGGCCTTCACCCCACCAATCTGGGACGTTTGGCCGTCGGCCTCCCCGGCCCGGTGCCGGCCACCCCCGCGGGCGTGCGGGCGATGTTGCTCCACTACCAGATACCAACGGCCGGCCGGCATGTCGTTGTACTCGGCCGGGGCCCGACGTTGGGCCGCCCGCTCTCCTTGCTCCTTGGTGGTAAGGGCGTGGGCGCCGACGCGGCCGTCACCGTTATCCACTCGGCCGTCCCCAATCTGGCAGAACACACGCTGCGCGCGGACATCTTGGTTTCGGGCGTCGGTCACCCGGGTATCGTACGGCCCGACATGGTTCGCGACGGGGCTGTCGTGATCAGCGCCGGCATCAGCTGGAATGGCAAACGTCTTCTGCCCGACGTGGACGAGGCCGTTGCCGAGAAGGCGTCCTGGATAACCCCACGGCTGGGAGGCGTGGGAGTCACCACGGTCGCAATGCTGCTGCAAAACACGATTCAGCTTGCCGAACGGCACACGCGCTAACGCCCTTCCGGCCGCGACACCTCGGAAGACCGTCACGCTACGACGCTCGTCGACATCGTCTCCAGTTCGCGGGCGGCGCGGTGCCTCCCCATTCAAGCTGCGCGTTGCCGGCCGATCAGCGTGTCCGCGGGGATGCCCAGCTTATCGCGGATCCGCGCGATCATGGCGATGGTCAGGTCCCGCCGACGGTTGAGCACCTCGGACACCCGGGAGCGGCTCCCGATGATCGGCACCAGATCGGCTCGGGTGAGGCCCAGCTGCTCGATGCGGAAGACAATCGCGTCGATCGGATCGGGCGGGTCGACGGGGTGATGCTTGGCCTCGTAAGAATCGATCAGGGTCGCCAGGACCTCCAACTCTTCGGCCGCGGAAGTCCCCAACCGCGCGCCCCACAGCTTCTCCACGCGCTTCAGCGCTCGGGCGTGGTCGCGCTTGTTCCTGATGGGATGGATGTCCATGTGCGTCTCCCCTCTCACAGCGTTTTGACGTCGATCCGATCGTACCTGCCATTCGTGCCGATGAACTTGATCCAGGCGACCTGCCCCGGGAACCAGAGCTTGACCACCAATCGGTACTTGTTGCCGCCGATGTTGAAGACGACCCTCTCGTTGTCAACCACGCTGGCGGTCGCGTACTCCCTTTTGATGTCGATCATCGCCTTCCACTCCCTTGTGGTCGCCTCGGCGAACCAGGCTTTCAGCGGTCCCTCGGCGTCCGGGTGCTTGTGCCAGAAGTCTCGTAGGGTTCCCCGGCTCAGGATTCGCATCCGGTTCCTTTAGTCAGCATAGGATGTTCCCATTTTGGGATCAAGTCCCGTGTTCCCGTCGTGGGAGCTATTTTCGCCAGGAATGCGGGGCCTCACCTGCCCGGCGTGTGGCGCAACCGGCTCATGGCGTTGTCTTTCCACTCTGCTTCGAGAGTCTTCGCCACACTTGGACAGTGGAAGGAGCTGCTTCCGTGATCGGCAAAGCGCTTGGCGGTGTCGCAGAACGCCACGCTCGATAGGGGATGACCGAGATACACTGCTCGGTGAAACGCGCGCAGCGCGAGTTGGTTGTCTCCTTCGTGAGCCAGCGTCCGACCTAGCGCAAACCAGACGTGCGGATTGCGGCCCCACCCGTTCACGAGCATCGCGGCAAGTTCCTCGGCCGGTCCCCGGATCTTGGGTCGCTTTGGCACGCGCTCGGCAACCGTGATCCGGGCAAGACCCAATAGATCTTCACGACCGGCCAGATTTGGATCCCCTTTCAGCCGCTCCAGGTAGCGAATGACCGTCTCCTCGACCCGAATCTGGGCGGCCATGTCCGACGCCGGCAGAGCCGACGCCTTGTCGATATGCGTGCGTGCGCCGCCCAGGTTGCCGTCCATCGCGTGGAAGGTCGCCAGGCGGGCGTGTGTCGCCGCGTCTTCGCCAAAGCGCGCGATCTTCAGCTTCATCACGTCGATCGCCTGGCCCGTGTTGTGAACTCTATCCTGGGCGTCCGCCAGTTCGTCGAACTGCCCAGGCGTGGCTTCGCTCCTTTCGATCGCGGGCGAAAGCCGGGTGATGGTTTCTTCATCGCTGCTGGGCGTAGGATCGACCACGCGCCCGCGCACCACCGCGGCCACCTTGGGGCGGGCTTTGATCTCGGTAGCCAAGGTGTCCTTGTCGCAGAAGCAGGCGTGCACCGGATACGGGACGATCACCAACGCGCTGGCGGCAAGAAGCACGAACAGGTTGATGGGGGCTGGCATCACAACTCCGGGTGCCGCAGGTGAAGAATCTCGTCCGCGCGGATGCGGATTTCCGCGCGGCGGGAGGGGGGAAGGTCCGGGTGGTTCTGAACCTGGCGCAATGCCGCGTAGTGGGCCCGCAAATCCGGATCACCCGGTGCGGATGGAGCCAACCGGCGCCCGGATCGGTATTCGTCGACGACGCCCGCGGTGGCGGCGGCTTTCGCCTCGACCTCCGCCAGTGGCTTGGGGTTGCGCCACTGGTAACCGTCGACCACATTCCAGGTCATCACGTTGTACATCCTTGGGTCAACGGCGGCCGCTTTGTCGCCGTCGGTCAACGCTTCCCACGCGCGCATGTGGGCGGGAGCTCCGCCCTCGGCCGACGGGGAAAACGTCTCGTATCCCCAGTAGCTGTCCAGACGCGGGAACGCGTTGCGAAACGATTCGATCTGATCGAGATCGGCGGAGAAGCACCCCGAAACGGCGATGGCACGAATCTTCCCCGCCCCTTCAGGGAAGACCTGGGTCAGATCGCGCACGGAGCCGAACGCGAGACTGCCGGTCCCGTCACCGCCAACGTCGCTGCCGCCGCTGTGCCCGGACAAAACCAGCCGCGTAATGGGCAGATCGCCCGCTCCCGTCTTGTGCAACGCGACGCCCAGAGCCGCAAGCTCGTCTTTGCTGCGATCGTCTTGGCGGGCTACCAGCACGATCAGCCGGTCCGCGCGATCCGCGGTCATGCCGTCAGCAATCAGAGCCTCGCGGAAGGCCGACTGCCCGATCGCGGTGGTCAAGTCGTGTCGGATACCACCCAGGGAAACCGTGCCGTTCGATTCGTAGGATCGAATCGCGTGCACGCCCCCTCCCCTTCCCGCGTTCGCGCCACGCAAAGCGGCGACCTCATGCGACGATCCCGGCCGCATGCCCACGTGAATGATTCCGTGGTTGCGGGCGGTCAGCCGCTGGTTCTCGACCTCGACTTTCAGTTCCTGGAACACGGCGCCAGCAGCGGTGGCCCAGCGGTCCTGGCCGGATGTGAAGCTCTCCGATGATCCGTTGTTGTCCAGGCTGTCGACCAGGTCAAAGAGGTCTTCGATTTCGCCGGAACCCTCGATCCGTTTGTCGCTGCCCGCGATCGCGCCCAACTGACTCGCGTCGAGCCCGGCCTTCGATAGGGCCTGCCCGAGCGCAGGTCCCAGGGCCCTGACGTCGATTCCACCCGAAAGCTGCGCCAGGAAGGAATTGCGAGAGACTGTGGTCACCGGATCCTCCGTCCGACGAATCCATCGGGCCGGGACACGGGAAGTTGCGCGGGTTTTTCACCCCGCGATGCACCCCGTCCCAACTGGCGTTCACAACGCGGCCTTCGCAGGGCAACCCACGCGTGGCCGCGCAAGATCCAGGGGCGCAGCCCGTATTCCGCGCGTACACTACGGCGCCGTGCCCACGCCGTTTCGCCTCAAGACCGACATGAAGCCCATGGGCGACCAGCCGCGCGCCATCGACGAGCTGATCGCCGGCGTCAAGCGCGGCGATCCCGCGCAGGTGTTGCTGGGCATCACGGGCAGCGGCAAGACCTTCACGATGGCCAACGTCATCGAACACATCGGCCGCCCCACGCTGGTGATGGCGCACAACAAGACGCTTGCGCACCAGTTGTACCTGGAGTTCAAAGAGCTGTTCCCCGACAACGCCGTTCACTACTTCGTCAGCTACTACGACTACTACCAGCCCGAGGCCTACGTTCCGTCGACCGACACGTTCATCGAGAAAGATTCCCTGATCAACGAAGAGATCGATCGCATGCGCCACGCGGCGACCTACGCGCTGTTGACCAGGCGCGACGCCGTGATCGTGGCGTCGGTGTCCTGTATTTACGGCATCGGCGCTGCCGAGGCGTACCTGGGCATGAAGCTGGATCTCGCGGCAGGTGTCGAGGTCCGGCGAGACGCGGTTTTGCGCCGCCTGGTCGAAATTCACTACGAACGCAACGACGTGGATTTTTCGCGCGGCACGTTTCGCGTGCGCGGCGACACCGTCGAAATCTTCCCCGCCTACGAACGCGAAAAGGCCATACGCATCGAATGGTGGGGCGATGAAATCGAATCCATCTCCGAGGTGGATCCCCTGCGCGGCAAGGTGCTGCGCAAGATCGAGGAGGTGTCGATTTTCCCCGGCTCTCACTACGCCACCGGAACGGATCAGCTGGTGCGCGCGCGCGATACCATCCGCGTCGAACTGCGCGAGCGGCTTGGTGAACTGAAGGCCGCCAACAAGTTGGTCGAAGAGCAGCGCCTGTCGCAGCGAACGTTATACGACCTCGAAATGCTCGAGCAGATGGGGCGCTGCAAGGGCATCGAGAACTACTCGCGGCACCTGTCCGGGCGCGCGCCCGGCGAGCCGCCGCCCACGTTGCTGGATTACTTCCCGAAGGACTTTCTGTTGTTCGTCGACGAATCGCACCAGACGGTGCCCCAGGTGGGCTCGATGTGGAAGGGCGATCGGTCGCGCAAGGAAACCCTGGTCGACTTCGGATTCCGCCTGCCCTCGGCGCTGGACAACCGCCCCCTGCGTTTCGACGAATGGGAGGCGCGCGCGCGGCAGGTGGTCTTCGTTTCGGCCACACCCGCCGAATACGAACTGCAACGCGCCGGTGGCGTGGTCGTCGAACAGATCATCCGCCCGACGGGCCTGCTGGATCCCGTGATCGAGGTGCGCCCGGTCGGATCACAGGTCGACGATTTGTTGGGCGAGATCCGCGAACGCGTGAAGGCGGGGGAACGCGTGCTGGTGACGACGCTGACCAAACGCATGGCCGAGGATCTGACCGAGTACTACGCCGAGCTGGCCGTCCGCGTGCGCTACCTGCATTCGGACATCGACACCCTGGAGCGCATCGAAATCCTGCGCGACCTTCGCCTTGGTGAATACGACGTCCTGGTGGGCATCAACCTTTTGCGTGAAGGCTTGGATCTGCCGGAAGTGTCACTGGTGGCGATTCTGGACGCCGACAAAGAAGGCTTCCTGCGCTCCGATCGATCGTTGATCCAGACCATCGGTCGCGCCGCGCGCAACGTCCGCGGGACCGTGATCATGTACGCCGATCGTATGACCGAATCGATGAAGCGGGCCATCTCCGTCACAGCGCAGCGCCGCGCCGTTCAAGAGGCCTACAACACCGCCCACGACATCACGCCGCAGACCATCATCAAAGCGATCAAGGATCTGGAAGGGACCGCGCAGGACGACTTCATGGATCTCACCAAGACCGACGCCAAGGCCACGCGTCGCAAGAAGATGCGCCCGGATTTTCCGCTGGAGGAGATCCCCGACATCCTGCAAGCGCTGCGCAAAGAGATGCATGCGTTTTCCGATACGATGGAATTCGAAAAAGCCGCCGCCGTCCGCGATCGCATCAAGGAGCTGGAGGAGCTCCAGCTTGCCGTGGCCAGCTAGTCAGCGACCCGGTACAAAAGCCGCCAGATCCGCGTTCCCTCCAGTTCGCATTGGCGCTCGCGCCGGGATCGTGCGCCCCATGGGTTGCGCTGCCAGAAACTCCACGGCGCTTGCGCGTTCGTGAACCGGTGCGCGGGATCTCCTTCCAGTTCGGCCATGGCTTCCATCGCGATATCGAAGATGTCGGTCATGACGCTGACCTCACCGCCCGGCTCCAGTGCCATCGCCAGATCCTGGACCAGCGCCGGACCGACCACGCGCCGCTTGTGCTGGCGGCTTTTGAACCACGGGTCGGGGAAATTCACATGAAACCGCCGGACGGTTCCGGGTGCGAACAAACGCGGCAGGTCCACCGACATGTTCGCGAAAACATTGTGCACGCCCGTAACGCCCGCTTCGGCACACAACCGGTCGGCCCTGACCACCATCTCGCGCCGGATCTCGATGCCAACCAGCAGCGCGTCCGTCGCCACGTGCGCGCGCTCGATCAAGAACAGCGCCTCGGCCGACCCCAACTCGACCTCCAGGAACCTGCCCGCGGGCGCAACAAGCCGCGGAACCTCCGCGATCGTCAGCAGGTCGGACTTCAGCGGATTGACGTGTTGGCGAATCTTCGGCATGCGTCACGCGGATCCACGGCACCGTCCATGGAGTCCCGGTCGGTCCTCAGACCGCCGGTCGCCTGGAATCCCCGGACGCGGTGGCCGGATCCAATCGACGGCGCAAATCGGCCAAGCGATCCGCCAAGGCGGACAGCCGCAGGTGCGTGCCGGCAATTGACCGCGCGACCGCGATCAGGGATTCCGCTTGCCGCTTGTCCCGCTTGTCCTGCTTGTCCCGATCCGCGATTCCCTGATCGGGAGCATTCTCGTCCCTCCGATCCAGGTGGTCCCGTCGGTCCTGCCCGGCATCCTGCCCGGTGTCCTGCCCGGCACCCTGCCCGGCATCCTTCCCCTCATGCATCACGCCGCCAACCAGCTCAAGCCCCATGGTGGTGCTGCCGGCCTAGGCCCGCCCCGGCGCCGGTGTGGGCGCGCTGGCCTTGCGATCCAGATGGTTGATCCACAGTTGCTGCAAGATGCCGATCAAATAGCTTGTCAGCATGTAAACCGCCAGTCCGGACGGCAGCACCAGAGAAAACGCCGTGAACATCACCGGCATCATGATGGCCATCATCGCCTGCTGCTGGTTGTCGGCCGACGTGGGGGACATCTTCATCTGGATGAACATGACGCCGCCCATCAACAGCGGCGTGACGTAGTACGGATCCTTCGCGGTCAGATCCACGATGTGAAACACGAACGGCGAGCGGTAGAGCTCGACGGCGTAGTTCAGAGTCGAATAAAGCGCTATCCAGATCGGCATTTGGATCAGGCTGGGCAGGCAGCCGCCGAACGGGGAGACCCCGTGCTGCTTGTACATCTTCATCGTCTCGGCCGATTGCCGTTGTTTGTCACCCTCGTACTTCTTGCGAATGACGGCCATCTTCGGGCCTAGCTTCTGCATCTTCTTGGCCGACATCAGGGATTTCTGCGTCGGATAGAAGGTCAGCAGTCGAATGAAGATGGTCAACATGATGATCGCCAGGCCCCAGTTGCCCGCGAATCTGTGAAATTGGTTCAGCAGCCACAACATCGGCCGCGAGATCACGGCCAGGCTGACATCGACGGCCTCGGCCAGCTTCACGTCCTTGCCATCGGGGCGCACGTGCTCCAGATCGGCGATCACCTTCGGTCCGACATAGATCGCGAACGCGTACCGCGTCCGCCCGCCCGGTGCGATCTGCCGCCCCGCGAAAGACAACGTTCCCGACGCCATGTTCGCCCCCGCCCCCGCGCCCGAACACTCCCGTTGCGCGGGCGGCGTCTCGGGATAGGGACCCGCGGCCAGCAGAAAGAACTTCTCGTCGGCGCCGATCCAACCGACGGCCCCGACCTTCTTGAAGGGCTCCGTACCCAGCTTTTCGATGTCCTCGCGAACCATCGCCTCATCCGCTAGGCACAGGATGTTGGATGAATTCCCGGTGGTCCCGGACAGGAAACTCCCCTTCGTTTCCGGATCCTGTTGGCCGAAAACGGAAATCGCCAGGTGGTGATCCTGCGGCGTGGACGAGCGGTTTTCGACCGTAACGTCCAGGTGCAGGCGGTACCGGGTCTTGTCCACGACGAACCGCTTCTCTATGACGACCACGGAAGTCTCGGCGCGGTAGGTAATCTGGTCGGATCCCGCCTGGGCCAGGCCGTCCACCACCTGCCAGGCCGTGTCGGCGGGCGTCGGAAATCCGGACCCAGGGAACGAGATCCGAAACGGGGCCTGGGCGACGGACTTGGTTCGGACCAGGTCCTCGCCGCTGGCCGGATCGCCGGCCCGCAGAAGGTACTTGCGGTCCCGAAGTTGCGCGTGCTTCAAGATCGCGCCGTGGTTCGAGAAGACGAACCGCTCTGCTTCGGTGTCGATGACTGTCTCGCGTTCCGGAAACGAAGTCACGTTTGCCGCCGCGCCAGCCACACCTGCCGGGCCGGCCGCGTTTGAAGGGGCCGGTCCGCTGCCAGCGGCGACGTTCGTACCGTTACCCGGCTGGGCCTGGGAAGTCCCCGACGCCACCGTGCCTTCGGACGACGGCGCGGCTGGCGCCGGTGAGGGAGCCGGAGGCGGAAACAGCTTCGCCCACGCAAACAGGATCCCCACGCACAGGACGATCGCCAGGATCACCCGCTTTTCCATCATCGGTCGGCTCCGCGCATCAGTCGGCCCCGCGCATCAGTCAGCCCCGAACCCGTGCGGCGCCGACGGATGATTCAGTGGGTGCGGGAACCGGATCCAGGCCACCGCGCCCAAAAGGCTGGCACCTACAGATCCGGTGGAAAGCCAGGCCACCACCACGCCAGACACCGTGGGTCGCCAACGCTTCCTCCGCGTAGCGAGAACAAGACGGCTCGAACCGACAGGACGGTCCGAAGAAAGGCACCAGGGCGGCGCGATAAGCGCGTATCAACCAGACGAAGAAGCCAATCATCGGTGCGGCTCCGACGTCAGACGCCGCGCCAACTGGGCAATCTCGGCAACCGTTTCGTGACTTGCCGCGGTGGCGGCCGAAAACCGGGCCACGATCACCAGATCGAACCCGCCAGGAAAAAGCGGCGCCGAAGACCGACAACCCTCTCGCACGATTCGCTTGATTCGATTCCTGATCACGGCGTTGCCAATCTTTTTGGTGACAGTGATACCAAACCTCGTCGGCCCCGCCACGGAAGAAGTCCCCAAATCCCGGCGGCGAACGAGAAAGAGAAAGTGCCTGCCACCCAATCGTCGTCCGCCGGCCGCCACCGCCAGGAACTCGCGCCGCTTACGCAGACGAAATCCCTTGGGAAATGCCAAACCAGACGCCATTCGGGGACCCGCAGCCTCGCCCTCGCCAGCGTTGATAGGTACCTGGCCTCCTGGCCAAGCTCCACCTGCCCACGCCGCCTGCACGGGGACGAAGCTACTTCTTCGAGATGGTCACAGTCAGTTGCTTCCGTCCCTTGCGTCGCCGACGACGGATGATCTCGCGGCCCGCCGCGGTCTTCATTCGCTTACGGAAACCGTGTGTCCGCAAGCGGCTTATTCGATGGGGCTGATAGGTCCTTTTCACAACTAACCTCCGGCGCTCAGGGGCAAGCCGTGTTGGGCCTGCCTTATCTCAAGGGGCGGTTGAATTATCACCCGTACCTGGCCATGTCAATTGACCCGCTCTCTGCGTCGTCCGCGATTATTTCTCCGTCGGTGGTGAGGCAGATCGCTTTTTGCCACGCGGAGTTCTCCGTCGACGAAGCGTGATCGCGCTGCCGTGATCGTGTTGTGTATCGGAGATTTCGCAGACTCTTCACACGGGCGACATGACGTCCCGTCGGAAGCGTGGTGATTCTCGCAAGCTCGATCGCGCCAAGCCCCGTCGGATGCGGGTTTGCGAGCCCCGCTATCTCGCGGGACCGGGATTTTCCCGCCGCTTCCGATCGCCTGCCGAAGAAGTCAAGAAAATCGGTTTTGCGACGCATACTTACGGACAACAGCCGGCGATGCGAACGTGGCACCCACGGCGCCACGAAAAGAGCGCTCGGAGAAATTTCTTTCTGATTCTCGGGATCTCCGTCAACCGCTTCGGTCTGTGTTGTACGGGCCGAGGGCGGTCTGATAGACAAGCGTCCGTTCGCGAGCAGCGAAGACCGAGATCCCGACCAGGCAGAGATGGCGGACAGGCAGGTGGCCTTCCCCGGGGGGATCGAAGGAGGGTCTTGCTTTGCCTGTTGCTGTGGAGAAAGCGGGGATATGGCGTTGAAAGATACTGATAACACTATGGTTTTCTGCCTCGGCCAGCTGTGGATAGGTTGTGTTCATGCTTGAGCTTTGGAGTGAGGCGGTTCGTTCGATCGAGCCCATGGTGAAACCCGCGCATCGGGACCTGTGGCTGCGCCCGATCACCTGCGTCGGGATCTCGGATGGGCGCATTTCCCTGCGGGCGCCGAACCGCTATCACAAGGAGTGGTTCGAGGATAACTTTCTGCCCTCGATCCTGCGCGACTTGGAGCACAGGGCCAATCGAACGTTCACGGTCGACTTCGAGCTGACCGAGGACGATTTGGTGAGTGATTCCAAGGCGTCCTCCCCGAACGGCCGTTCGGGAGGCGAATCGGGCCGCCCCTCTGCCTCATCCCATTGGTCGCCCACGCCGCCACCCGCGCTTCCCCAGGCGCCCCAACTGGTTTCTCGCTACACGTTCGACAAGTTCGTTGTGGGGCCGACCAATCAGTTCGCCCACGCCGCGGCCCGTATGGTCGCCGAGGCTCCGGCGTCGCGGTGGAATCCCTTGTTTATCTACGGCGGTGTGGGACTCGGAAAAACCCACCTGTTGCAGGCAGTTGGCCACGAGCTGCATCAAAGCCACCCCGAGTGGGTGATCACATCCATCACGTGCGAGAAGTTCGTCACGGACTTCATCGGTTCGATGATGGGGCAAAAACGCGGGGTTACGACGATGGAGGCGTTTCGAGCCCGCTATCGGCAGCTACCCGATGTCCTGCTGGTCGACGACGTGCAGTTTCTGTCCAATAAGGACAGTTCCCAGGACGAATTTTTTCATACTTTCGAGGCTTTACACCGCGAGCACAAACAGATTGTGCTGACCTCTGACAAGCTGCCCGCCGAGCTGCCGGGCGTCGAGGATCGGCTGCGCAGCCGGTTTACCTGGGGCCTTATCGCCGAGGTGGAGACCCCCGATCTCGAAACGCGCATCGCGATCTTGAAGCGAAAATCCGAGACCGACCGCATCGCCCTTCCCGACGACGCCGCGCTCTACATTGCCGCCCACATCAAGAGCAACGTTCGCGAACTGGAAGGGGCGCTGCTTCGCGTGGCGGCGCGCGCCTCGTTCCAGAACCAAGAAATCACGCTTGAACTGACCCGCGACGCGCTGGCCAAGCTGATCGCTTTGGCACCCACCGGTCTGACCATCGAGGCCATCCAGCGCGAGGTCTCCGCGTACTTCGATGTCAAGCTTCACGATTTGAAGGGACCAAAGCGCCATCGGGCGGTGGCCCATCCACGCATGATCGCAATGTTCCTGTGCCGCAAGCTCACCTCGATGAGCTACCCCGAGATCGGGAGCCGATTCGGGGGCAAGGACCATTCGACCGTGATCAGCGCGGTTCGCAAGATCGAAGGTCTGTGCAACACCGATCCGTCGGTCCGCAGTGTTGTCAGCACGATCGAGAGCCACCTGCGGCAGCCTTGAGGCCGATGTTGGCGTCAACGCGACCACCGCTCCCTCGGGAAGGTCATCGGCTATCAGGCAGCATCGCAGGGCCGTTTCGTGTGCGCTGTCAGCGCCCGCATCGAGCCGTCGAGCGGACCGTCGAACGGATCGTCGAACGGATCGTCGAGCGGTCGATGGTCCGTCGTCCTACGCATGGGTTCTCGCTGATCGTCAAGGCCGTTACCCTTGTGGATATCCCTGTGGGTGGCATCCGGAGATCTCCCTCCCGGCAATTGGCCCCCGTCCCACGCGAACAAGACCCCCGTCCATCCACAGCCTGCCGGGTACTTTTCTCCGACGGAGAACCAGATTTGTCCACATCTCCACAGGCACTACTACTTCTGCTGATAAGATCTCTTAAATATAAAGATAGGGAATGGGGAAGTCGGACAGCTGACCCGGGAATTGAACTGATCCCGACATTGAACGAGAGCCGCACGGACGAAGGAGAAGCGCGATGGACTTCAAGATAGACAAAACCGAATTTCTTCGAGGGCTTTATCTCGCGCACGGCATAGCCGACCGAAAGAGCACGCTGCCCATTCTTGCCAACGTTTTGTTGCGTACGGAAGGCAAGGACAAGGTCTTGTGCGGCGCCACGGATCTGAACGTTACCGCCCTTGGAAGTCTGTCAGCGCGTGTCGAAAAGGAAGGCGGGCTGACCGTCGCCGCCAAACAGCTCTACGAAATCGTGAAGGGGTTGCCGGGCGACGAGGTACGCGTTCGGAGGACCGAGCAGAACTGGGCCGAGATCCGGGCGGGCAAGGTCGAATTCAAGGTCGTGGGAATGGCGGATCGCGACTATCCGAAGTTGCCCAACGTCAAGGAAGCCGAAACGTTCAAGGTCGATTCGGCGACATTGCGGGACATGATTGCCAAGACCATATTTTCGGTGTCGCAGGACGAGACCCGGCAGCATCTGTCGGGCGTGTTGTTTGAATCCGATGGAACGACGGCGCGCATGGTCTCGACCGATGGGCATCGTCTTTCGAAGGTTGGCAGATCGTTGCCGGGTGGTCCGAAGCTTGAGACCGGGATCCTGATCCCGCGCAAGGGTATCCTGGAGGTCCGGCGCGCGATTGAGTCGCGCGAAGCACCCTCGGAAATTGGGGTCTATCAGGGCAACTTCGTCCTTCGGGCCGACGACGTCAGCCTGTGCGTGAAGTTGATCGAGGGACAGTTTCCTCCCTATGACCAGGTGATTCCGAAGGACAACGATCGCGCGTTTGTGGTGTCGAGGGTCGCTTTGCTGGATGCCTTGCGGCGCGTGTCCATCATGGCTTCGGACAAGACCTCGGGCGTGCGCCTTGGGATCGAGAAGGGGAAACTGCGGGTCGAAAGTGACAATCCGGATCTCGGGGCGGCGCGCGAGGAGATCGACGTACCGTACAAGGGCGCCGCTGTTCAAATCGGCTTCAACGCCAGATACTTCATCGAGATTCTGAGCGAGATCGAGTGCCCGGAGGTTCGCGTCGAGCTTTCGGGCGAGTTGGATCCCGGCGTGGTACGTCCCGCGGATGGCAGCGACTATGTCGGAGTCGTGATGCCGATGCGGCTTTAGACTTCGGGCGCGGATGACGCCGAAGGGACGCAGCAGCGGTCGACGACGGCGCGCAGCCGTGATGCGGGTCCGAAACTGATCGCGGGGGCGGGCTTGCGTATCCGGAATCTTCGGGCGATCGGGTGGCGAAACCTGGAGCCGTTGACGTTGACGTTCGATTCGTCGATACGGCTGAATGTCCTTCATGGTGACAACGGACAGGGCAAAACCAACGTCATCGAAGCCTTGCACTATCTGGCAACGTTTCGATCGTTTCGTACGGCACGGGCCACGGATCTGGTGCGGAGGGGATCCGAGGAGGCCCGCATAGGGGTGGACGTCGAAAACCGGGACTTGGTCCGTTCCGTGGATGTCCGTCTGGCACTGCCTGGTCCGGAGGCGGGCGGGGAATCAGTGGAATCCGGTGGCATTTCGCGAGCTGTCTCGCGGACGATTATGCTCGACACGAAGCCTATTCGTGGAGTCGCCGTCGCATTTGGCGCCGTCTCGGTTGTGTTGTTCGTGCCCGAGGACCTGTTGTTGGTGCGGGCGGCCCCGGCGGCGAGACGCCGGTTTCTGGACATGGCGATTTCGGGTGTTGAGCCCGCATACTTCGGCGAGGCGGCGATCTTTCAGAAGGTCCTGCGCAGTCGAAACGCGCTTCTTCGGGCGGGCCGGTCCGCCGCGACCCCTGCCCTGCTTGACACCTATGACGAACAGTTGGCGCGGGCCGGGGCACGCGTGATTATGCGACGACGCCAGCTCGTGGTGGCGCTTGCATCGGACGTCCAGAGTAAGTTCTCGGCTCTGCACGCGGATCTCCCGGTGGTGCTTCGCTACGAAAGCGATGCGGCGGTTCAGGCCGCCATCAGCGAGGTCGATGTGAACGCCGCCCTACTCTCCGGCCTGGCCAGACGACGTGGTTTGGACGAGAGGCGCGGTCACACGACGTTCGGTCCGCAGACCGATGACCTCGAGATAGTCCTGGGAGATCGGCCCGCGCGGGAGCACGCCTCGCAGGGTCAGTTGCGGTCGCTGGTCTTGGCTATGAAGCTGGCGGAGCTCGTCCATATCGAATCCCGCCGCGGGGAGACTCCGTCCTTGTTGCTCGACGACGTTCCGAGTGAACTTGATCCCAGGAGGCGTCAGTATTTGTTCGAAACGCTTGGGGCGCTCTCGTGTCAGACGGTAGTGTCGGTGGCTGATCCGGCCGCCGTCCCTCTTGTCAGCGGCCGCGCCGACTTCCTGGTCGAAGGCGGTCGACTGACGGCGATGCCGTCGCGGTGAAGATCGTAGAGCAGCTGATCGCCGGGATCCTGGTATCGTGGCGGAATGGGGCGAGAGCTGGTCGCTGAGGGTCCCGTATCGTGGCGGAAATCGGGCGAGAGCTGGTCGCTGAGGGTCCCGTATCGTGGCGGAAATCGGGCGAGGCGGGAAGGGGTTGTTCGCATCGCCAGGAACCGCGAGAAAGGCGGGAGTGGGACGTGCGCGAAGCCCTGTTTGCTTGGTGTCCAGACGCCAGGGGTGGGGAACAAAGAAAGGG
>JANOJB010000006.1:0-8913 GCA_031407985.1 Pseudomonadota bacterium | reverse complement strand
GCCGCCCCGGCCGCGCCGCCTGTCCCCGTGGCGCCGCCTGTGGCCGTCGCGCCGCCGGTGCCCGTGGTGCCGCCTGAGCTGGTTGCGCCGCCTGAGCTGGTTGCGCCGCCTGAGGCCGTGGCGCCGCCTGAGCTCGTGGCGCCGCCGGAGCTTGTCGCGCCGCCGGAGCCTGTCGCGCCGCCTGTGCGTGCGCCACCGCTACCAGTCCCGCTTCCTCCGGTTCCGGTGCCACCGCTGCTGCCGCAGCCGGACAACATGGTCGCCGAGAAGACGCCCATAGACAAAAACATTAGGGGGAGTGCAAGTTTCTTAAACATCTGGTTCTCCTTTGAAACTGTTGGTGCGAACGGTGTTGCAGATAAAAACTTGGGATGATGAAAGATGAATGAGATCAGCCCGTACGGCGCGAACGTGCGGCCCACGCCGCCGCCAATGGCCACACCGTACTCCCGTTTGATGCGGGTGGAAAGTCCCCAACCCGGCGCCACCCCTCGACATGCAGGCACCCTCAGCGTGCCCTTAGGGTGCCCTCTAGGGGTGCTACCACGGGACGGACTAACCCGCCGGCTTGATCGCCACGCGGATCCGGACCTCGCCTTTCGGGCCTAACGTGATCGGCTGGGCGTCGCACGGCTCGGTCGCGCTTTGCCACACCGCCTTGTTGAAGCGGCCCGTCCCATCGATGTTCCGGTCGCTGACCACCAAATCGATCTTGTAGCAGCCCGGCTTTCTTCCTGCGGTCACGGTTGCATCGATGGTGACGGTGCGTTCCTTCAGCTGCACTTTCGTGGTTTCAAGCATGCCCAGGGCGGCGTCGACGTTCCGTTCCGCCAGCGTCGCTCCGGACCGTTCGACAAGCGTCATCGCGATGGAAAATTTCGTCGCGGCAACTGGAGTGGGGGGAGCGCCGGGAGCGACCGGGGTCGACGGCGCCACCGGTCCGTTGGTTGGTGCGGCATCGACGATCGTGGGCCCCGCGATGCCCGCGGCGACGGTCAAAATGACGATCGGTACGCGCGTCGCCAGACAGGACGAAAAGACTGCGGTCACCAAACCACGGCGCATGTGGATCTCCTTAAGCCGGAACGACTGGCGCCGATCGTACCTCACAATCCCGCCTGCGTGGGCCCTGACTGACGCTGGGACGCGAGGCACTGTTGACGCTACAATCACGGCCAATGCCGCCTGAACCACCTTCATCCGGCGACGTCGATCGCGACGCCTTGCTCGCCCGCTTGCAAGCGGCGAAGAGCCGTATCGCGCCGAAACTCCCTGACATGGATCCGGGGGATCTCGATCTGATCCTGATGTCGCTGATGAGGCCATTCGGATCAGGGCGCAGATTCTTTCTGCGAGAGATTCGGGCAGGCGTCTATGTCTTCTGACGAAGCATTCGTGGTCAGGGTTCTGGCCGCGATCAAGACCGCTCGCCTTGAAGGAATAGTGGTCGGTAACGTAGCGGCCATTCTTCAAGGTGCGCCCGTAACGACCCAGGACCTTGACCTGTTGGTTCGCGACACCCCCCTCAACCGGAGCAAAATCGAGGATCTGGGAAAAGAGCTGGGGTCTCGTCCACGCGAGATTTCACCACTGGCGCGGGGCCTTCGTATCGATGCGGACGCCGGAACGCTGGACCTGTTGTTTGATCACATTTCCGGCAATCTCAGTTTCGAATCGATACGATCCAGAAGCGTCCATATGGATGTCGCCGGTCATGCAGCGACGGTGGCGTCCCTTGAGGACGTGATCGCCTCGAAAGAGGCGGCGGGCCGGCCGAAGGACATCGCGCAGCTTCCGATCCTTCGCGACACGCTGAAGGTTCGCAAGGCGCTCGACGAGTCGGAACCGTAGGTCTGGCCTCGGGGAAGGGCGGCGCCCTCCGGCCCATCTAGCCTCGATCGCGCAGGGTGCGGCGTTCGCGCGACAGGCGCTTTGTGATCACAGCGGCGGCGCGGCGGGCCATCTTGGCTTGTGATGGTTTGCGTCCGGGCATTGGTTCCTGCTCCCCGTGGTGTTCGTCGAAGCTGCCCGGCTCGGCGCCCAGTTCGAAAATAGTCACTTCGCGTTTGCCGCGCTCGCCGATTCGGAACGGCATGACGGCGGCGCCAATGCCCGCGCCGACATACACCGCGCCTAGCGGCGCCGGCCGTCCATTGCCGGACAGTGAATCGACCGGCCCGGCGGCCTGCCCCGCCCGTCGCGATCCGTACAGCCCATGCACATAACGGTGGCCACCGATCCTGCCCAGCGTCAGCTCGTGCAGCCGGGCCAGCGTGACCTGGCCGCCGTGGGTGTGCCCGGCCAGGACCAGCGGGATGTCGTGCTGCCACAGCGCGTCCGCCTCCTCGGCGATGTGCGACAGGCCCAAGGTGGGCAGATCGTGGCGCAGACCCTTCAGCGCTTCGTCGCGACGGGCATGGCCCGTGTACGCATCATCCAGACCTAGAACCTGCAACCTTTGTCCCCGGAGGTTGACGGTCGTGTGCCGATTTTTCAGGATCTCGGCGCCCGCGCGCCGCAGCGCCCGTTCGACCTCGTCCGCCCCCGACCAGTAGTCGTGATTGCCCAGCACCGCGATCACCGGCGCGGAAAATCCGCTGACGACCTCGACCAACTGGTCCAGATAAAGCTGGCTGTGGCAGACAAAATCTCCCGTCAGCGCAATCAGATCGGGTTGTTGGGCATTGGCCATTTCGACGGCGGCGCGCTGAACCGCGAACGGCGTCATGCGGCCGACGTGCAGATCGGTCAGATGCGCGACGCGAATATGCGACAGCGCGTTCCGGTAACGAAGCGGTCCGGCGAATCGACGCAACCGGATACCAAAGGATCTCCGGTCGTCGATCGATTGCCGCATCCCGCGCCTGGCGGCGGTCCGGGCGGCCCATGCGGCCGCATCAGCGAGGCGAGAGGGGACATTGGACAAGAGGACCATTTAGTTTACCGCGATAAACACCCCACCGCAGGCGGCAAATCCACATCCTGCCGTTCGGACGGACTACGCACAGCACCCGATGGACGCCGTCAGGCCCGGTTGCCGTTGACGACGTCCAGGAATGCCTGACTGGCGTGTGACAACGTGCGGCCGCGCGGATACAGCAGCCTGATGGGCCGCTCGATGTGAAGTTCCTTGACCTTCACCTCGCACAACAGCTTCCGGTCCAGTTCGTTGCGGACCACCATCCGCGGCAGAAACGCGACGCCCTCGTTGTCCTGCACCAGTTTTCGAATCGATTCCAGGGTCGGCATTTCGACGTCCATGTTCAGGGGAACCTTGTGGCGCCGGAATTCGCGCAGGATGGTTTCGCGGTGGGGCGATACGACGTTGTGGGCGATGAACGTTTCCCCGCCCAGGTCCGTTATCGACACCGTCTTGCGCTTGGAAAACCGATGGCGCGGCGATACGACGAAGGCCAGAGCGTCTTCGTACAGCACCGTGGACACCAGACGCTCGTCGTCCGGATCGAAGCTGACGACTCCCAGTTCCAGGTTGCCGTCCAGAAGCTCCGACGGGATTTTGCTGGATTGTCCTCTGCGTACCTGGATCTTTATCTTGGGATAAAGGCGCCGGTATTTTTCGATATGGGACAGCAGGTACAGGGTCGACGATTCATTGGCGCCAATGGTCAGCCGGCCCGCCGAGTTGTCGCGCAGCTCGTCCAGTGCGTTGTCCAGTTCCTGGCGAAGGTTGTCGAAGCGCCGCGCGAAATCCAGAACCGTGCGTCCGGCGTCGGTCAGCACCAGTTCCTTGGCGGTTCGAAACGACCTGTCGATCAGGCGTTCACCGATCTCAGCTTCCAGACGTTGCAGCGTCAGGGAGATCGCGGGTTGGGTGCGCAGTAACTTCACCGCCGCGCGCGAAAAGCTGCGTTCGGCGACGATGGTGGTGAATACCTGCAGCGCGTACAACTCCATGGGGCAGATCGCCCATAATATGTACTAATACCCATGGCTACAATTATAAATTTGCCGAATCCATGGGGAGGCGACACGCTTTGCTCATGAGTTCAGCTTCGGTTTCCGGTTCCAACCGCGTCTTTATCTTCGATACTACCCTGCGCGATGGTGAGCAGGCGCCTGGTTGCAGCATGACCGTGCCCGAAAAACTGCGCTTGGCTCACAAACTGGCGGAACTGGGCGTGGACATCCTGGAGGCCGGGTTTCCGATCGCCTCACAGGGGGATTTCGACGCCGTCAGCGCGGTTGGCCGCGGGGTGCGGGCGCGGGTGGCGGCGCTGGCGCGTTCGACGCCGCTGGATATCGAACGGGCGGCGGCGGCACTGGAACATGCGGTGCTGCCTCCTCGCATTCACACCTTCATAGCCACCAGTGACATCCACCTGAAATACAAGCTGAAAAAATCACGCCAGGAAGTCTTGGACGCGGCGGTCGCGGGGGTCAGACAGGCCCGGACGTACGTGGACGATGTTGAATTTTCCGCCGAGGACGGCGCGCGCACGGATCCGGACTACCTGGTTCAGATCGCGCGTGCGGTGGTCGACGCGGGGGCCAGCACCGTCAACATCCCGGACACCGTCGGGTATTCGATCCCGGAGGAATTCGGTACGTTGATCCGCCGGGTCGTCGAGGGTCTGGGTGGGGCGGGGGTCGTCAGCGTTCACTGTCACGATGATCTGGGACTGTCGGTCGCCAATTCGTTGGCCGCGGTTCAGGCGGGCGCGCGTCAGGTCGAATGCACCATCAACGGTATCGGCGAACGCGCCGGCAATTGTTCGCTGGAAGAGATCGTCATGGCCATCAAGACGCGTCGCGATCGTCTGCCGTACGAGACGGGAATCCGCACCGAGCTGCTGTACCCGTGCAGCCAGTTGCTGTCGTCGATCATCAGTTTTGGTCCGCAGCCGAACAAGGCGATTGTCGGTCGCAACGCCTTCGCCCATGAAGCCGGCATTCATCAGGACGGTTATCTGAAGGAACGGACAACCTACGAGATCATCGAACCCAGGACGGTGGGTGTGCCGGAAAGCCGGCTGGTGCTGGGCAAACACAGCGGTCGCCACGCGCTGAAATCCCGTTGCGACGAGCTGGGACTGGCGTTGGACCGTCCGCAACTGGACGCGCTTTACACGAAATTCTCCGCACTGGCCGATCGCAAGAAGGGGATCATGGACGAGGAGATCGTCGCCCTGGCCCACGAGATCACCGGCGGTCCCGGTGGCGCCGCCGCCCGGGTCGCGTAGCACCCACCTGTTTAAACCCGCGGTGGCTCGTGTATCCGCACCGCAGGATGCCCTTGGCCCTCGCCTGCGCCCCGCCCCGGGCGGTATCGTCCAGGCGTGACAATCGCAGGTCTAGCCGCAACCACAGCGGGCACCGGCCCGCTCGACATCCTCACGGCCTTGGCGGTCATCCTGTGTGTCGCCGCCGTGACGACGGTGATCTTCCAGAGGATCCACCAGCCGGTGGTCTTGGGCTACCTGCTGGCGGGTTTGGTGGTCGGGCCGCACCTGACGGTGCCGATCTTCGTGGATATCGAGATCGCGCACCTGTTCGCGGATCTTGGCGTCATCCTGTTGATGTTCTCGTTGGGGTTGGAGTTCAGCCTGCGCAAACTGGCCCGCGTCGCGCCCACGGCGGGAATCGTGGCGCTGACCGAATGCAGCCTGATGGTCTGGCTGGGCTACACCGCCGCGCAGCTGTTGGGCTGGACCGTGCACGAAAGGCTGTTCACGGGAGCGTTCGTCGCAATCTCCAGCACCACCATCATCGTCAAGGCGTTCGCCGAGCGGGGCATCAAGGGCAAGTTGGGCGAGATCGTCTTCGGCATCCTGATCGTGGAGGACCTGGTTGCGATCCTGTTGCTGGCCGTCTTGACGACCGTCGCATCCGGGGCGGGCCTGACGGCGGGCGCGCTGGGCATCACCATTGCGCGCCTGGCGGGATTCCTGGCGGGAATGCTGACGGTGGGATTGCTGGTTGTTCCGCGGCTGGTCAGGCTGATCACGCGGCTAGGGCGCAAAGAGACCACGACCGTCGCGTGTGTCGGAATCTGTTTCGCGTCCGCCCTGATCGCGCGCAAGTTCGGGTATTCGGTCGCCCTGGGGGCGTTTCTGGGCGGCCTGCTGGTGGCCGAGTCCGGTGAGGCGCACAGCATCGAGGCGCTGATCGAGCCGGTCCGGGACGTGTTCGCGGCGGTTTTTTTCGTTTCGGTGGGCATGTTGATCGATCCCCAATTGGTCGCGGCGAACTGGCCTGCCGTTGTCGTGCTGACGGGCGTGGTGCTGCTGGGCAAGATCTTTGGTGTCACCTTGGGGTCGTTCATCGCCGGCAACGGCATCCGGACGTCCGTCGAGGCGGGAATGAGTCTGGCCCAGATCGGGGAGTTCTCGTTCATCATCGTTGGGGTCGGCTTGACGCTGGGGGTGGTGCGTGACTTCGTGTATCCGATCGCGGTCGCGATATCGGCGCTGACGACGTTGTTGACGCCCTGGTTGATTCGACTGTCTGGTCCCGCCGCCAATTATTTGGATCGCCGGTTGCCCCACGCTTTGCAGACCTACGCGGCACTGTATGGAACTTGGATTCAACAGATGCGCACGGGGGTTCATCCGCGAACGGCGGGTGCCAAGATCCGCCGGCTGGTAACGATGTTGTTCGCCGATGTCGGTGTGGTCGCCGCCATCCTGATAGCGACGTCGATGAACGTCGATAGGCTGGCGACGTGGGCGGGCTTGGCCCTGGGCATGGAGATTCGTTTTGGACGCTGGTTGGTTGTCTGCGTCGCGGCGGCTTTTGTCGGGCCCTTCGTGATCGGAAGCGTGCGTGTCGCGCGTGGATTGGGATTTGCGCTGGCGACCGAGGCGCTGCCTTCCGCCGTGAGTGGACTGGATCTCGCGGCGGCCCCTCGACGCGCGTTTTTGGTCGCCATCCAAATGGGGATCCTGGTGGTGGCGGGGCTGCCGTTGGTGGCGATCACACAACCGTTCCTGCCGCCGTTTCCCTGGGTGGCGGTGCTGGTCGTGGCCGTGGCTATTTTGGGGATCCCGCTGTGGCGCGGCGCCACGAATTTGGACGGTCACGTGCGGGCCGGCGCACAGGTGATCCTGGAGGCGGTCGCGCGCCAAGGCAAAGCGGACAAGTCCCAGGTCGGACCATCTCGCGACGTCAAGCAATTGGTGCCGGGAATCGGGGACGCGACGGTCGTCCGCCTCGACACAGGAAGCGTCGGTGTCGGACAAACGTTGAAGCAGATGAATCTGCGTGGCCGGACCGGCGCCTCGGTCATCGCCATCGAGCACGAGGAGGGAGGAACGATGTTTCCGACGGCGGACGACGTCTTGCGCGCGGGCGACAGACTTGTTCTGACGGGCACCGGAGAGGCGGTCGAGGCCGCCCGACGACTGGTCACGACCGGACAATCCGCGGTCGATGCTTAAGGCGATCAGAACCCGACGACCCTGACCGGGCGTGGATTGCCGAGGAGTGATCCGTCGCCCAACTGGCCCTGGGAATTTTGTCCCCAGCAACTGATTCCACCCGCGTGACGGGCGCAGGTGTGATCGTATTCGGCCACGATTTCTTGCACTCCGCGGATGTCAACGACATCCACCGGGACGAAGGAATTTTGTTGGAACCCATCGCCGAGCTGGCCGAACTGGCCACCGCCCCAACATGACGCGACGTTGGTTTTTCGAATCACGCAACCGTGTTCGTGGCCAACGGCCACTTGAATCGCGTCGTCGATTCCGACGATTTCGACAGGGGTGGAGCTGCGCTCTGGTCCCGCTCCGAGTAACCCCGAACTGCTCAACCCCCAGCAAACGACCTTCAGGTTTGGCAACACGGCGCACGCGGAGAAACGGCCCGCGACAAGTTGCGTGGGTTTATCTGGCGCCGGCATGACGCGCGCGGGGGTACTGCGAGAATTGGTCGTGCCATCGCCCAGCTGTCCGCGTTCATTGTCTCCCCAGCACTGGATCGTGCTTAACGTCAAGGCACAGGAAAATGACCCACCGGTGACCACATGCACCACGCCTTCCAGTCCCGGTACCACCTCGGGGACCAGAATCGGGTTGGTACTGGTTTGTTGCCCGGTCTGGCCGCTGCTGTTGCGTCCCCAGCATGCGACCTTCCCATCCTTGCGCAACGCACACGTGTGGCCAGCGCCCGCCGCTATCTGCAGGCAGTTGTTCAGGCCCGGCACGGCGACCGGTCTGATGCGCATCTGCAGGTCATTGGTTCCCAGTTGTCCATCCGTGTTTTGTCCCCAACACCACGTCTGACCTGTCTTCTCGCAAACGCAGGTGTGTTTTTCACCAGGTCCCACGCTTCCCAGCGACTGTGGCAAATCAAGTACCGGACGTCGGGTGGCGAGGTACAGGGTCGGATCACCATGGCCAAGCTGTCCATTTTCGTTGTCGCCCCAACAGAACAGATTCTTGTCTTTCGTTGCGCAGGTGTACCAGGCTTTGCCCCACAGTGAACGCCCGCCGACCAAGGAGCCGGTGTTACCGGGTCTGGAAGGGGCCGCGCCTGGCCAGTCGGGTAGCGCGGTGCCGGGACGATCTCGCAGCGTGCATGCACCAAGGACGCAGGACTGATCTGGCGCGCAGGCGACACCCAGACACGCGGCCGTCAGCACCGATCGCAGCATGCGGGATTCGCCCGAGACGAATCCGGTACCTACGATTTCGGTGACGGATTCGACGCCCTGGCGAAGACCGTCGATCCGGATCGTGACGGGCGCAATCTGATCTTTGGGTGTCAGGCCCAGGGTCAGCGGAAACGGTGGTGGGGCGGTCGTTCCCGTGAGGTTCAATCCATGATCTCCCCCCTCGTCCCCTCAACAAGCCCTGGACTGCGCGCGGCCCTGGCCGTTTTGGTGGCGGGCGTTGGGGTCATGGCGGGGTGCACCCAAGTGACCCAAATAGTCTTGGTGGTCGACACCGAGAT
>JANOJB010000389.1:0-3858 GCA_031407985.1 Pseudomonadota bacterium | reverse complement strand
GTGCGTCCGCCTTGGGAACCCCGTAGTGGTGGTGCAGGGCAAAGTACGCCTCGGCGAGAACGAGATCCGTCACCAGAATCAAATCACCACGCTCATGGGCAGCCTGCAATCGTTCACGTGCGGCGCGGGCTTCGGTCGCCGGCTCGCCGACCAGCAAGCGAAGCACGACCGACGTGTCCAGGCCGACGGTCACTTCGACCTCCGCTTGCGCCCCCGCGCAATCGACTTGCGAATATCGTCCATATCGTGCGAGGCCGCCTTCTTCTTCGAGACCGGCACCGAGCCCATCCACGACCAGTCCACTTTGCCGGGGCGAAGAACCCAAACGCTCTCCCCGCCGATGACCTGCCGCTCGACCACCAGCCGATCCCCGGGCTCGATGTGGAGTTCCTCGCAGACCTCCTTGGGCAAGGTTGCCTGCCGCTTCGCCGTCAGCGTGATCGTGGCCATGAGATCAAGGCTACCCGAGACCTCCTTACCCGGCAATGACATGGTAAGGCGAATCGGCCGGGCGTCTACGTTCACGCAAGAGTGCTAACCCGCCCTCGCCCCGCTGCCCCGCGGCAGCCCGGTGCTGCCCCCCGCCCGATCGTGGTCTAGACTCCGCCCGCCTTGTCCGAATTGGTTCAGCTTCGTTCGCCGCGATCGGTCAGCACCGTCGCGCCTTCCGCTACGCCGGTCACCGCGCCGTCCCCCGTACCGTCCCCCGTCCCCACCACCCGCCTGGCCTACGTCGAGACCTACGGGTGTCAGATGAACGTCGCCGACAGCGACATGGTCCTTGGCATGCTTCACCGCGCCGGCTACGGGCGCACCGACGACGCCGCGCGCGCGGATCTGATCCTGATCAACACCTGCGCCGTGCGCGAAAAAGCCGAGGAGCGCGTCTTTGCCCGCGCAAGCATGCTGGCCGAACACAAGTCCCGCCCCGGTGTTGTCCTGGGCATCACCGGCTGCATGGCCGAACATCTGAAGGAAAAGATCCTCGTTCGCGCGCCCTATGTCGATCTGGTCGTCGGCCCCGACGGATACCGGCGCCTCCTGGATCACGTCGCCCACGTCGAAAACGCCCGCCGCGGCCTGCCCCACGGCAAACACAAACCGGGAGTCGGCCTTCAGGACACGACGCTTGATCGCCTCGAAACCTACGAGGGCCTGGATCCCGCGCGCGAAATGACCGACGGCCTCACCGGCCACATCACCATCCAGCGCGGCTGCGACAAATTCTGCACCTTCTGCGTCGTCCCCTACACCCGGGGGCGCGAACGCGGCACGGCCCCGCGCGAGGTCCTGCGCCAAGCCCGCGCGCTGGCGGACACCGGACACAAACAGATCTACCTGCTGGGCCAGACCGTGAATTCCTACCGCTACGAAGACGTCGGCTTCGGCGATCTGCTGCGCGCCGTCGCGACCGTCGACGGCATCGAGCGCATTCGTTTCACCTCACCCTACCCTCTCGATTTTTCGGAGGACGTCATCCGCGCTATTGCGGAAGGCCCCAAGATCTGCAAACACGTTCACCTGCCGCTGCAGACCGCGTCCGACACCGTGCTGGAACGCATGCGCCGCGGATACACCTACGCGCAGTTTCGCGAACTGGCCCGCGCGTTGCGCGCCGCTGTCCCCGACATCGCCATCAGCACCGACATTCTGGTCGGCTTCTGTGACGAAACCGAGGACGAATTTCAGACCATCCTTCGCGCGATGGAAGAACTGCGCTTCGACGCCGCGTTCATGTTCGCGTACTCGGAACGCGCGGGCACGACGGCCGCCCGCAAAATACCCGACACCGTTCCCGAGGACGTGAAACAACGCCGCCTGGCCGAAGTGATCGCGCTGCAACACCGCATCACCGGCGAAATCTACCGCGCCCAGATCGGCCGCCGCGAACGCGTCCTGATCGAGGGACCGTCCAAGCGCGATCCCCAGCAGTTCTTCGGCCGCGCCGACAGCTTCCGCGCCGTGCTGATCCCGGCCGGGCCCGACGTCACGTCCGGCACGCTGGCCGACGTCGTGATCGAACGGGCGACCAACGCGACGCTGTTCGGGCGGCTGGCACGCGAAGCGGCATAGGCGAGCGCCGCCTGAACGTCTTCCCACTGGAGATGGGGATACGCCTTGGGACGTCATCAGCGCAATGCCGCGAGGCCAGCAGACCAAGAATCGTACCCACTGTCACTCGCAACAGCACTTCGATACCAGTGCCGCGCGGGACAGAATGCTTGCGCGAGTGCGTAGACTTCGCGCAAGCTTGGACGCATGGGCTTGCCGCGGACAAAGCGCGCCACCTTCCAGGATCTTCTGGGCGTTCCCGACAACTTGATCGCCGAGATTGTCGACGGCGATCTTGTGACCAGCCCCCGTCCCGCCCCGCGCCATTCGAATGCAGCATCGGGTGTGGTGGAATTGCTCCGCGCCCCCTTCCAGCGCGGTGGTGGCGGTCCTGGCGGTTGGATTATTCTTTTCGAGCCTGAGCTGCACCTCCGCGAAGATGTGCTGGTCCCCGATGTCGCGGGTTGGCGTCGGGAGCGGATGCCGAAGCTCCCAGAGTCAGCGGGAATCGAAGTCGCCCCGGACTGGGTGTGCGAGATCCTTTCGCCAAGTACGGCTGCGCTCGACCGTGCCAACAAGATGCCGCTCTATGCGCGCGAGCGGATTGGCCACACGTGGTTGATTGATCCAGGGCCTCGCACACTGGAGACGTACCGTCTTTCCGGCGCAACGTGGACTTTGATTGCGACGTTCAAGGACGATGCGAAAGTGCGCGCGGAGCCCTTCGAAGCAATTGAGCTGAATCTGGGAAGTCTTTGGGCTGACTGAAGTGCCTGCCCCCGCATTCGGCGCGACGTCGCTAGCCGCAGGCGCGACCACGGTCGACCAGGGTCGCGCAAACGATGGGTACCTTCAAGGGATCGCGCGTCGTCGATGTGTTGGGCGTGGGTCCTTCACAGGTGCTTTCGGTGATCACCGAATCGCAGCCCGGACCTCTGCACCGACCGCCGTCCCACAGCAGAAACGATATCCTCCCCTGTTTGTCGCCGGCCACGCCAGACACAACATTCGAATCAATCCCCTGAAGCACATAGCGTGCGATGAACGGCGTCCGGTTGGCGAGGGCGGCAAGGACGCACGCATCCACGCCTGACGCATCACCACCGATGGGAACACTCCCGCAATCCATTGCGCTGCTGCCCGCACGCGCTCTCAAACTCTCATCGAGGTTACAGGTGTTGCAGGCGGCAACCAGGGCCAGCAGGACCACACAACCGAGCGGAACCCTGATCATCAAGTCGAACGTACCACGAACGACACTGATCCCTGCCGCACCGACCTTCGGACCCGCGCCCCTCCCCAGCGCGCGCCAACCGACACCGAGGGGGATTCCGACGATTTCGGTCCGGCAGCAGAGTAGACAGACATTTTCTATCGGACATGACGCAGCCGGATAGGTCTCTTGAAATCCCTATCCTCTTGGCGTGACCGTGCTCAGGCGTCGACGATCATCCCGCCCATGGGAAGGCGTCGATTTCGCTGAACGGGAACGCGCGGCCGGCTCGGTTCGACCAGCTAGCGGTGCCCCCGTGCACCACGATGCGGGTTCCGAGATCCGGAATGAGCTTGCTGGCGGCATCACCGGAGGGGGGGGCTTGCTACTTGCCCGGTTCGTAGTTCAGGTTCGGGCCCAACCAGCGTTCGATCTCGGCGACGGTCATGCCTTTGCGCGCGGCGTAGTCCGCCACCTGGTCGCGGTCGATTTTTCCAAGCGCGAAGTAACGTGACTCGGGGTGCGCGAAGTACAACCCGCTGACGCTGGACCCCGGCCACATCGCGAACGATTCCGTCAGCAGCATGCCGGTG
>JANOJB010000388.1:0-7898 GCA_031407985.1 Pseudomonadota bacterium | reverse complement strand
TTTGCCGGTTCAGGCCGGCTGCGCAACGCCAGGGATGCGGTGTTTTGGAAGGGCACGGTTGGGCCGGAGGATGCTCCCCACGGGGGCGAGCCAGCCGAATGTTCGAGCGTGCCTTGTGATCATTTCCGCCTTCGCGTCGACCTTCCGAACGGTACGTTCAACAATCCGAACAGGCCAGGTGGCGTTCAGGTCGCCCTTCGCTGGTTTGGGAACCCCGGACCACACACGCTACCTCCGGGCGTGCCGGCGTGTTGCGGCGAGTTCGATACTCTGCACCTTTGGGTCTACAAGGACGGGGTGTTGAGGGCGGCATCGCCCGGCATCATCGCCGTGGCGCAGTCGACCTTCCTTCCGGCGCCCGAAAATGGGGTCTACGACGTTTGGGTTGCCTCCGATCCCACCTACAACATAAATCCATCCGTCGAGTACGAGGGACTTGCCCAGGTGGAGTTCGCGCCGAAAATCAATCCGGTGCGTCGCATGCTGCCCGACTTGACCTTTCGAAGTACCGAGCGCATCAACTTTTTCACGCCTTCATTCGCCATCTTCGAGCCGGATCCGCCCCCGGGTTCCACCTGTTTCAATTCGGAGAAGGACGAGGACGGCGCTCAGAACTGCCTACGCTTCGATCAGGTCGTCGCCAACCTCGGCAAGGGACCACTGGAAATCGCGTTCTCGATTCCCAAGAACACGTCCGTGCAAGACGACGACACCTTCCCGGTGAACCAGCGGGTTTTTTCGACCGATGGATCGTCCAGTGCCCAGGCCGCCGGCACCGTGGAATTCCACGGGACTCACGGGCATTTTCATTACTCGAGTTTTGCCGTGACCGAGCTTTGGCGTTCCAATCGACATGGCGCCAAGCTGGGATCGGCGCCGGTCACGGCGGGACAGAAGGTCAGCTTCTGCATCGCGGACATTCGCATCGACAAGTGGGGCGAAAAGGGGGATGGACCGCGCACGTACTTTGCGCCCGATTGTCTGTTTCCCGCGTCCAGCGACGACATCGCCGATCACTTCAAGCAGGGCCTGACGCCAGGCTGGGGCGACGTGTACGACTGGTACATCCCCGACCAATACTTGGAGGTCACGGGCGTTTCCGACGGATTTTACCGACTTGAGTTCTGCGCGGATCCCAACAACGCGGTCGAGGAAGAGAATGAGGACAACAACTGTCTGGTCAACCACGTCAAACTGACGGGCATGGGAACCCCCAACAAAGCAGTCAAGGTGTTGGGCGTGATCGACGAAAACAAGGCCCCGCGATAGGCACGCCAAAACACGCGTGGCCTCAGGACGCGGCCATACCGATCCCAACCCAACACACAGCGGCCGCCCCGAACGCTCCCATCGGGGAACGGACGTCACGCCAGCCCCCCCGGCCCGTTTCCACGGCGTCCTACGATCGCGTCGGATTGTCGGATTGTCGAGACCACCATGCGAACAGCAGGCCCGTTGCCAGGGACTGCAACGCGACGGGCACGACGGCCAGTGGTCCCATCATTGTCGGCGAGCGAAGGCCGACGGCCGTGGTCGTCCATATCCATGCGAGAAGACTGGTCGCTAGAAGTACGACGATCCACAAGACAGACGCCCGCACGCGTCTGCGTAGCACGGACCACTGGGCCGATCCCAGCAACGCGCCGCCCAACACGGTCCCGATCAACAATCCAGCGCCACCGGCACCGGCAATGCCCAAGGCGGCTCCGGCCACGATGGTAACGGCAATCCACATGGCGTCGATGCCCATCGTGCGTCGCAAGAGAATCCATTCCACAGCGCCCAGCAGTCCACCACGCAAGATGCCGACGACAAGAAGCGCCAACGTCCATCGCCCTCCGGCGTGCGCGGTCCATCCATCGGGGAAGGCAATCGCGGTGATGATTGGTCCCTGCGCAAACCCGATCGCCGCGGTTGCCGCTCCATGCGCCAGCACCCAGGCCAGCACCCAGCGCGGCGACAAAGGCGAAGGCGTGTTGGCAGGCGCAGCACGCTCCTTCCTGGGTCGCGCGCCGACGACAAGCATCGCGGTTCCCACCAACGCCAGCGCGGCCTGATAGTCCGCTAACCAAGGAAGCGCCCGTTGCCGATGAAAAAACACATACGATCCCAACGCCATCAGGGCGTTCAGACCGACGGCGGCAATTCCGAAGACGCGGGCGTTTCTGGAACGCGAGAGCACAGCGCCCAGCAGACCCGCCACGCCGACCACGAAGCCGACAGCCTGAACAGCCAGCAGTTCAATGTAGAACGCGAGCGCATCAAGTCCGCCATCCGCCCTCGCGGTGCTTGAAATCGCGAGGGACAGAAGGCACAGGGAAAGGCCCAACACCTCGGTCCCAGGTGCGCGGCGAAACATGCAGCGAAGGTATCACGGCGGCCACGAACACCGACGGTGGCGGCGCGTGAACAGACACGCCCTGGTGTTCCAGGGACAGCCGCAATCCCTAGCGGCCCGGTGAGATGTCGATGACCTGACGGGGCGGGGGCGGGGGCGGCAGCGAGAAGTCCATGCCGTGGCACTGCGCCAGGCCTTCGCGGAACCAGATCGAGAAGTCGTCGCTCGACGTTGCAAACTGTTCGGTCTTCAGCTCGGACTTGCGGGTGCGGGTCTTGGCAACGGCTCTGGCGACCTATCCAGTCGTGACCGCCGTCTGCGGGCCTCTCCAACGCGATCCCGACAGTCGCGTTACGGTGACCAATCCGACGCTGATTGTCGAGATCACCGGCGACGGCACCGAAGAATGGGATCGGGAGGAAATAACTCGAGCAGTATCAACAAATTCCGTCGCTGCGAGAGTGCATGGTCGTATCTCACCGGACTGGGCACCGAAGACTCCACGCGCCCGAATGGGCCGATCGGCCTATTGCGCCCGTAAGCCGAAAGCGAGCAGATTGTAGGCATCCAAACGACGCCCAGGAATCCTGGGCGCGCGGTCATAGGGCAATTGCGACGGGCGCGGGACCTCGTTGAGAACTAAGGTCTATTGGTAGCTCCACGTCGCATCTCGTCGCATCTCGTTGCATCTCGTCGCAGCATCGGAGGAGGCAGGCCATGAAAAATGGAAAGCACCCAGATCGAGTTGGCCCTCTGGCAGCCATGGCAATCAGTGCCCTCTTGCTCTCAGCCTGTAGCCCCGCGGATGGCGTCGGCGGTGGGACGGGGGGCGCCGGTTCGGGTACGGGCGGGGCGACGTCCACTGGTGGCATGAGCGGCGCCAGCGGTGGCGCAACTCCCGGGACCGGCGGCTCCAATCCAGGTTCAGGTGGCGCGACAATCGGTTCCGGCGGACGTCCAGGCACCGGCGGCATGTCCGCAAGCGGCGGCATGACGCCAGGCACCGGCGGCGCTTCAGGTGGAAGGGGTGGGACGGGCGCGGGCGGGACAACCATCGGAAGCGGCGGACGCGTGGCAACGGGTGGGGCCTCGGGAACCGGCGGTGCCGTAGGGTCAGGCGGTAGAGGCGGCGGCGCCGCGGGAACGACGGGCGCGGCCGGCACGACGGGCGCCGGCGGGGCGACGTCGAGCAGCGGCTGCGGCAAGGCGCCGCCCGCGAGCAATCGCTACACCATCGACGTAGGGGGCACGGCGCGCGAGTACATTCTCGCCGTCCCGACCAACTACAACATGAATCAACCCTATCGGCTGGTCTTCGCGTGGCACCCGCTCGGTGGCACGGCCCAGCAGACCGCCGGGTCGGGCAACAGCGGCTACCTCGGGCTCCGGGGCGCCTCCAACGGTGCGGCGATTCTCGTCTCGCCCGAGGGTCTCCCATTCCAAGGAACCAGCCTCGGCTGGGCGAACACGAGCGGCCGCGACATCGCGTTTCTGCGCGCCATGATCGACCGCTTCAAGTCGGAGCTCTGCATCGACGAGGGCAGGATATTCTCCACCGGGTTCAGCTTCGGCGGCATGATGTCGTACGCAGTCGGCTGCGCGGGGTTGGCCCGGGCCATCGCCCCGATGGCGGGCAGCGGGGTCAGCGGCTGTACCAGCGGCAGCCAGTCCGTGGCGATGATGGGGTTTCACGGCGACGACGACACCGTAGTCGCCATCTCCGGCGGTCGGAGTAGTCGCGATGTCTTCGTTCAGCGCAACAAATGCACCCAGGAGACGATGCCGACGCAGCCGAGCTGGTGCGACGGGGTCAGTACCACGAACCAGCCCTGCACCTGCGTAACCTACCAGGGCTGCGCCGCGGGCTACCCCGTGATCTGGTGCGAATTCAACGGGCCTCACACCTTTGCGCCCAACTCGGCCGCGACGATCTGGAGCTTCTTCTCGCAGTTCTGAGGGCTGCGCGGATTGGGTTGGCCGCAGAACATCTCCAGCACCTCGGGGATGTACATGACGATCAAGTGCAGTCCATGACGTCTCAGCTTCTTCCGACGCCCGCGGCCGGCGGGACCGTGGGCTCACTTCGACGTTGTCGATTCTCTGCGCGCTTCCGGCGGAATCCGAGGTCGTTTAGATCGAGTCGTGAAGAGTTTCGCGCCCTGCTCTCAGACGTATGAATATCCGAGGGCAGCAGTGTCCCTTGTGTCCACCTCGGTCTCGGTCCACGGATCCATTGTTGCCGCGGCGCCTGCCAGGGGAGGATTCTGGCCCGGATGGGCCGTCTGCCACTCGGCCCAGATCCGATCGATCTCCGCGTGGTGCATCCAGAATACCGGGTCGGCCGGCGCGGTCCGAATGCCTCCCATGGAACCGCCCACCCAGACGTGCCCCGAGTTGTGCACACCCTCGACCGCCCCCGCGAACGTATTAAAAGTGCCATTGGACAGCGCCGTCGATACGGCCGCCGCAGTCGGTAAAGTCGAAAAAATGCCGATATTCCGACTGACCGTGTGAGGGCCACCCATCAAATTCACGGTTGGCGTGAAGCCCAGGAGCCACGACGGAAACGCCTGCTCGGCGCTCGATCTCCAGTACGGAATGCACACCGTCGGGTCGACCGTCATGAGCAACGCCTCCATTCTAAGAAGATAGATCCGGTGCCACGGCAGAAACCGCGGATTCGAGTGCATCTGATGGATCGAATTCGCATGGATATCTACGAGCGGGCCGAGCGCGTTCATGGCGTTAATCTGGGTGAACGCATTTACGAAGCGACTCTGCTCGCTTGCCGTCAAGGTGCGGTGATCCTTTCGCAGGCACAAGTCGTCATTTTCGACACCGCAGGTCGCTGGCGGCTTGTAGTCCTCTTGGCGCGGTTTAAAGCAACTGTGTTCGAAGGGATGCGGGACATAGACCGGTGGTTTCTTCGATGCATAGTCCCCGTAGATCCGTCGATCTTGATATCGAGGGTTGTGAACGGGTTTGTGACCTTGATGGGGCGGGCGTCGATAGTCCGGATCGTAATACGGCGGGTCGTGCGGCTTGTGACCAAGCGGCTTGTTGCTATGGGGTTTGTTGGCTTGATGGCCGTGAGGTGCGTGACTACCGCTTGGGGCGTTGCGTTTCGACATGCGACACCCCTTGAGCAAACACTGTGCCCAAAGACAAAGGGTCGGAACAGGCGAAGTTCTCAATTAAGAAGCGCATTGTGCGCGGGTCGCCCGCGCTAGTAGGACGACAAATTGCTCACGTTGCGCACACCCGGCTACCGTTCACGTCATGGGATGTACTTGGACCCCCAACGAAGGGTGCGACGACGGCAACACAGCAAACGGCGATGGCTGTGACGGCGCCTGCACGGCGATCGAAGCGGGCTGGAGGGAAGGGGCGGCGCCTGCGCTTCAAACCCGTCGCGTTCAGGCGGCCACGAACCGGGAGGATGGGCGTCACGACCCCCGGGCTGCCGACGTGATCCGGACCGCGCCCTCCAAGGCCGCCATGCTTCGATCGAAGGTCCACGACACGGCGCCTTCCGCCCTGTGTCGGGCATGCACCAGACGATCCACAAGGCCGGCCCCCGCCGACGGCTTCAATGCCCAGACGGCATCCGGCGGGGATAGTGTCACCACGCGCGACGTTGCCATGGCCAACAGCCTGGCTTGTGCGTCCGCCTTGGGAACCCCGTAGTGGTGGTGCAGGGCAAAGTACGCCTCGGCCAGAACGAGATCCGTCACCAGAATTGGCGCATCGGCCGGGCGCCTACGTTCACGCAAAAGTGCGCTACCCGCCCTCGCCCCGCTGCCCCACGGCAGCCCGGTGCTGCCCCCCGCCCGATCGTGGTCTAGACTCCGCCCGCCTTGTCCGAATTGGTTCAGCTTCGTTCGCCGCGATCGGTCGATACCGCCGCGCCGTCCGCTACGCGGGTCGTCGCGGCCACCGGCGTTCCGTCCGACGCGGTACCCACCACCCGCCTTGCCTACGTCGAGACCTACGGGTGTCAGATGAACGTCGCCGACAGCGACATGGTCCTTGGCATGCTTCACCGGGCGGGCTACGGGCGCACCGACGACGCCGCGCACGCGGATCTGATCCTGATCAACACCTGCGCCGTGCGCGAAAAGGCCGAGGAGCGCGTCTTTGCCCGCGCCAGCATGCTGGCCGAACACAAGTCCCGCCCCGGTGTCGTCCTGGGCATCACGGGCTGCATGGCCGAACACCTGAAGGAAAAGATTCTCGAGCGCGCGCCCTATGTCGATCTGGTCGTCGGCCCCGACGGATACCGGCGCCTGCTGGATCACGTCGTGCACGTGGAAAACGTCCGCCGCGGCCTGCCCCACGGCAAACACAAACCGGGAGCCGGTGTTCAGGACACGACGCTTGATCGATTCGAAACCTACGAGGGCCTGGATCCCGCGCGCGAAATGACCGACGGCCTCACCGGCCACGTCACCATCCAGCGCGGTTGCGACAAATTCTGCGCCTTCTGCGTCGTCCCCTACACCCGGGGGCGCGAACGCGGCACGGCACCGCGCGAGGTCCTACGCCAAGTCCGCGCGCTGGCGGACACGGGACACAAACAGATCTACCTGTTGGGCCAGACCGTGAATTCGTACCGGTACGAAGACGTTGGCTTCGGCGATCTGTTGCGCGCGGTCGCGACCGTCGACGGCATCGAACGCATTCGCTTCACGTCGCCGTACCCGCTGGATTTTTCGGACGACGTCATCCGTGCCATCGCGGACAACCCCAAAATCTGCAAACACGTTCACCTGCCGCTGCAAACCGCGTCCGATCCGGTCCTGGAACGGATGCGCCGCGGATACACCTACGCGCAATTTTGCGAACTGGCCCGTGCGTTGCGCGCCGCTGTGCCCGACATCGCCATCACCACCGATCTGCTGGTCGGTTTCTGCGACGAGACCGATGACGAATTCCAGACCATCCTGCGCGCGATGGAAGACCTGCGCTTCGACGCGGCGTTCATGTTCGCGTACTCGGAACGCGCGGGCACGACGGCCGCGCGCAAGATGCCCGACACCGTTACCGAGGACGTCAAGCAACGCCGCCTGGCCGAGGTGATCGCGCTGCAGCACCGCATCACCGGCGAGATCTACCGCGACCAGATCGGCCGCCGTGAACGCGTTCTGGTCGAGGGACCGTCCAAGCGCGACCCCCAACAATTTTTCGGCCGTGCCGACAGCTTCCGCGCCGTGCTGATCCCGGCCGGTCCCGGCGTCACGTCGGGCAGGCTGACCGACGTCGTCATCGAACGCGCGACCAACGCAACGTTGTTTGGCCGGCTTGCGTAGCGCCGAATCCAGCGGCTGACCTCTGGTCTGGCTTCTGCCCTGACTACACGCCCGGTTCGTAGTTCAGGTTCGGACCCAGCCAGCGTTCGATCTCGGCGACGGTCATGCCCTTGCGCGCGGCGTAGTCCGCCACCTGGTCGCGGTCGATTTTTCCAAGCGCGAAGTAACGTGACTCGGGGTGCGCGAAGTACAACCCGCTGACGCTGGACCCCGGCCACATCGCGAACGATTCCGTCAGCAGCATGCCGGTG
>JANOJB010000346.1:0-4927 GCA_031407985.1 Pseudomonadota bacterium | reverse complement strand
CCTGCGACGCCTACCCACCCTCGGTCGCGTCGCCTTTGATCAGGCGGTCGCCGCAGGCATGACTGCCATATCAAACGCCGATATCCGCGCCTGGACCATCCATGCCGGCTACGCCCTCGCGTCAACCTGAAAGCGGTCTAGCGGCCTCACCTGCTTCGAAGGGAGCCCCCGGCTCTCGACCCCGCTTCCTACTTCTTCTTGGCCGCGGCGGGCGCGGGCGCGGGCGGCGTGCCGGGTGCCGTCGATGCCGCGGGTGCGGGCGGCGCCGCTGCCGGCGCTTTGATCTCCAACAACTCGACCTTGAAGGTCAACGTCGCCCCGCCTGGAATCGTAGGAGGCCGTCCCTGATCGCCGTACGCGATGTCGGCCGGGCAAGTCAACTGGGCCGTCTCGCCGATCTTCATTTTCTGAAGGCCCTCGGTCCAACAACGAACCACGCCCTTCAGAGGAAACTCCGCTGGCTGGTTCCGCTTGTACGAGCTGTCAAACACGGTGCCGTCGGTCAGCGTCCCCTCGTAGTGGACCTTCACCGTGTCATTCTCCGTCGGGCTAGCTCCGGTTCCGGCCTTCAACGTCTTCCAAACCAAGCCTGAAGGCAGCTGCTGCGCACCGGCTTCTTTCGCGGCCTTGTCGACGGCGTCCTTGCCCTTCTTCTTCTCGCTGCCGGCCTTGGCTTCCTGGCGCTTGCGCGCCATCTCGAAAATTTTTGGCCGCACCACCTCAAGGTCGACCTTGGGCTTCTTCTTGGCGATCGCGTCGGAGAGCCCGGCCTTCAGCAGTTCAGCTTCCGCTGGTTGCAGGGCGAAGACGTCGATGTTCTTGCCGATGTCCAACCCCAGCGCATAAAAGACCTTCTCGTCTTCGGTCTTCGGCTCGGTCGGCGAGCCACCCTTACCACCCAGACGATTGCAGCTCATGGACCCGAGGAGGGCCGCGAGCAAGACCGGAAACAGGCGCGTTCGTGATCTGTTGTTCTGCATCGCGCCTCGTAACACGTTCCCGGCTCTCATGCCAGAGGGAGATCGCGCGACCGGGAACGGAACACGGAACGCCGACCCCCATTGACAGCCGCACCGTATGTCGATTTCCTCCGCACCATGCGCTCAAGAACCCGCGTGGCAATTTTCGTTTGGATGGGCCTCGGGGCCTGCTTCACTCTCGGTGCCTGTGGTTCCAGTACAGCATCGGGAGGCTTTGTCCGATCGGGCGGCAGCACGGGCACCGGAACTGGCAGTGTCCCGGGCGGAATCACCTGTACGACCGGCCAGGGCGGCGAGGGCCAGGGGGGGGCGGCCGGCCAGGGGGGGGCGACCGCATCGACGGGCGGCGCGCCGGGAGTGATGAGCGCGGGCTGCGGCAAAACGACGACCCAGGCAACCGAGGCCTTCGTCAAATTTCCGCTGACCGTCGCAGGCCAACCGGCGTCGTCGCTCGACCGCCTCTACTATGTGCACCTTCCCGCCAACTACGACCCCACGCGCGCGTACAAGGTCATCTACCTTGGTCCTGGCTGCGGCCCTCAGCAGGATTTCCTGACCGACCGGAAAGGGTTTCCGTTCGAGACCGACGCCTGCACCGCCGCAACCCGCACCGACGCCATCCTGGTTCAGATGGAGCCGGGCCTCTACAACCCGGCGACCTACAATCCCGCCACGTGCAGACCGGGTAACACCACCGGCTGCAACATGTCGTCGGCCTACTGTTTTGACGACTGGGCTTATCTGTCGGCGATCCCCGACGCCGCCGGGGGCGTGTTGGCCATCGAGCGTGCGTACTTCGATCTGTTGCACAAAGCCATCGAGACGGATTACTGCGTGGACACCAGCCGGCAGTTCTTCGCGGGCTATTCAAGCGGCGGTTGGATGGCGCACCAATTGGGGTGCTGGTTCCCCGATGTGCTGCGCGCCCAAGCCGCCGTCACCGGTGGCTTGCCCCCTCCCCTCAAGGCCAACGTGATGGGAACCAACGACTACTGCGTCAAGAAACCAATCGCGGGGTTTTTCATCCACAACAATCCGGACACGTCGAACGACTTCTCGGGTTCCGTGGATGCGGCCAGGCGCCTGTTCGCCTTGAACGGCTGCACGGGTCCGTTCAATCAACCCCCCTTGCCCAACAGCACCGCCGCGCTGCCCGAGGGCCTTGTCTCGTACAGCATCAAGGGCATCTCCAACAGCAACGCCTTCAGGTGTTTTCAGTACGCGAATTGCCCGGTCGAAATTCCGACCGTGTTCTGTGTCTCCAACGATTCGGGACACACCGCCCAAAACGCGCGCGCCGTTCCCGCCTTCTGGGATTTCTTCACGAAGTTCTAGCGCGCAAGCCGGCAAGCGATGGCCCCCCCGACGCACCAACTCACCCTGTCCTACCGTGGTTCGCACCGGTGTTATGGTTGAGGCCATGTTTGAGATCTATGGGTACTTGAAAGATCCCTTGGCCTGGCGCTTGCGTTTCGCGGCCGAGGAAAAGGCGATCGAATACGAGTGGCTCCCCAGCGACGTCGCCTTCCCGGACCCGCGGACCGCGAAGAACAACCCCACTGCCCGCTCCCCACTGGCACTGCACGGCGATTTGCTTCTGACCGACACGTTCAACATTCAGCTTTACATCGACGAGGCCTTCCCGGGCCGACCACTGCAGCCCGCGACGCCGCGTGCCCGCGCCGAGGTGCGCATGTTTGTCGCGTCACTGGATGCGCTGCTGGCCGTGCTGCAAAGCGGCTCGGGCACGGCCTCTTTCAACAAGCGGGCCTTCAAGCGGATGGACGAGGTTTTCGCCGCCATCGACGAACAGCTCAAGGCCAGCAACGCACCCTGGCTGGACGGGGATGCTCCCGGACAACGTGACATCTCGTTTCTTCCCATGCTCTCGGAACTCGAGAGCATGGAGACCAGCTTCCCCCTGACCCTCGCGTCCCTATCGGCGTACTGGAAACGCGCGATGGACTACCCTCAGTTCCAGAAGACAAACCATCGCACGGCTCGCCTGCAGGGCCTTCGCTGAAACTCTCGAAGGGCACGCGCGAACCCCGGGGTCGGCTTTGATGGACGCACAACACCGACAGATCGATTTTCGCCCGTCCGAGATCGCGCACAGCTATGGCGCATCGGTCCACATCATCGCCGATCCCCTGCTTCTCACGCTGTTGGGACGCATGTGCGCCAAGGACGTCATCCAACCCGAGGTGCATCGGCTTTGCGAACACCTGTTCCGCGCGCTGGTGCACGCCGTCCTCGCGGCCGAGTTTCCGCGCAAGTTAATGACCGTTCCCAGCCGCATGATTGACTCCAACCCCATGGGCGTGTGGCAGGGCGAGGCGCTCAGCCCTGATACACCGACGGTCGTCGTCGCGCTGGCTCGCGCCGGTCTTCTGCCCTCGCAGTTGACCTACGACTTTCTGAATCAGGTGCTGGACCCCCGTCTGGTGAGACAAGATCACTTGTCGCTTGGCCGGCAAACCGATGCGACCGGCCGGGTAACCGGCGCACTGATCGGTGCGGCCAAGATTGGCGGTTCCATAGACGGCACCGTGGTGTTGATTCCGGATCCGATGGGCGCCACCGGAAACACAGTCAGCACGGCCCTTGCGCACTATCGCGACAATGTCCCCGGCCGGGCCAGAAAGATCGTCGCTATGCACCTGATCGTAACGCCCGAATATCTACGCCACATGCGCGCGCATCACCCGGATATCGTCGTCTACGCGTTACGTCTGGATCGCGGGTTGTCACCACCCGACGTCCTTGAAACCACGCCGGGGGCCCGATGGGACGAAGAACGGGGGCTGGACGAACATCACTACATCGTTCCCGGCGGCGGCGGCCTTGGCGAAGTGCTCAACAACTCGTTTGTGTGATCGGCCTGGTGGTGCCACCTATCACCCCGCGATATCCAACCGTGCCGTCTTCGGCCGAGCCGCCCTGCACCGCGCCGTCGTCCGCGCCGTCATCCGCGCCTCGACCAGAAGACGCCACCCGGGCGCGCCTCATTGAGGAAGCCGCGATGCGAGCCTGGCCGGCTCACACGGATTCCGACTTTGACGGTTGGCGTTTGCGTTTCGCCGACGGATACACCCGACGCGCGAACTCCGTAACGCCGCTGGCACCGTCGCGTCTGGCCATCGAAGACAAGATCGCGACCTGCGAGCGGCTTTACGGCGAACGTGGCCTTCCAAGCATCTTTCGCCTCACGCCGTTCGCCCCCCCCGCCCTGGACGGGATTCTGGAGCGCCGAGGATACCGATTGGGAGATGAAGTCCAGGTGCGGGCCCGATCGCTTGCCCCTGGACGCGACGTACCCTCTCGACGCGGATTCGAGCCGGTCCTCGGTCGCGTGCGGTCGCACGAGGTCAACCCATGGCTGGACATCTTCGGCACGTTGAGCGGATCACCGGCGGCCAACCGGGCGGCGCATCGAGCCGTCCTGAACGCAGTGCCAGGGATTCGCCGTTTGCTGGCGTTCTGGGTCGGCGGGCGACCGGTCGCCTGCGGCATGAGCGTGCTTGCCGACGGAATGCTCGGCCTGTTCGACTTGATCACGGCCCCCGAACATCGGAAACGTGGCTACGGTTCGGAGTTGTTGCGAAGGACCTTGCGTTGGGGCATCCGGGCAGGCGCCTCCGACGCGTACCTACAGGTTGTCGGTCGCAACGCCACCGCGCTGCGGATCTACGACCAGTTGGGATTCGAGGTCGTCTACCACTACCACTACCGCGAGCCACCCTGAGTCATCCTGACGAATTGTGCAGCAACCGGGAGCACGCTTGCCGCGGCCTGCCGGTCGGGCTGATCACCGTGCCGTGTGCGCCCTTTCGCCTTCGCGGGCAGACACGGCATCCACCCCTTCCCCACGAACCGACGCGTTGGCTGCGACAATCAGTTCGTCAAGAATCTCGGGAAGCCGTTCAAGGTGCGGTTTAAGAATCACC
>JANOJB010000341.1:0-88907 GCA_031407985.1 Pseudomonadota bacterium | reverse complement strand
TCTTGCGCCGACGGGCTGGCCGGGGCCAACGCCGCCGAGCGAATCGTTCGTGCCCGCGCGATGGTCTCCTCGGGGGTCCGCCCCGGCGACGTGTCGATCGAGACCTCGCCGCCAACCGCGTAACGCTTACCGTCGGGGCCGGTGGCGTAGTCAAGAGAGGTCCGGCCGCCCAGCGATCCCGCCGCTGCCGCGTGGGCGGCCTCGTGCGCCCGGACTTCGGTGTCGCGCGCCCGCAACTGTTCAACCTGGTGTTCCTGTTCCGACGACAACGGCTTCTGCCCCCTCGCCGTGCGCTCCGCGCTGTTCGCGCCGGTTTCGTCCGTCGGGTCGGTTGCGCCGGTCGGGTCTGCCCCGTCGGCGGTCGATGATTCGTCGGCGGTCGATGATCCGGCGTCGCCGACAGCGGCGCCGGCCTTCGCTCCAGCAGGGGCCCCAGGGACATCCGGATCGTCAGCGGCGGCCCGCGACCAGACCGGCGTCGTCAGGTCGCCGTTCGCACCCGACCCCATCGCGCGGATAACAACGTCCTTGGAGCCATCCCTCCGCGCCAGCAGCTCTCGGGCCTCCGATGACAGGTGGACGACCGTGTCGAACGGGTCAGCGGCCTGGCCGGACCGGGAATGGGGCGTCTCGCCGCGTCCAAGGGGCGCAATGCGTCCACCGGCCCGAAGGCCGCTGTCGACGCTGTTTGAGCCAAGGATAGACATCCCCCGATCCGGTCATCGGCGGGATGGGGATTTTCTTTAGAGCAGACCGGTCAGCGGTCCCGAATTCATCACGCGGTTGCCGATGCTGGTGGTGGGCAATCCCATCAACTGACAGACGGAAACCAGCAATTTCACGTGCTCCTGCTTGTCGTAGTTCAACAAACGACCGGTTTTCAGCGCGCCCCCGGCTTTGCCCATGAGCAGCAGAGGGGAACGGTCCATGCGGTGCGCCGTGCTACCCAGCTCCCGACCCCAGACGATCAAGGTGTTGTCCAGCAACGTGCCGTTGCCCTCGTTGACGGCGTCAAGTGCTCCCAACATGGTGGCGACCTGTTTCGCGTACCAGTTGTCGATGGCCTGAAGCTGCACGCGGCGATCCTGCCCGTCGTGCGACATGTTGTGATGGTCGCTGGTGTGGCCAAGCCAGGTGTGCAGGACGTGGCTGAACGCATAGCTGAGCTGCAACGTCATGACGCGCGTGACGTCGCACGCGAAGGCGTGGGTGACGATGTCCATCATCTGGGTGATTTGCAGAGGGAAGGTCGAGTTCGACGCCGGCGCCGTGCCGATCGTGCATGCCGCGACCGGCGCACTGGGGGTCGTGCCTGTCGTGGCGGTTCCCAGGCGGCGCTCCATCGCCAACACGCCTTCCAGGTGCTGATCGATCTTCTGGTAGTCCGCCGCGCCGACACGCGTTCGGATCTTCGCCAGGTCAACCTTCAAGACATCCACCAGGGCTTTCTGCTCGTTGCGATTCCTGGTGATGGCCGGATCTTCGGTCGTGGTCGGCGGTGGCGTCGTGGTGGTACCAGGCATCACGCCGGCAAAAATGCGATCGAACGCCGCCTTCGGATTCACCTCTGGCGTGATCGGGGCGTTGGCCGCCGTATAGGTCATGCGGTTCAGCGTGTTCGGCCCCTGGCACTGAACCCCAAGGGCCAGCGACCGGTACTTCGTTTCCGGGTTCGCGTCGTTGGCCGCCCGCTGGTACGGCATGTTGGGACCGAACGCCTTCGCGATCGTTTGGTCGATGGATTCCGCGGCTCCCCATCCTGTCAGATTGCCATTGCCTCCATCGAAGCTGGCCCCCGATCCTGGTCCTGGCAGCGTCGTCCCCGTCCACAACCCCGCCATTCCGAACGCATGAGCCTCGCCCGCGCCGCCCGCTGTCAGCGTCAGTCCCCAGGGGACCACGATCTTCGCGGCGAACGGTTGCAGCGGTGCGTGGATCATCTGAAACGTGAAGGCGGTCTCCGCGCCCGTCGGTTTCCAATCCACGGTCGTGTTGTAATTCTGCGCTGGCGCGCCGTCGGGTGTGTACAACAGCAACAACCGTTTCGGCCGGGCCGCCGTTTGGGCATCCGCGTTCAGAAGGGGAATCAGGGGACTGGCCGCCGCACCGATGCCCAGGCTTTGGATCAACCGGCGACGGGTCATGTCGAATCGCGATCTACGCTGCATGATCTCGCATCTCCTGTTTTGAACGAACTAGCCGCCGGTCAGGCGAACGTTTCGGAAGGCGGGACTCAGCGCGATGCGCGCCAACAGTTCGCGAATGTTGCCGCCCGACGTGCGGAAGCCATCGTGGATCCCCTGTATTGAACAGGAGTCGTTCGGGCTTTCCATCCGGCCCAGCGAGAACCGGAACCACTGATTGGCGAAGCAGTTGGAGACGACCTGCGAGTTCGCGAGCTTGTTCGCCAGTTCGACCCCGCCGTTGAACGCGCCGACCAGATCAGGGCCCGCGGCGATGATGTTGCCCGTTGCGTCCACGGCGCCCAGGCCGTCCATGGTCCGGTATGCGCCGATGGCATCGTAGTTCTCGAGCCCAAGCCCGATCGGATCCATGAACAGGTGGCATCCGGCGCAGGCTGGATCGGCCAGGTGTTGCGCGAAACGCTCGCGTGTTGATGTCGCTGCCGTCGGTGGTGGCGGTGTCGTGTTGGCGTTGGCGGGAGGTGGTTCGATCGTTCCGCACAATAGGTTGGTTCGAATCACCTTTCCGCGGTGAACCGGTGACGTCTGGGTGGGATGCGCCCACCGCGCAAGGAAAGCAGCCTGCGTCAGAATTCCAGCCCGCTGTGTCGCGGGCAGCATCACCGCGGTGCCCGCCGTGAACCCGGCCGGTTGCGTCGCGCCGTAAATGCTGAACAGGCCCCCTTGCGGATAAGCCATGTTCGAGGTCAGCAACGTCTTCAGAAGCCCGTCGCCCTTGCGGATGACGGCGTCGGTGAAGAAGCCCGTCTCCTGCACCATCGCGTTGGAGACCTGGGCGTTGTACCGGGGATAGAAGGTCGGGTCCTTGATTTCGTCCGGCAGGCTTTCGATACCCAGCCACTGGCGGTGGAACAGACCTATCGTCGTCGCCGCCCGGTTGTCGGCCAGCATGCGTTGGACCTGCGCCGAGATCGTTGCTTCTTGAGTCAAAGTCCCATTCGTGGCCAGCGAGGACAGCGTGGGGTCGGGCGTCGAGCCCCACAGGAAGAACGACAGCCGCGAAGCCAGTTCGTGAGGAGTCAGCGCCACGGTGCCGGCCTGGGGTTTGCCGGTGGCACCGACATCGTGGTGGTACAGGAAGAATGGCGACTGCAACATGGCCTCGACGACCAGCCGAAAACCATTCAGCGCGCCGTCGGTGCCTGCGCGGCCCAGGGTGTAAAGGCTGACGTACTTCGTGATTTCCGCCTGATCCAGCACCCGCCGATAAGCCCGCTGCCCGAACGTGGTCACGAAATTCGTCGCGCACGTGGTGGTCGTGTCGGCCGACAAATCACACGGCGAGATCGTCCTCATGTTCGGCTTGGCCGCGATGGCCAGCTTGTTCGCGACCTCTGAGTACTTCGTGACTTGCAACTCGTCGACCGGCGCGATCGCGTTGCTTCTGAAGGGACCGATTCTTTCGTCGTCGGCAAAACCCTCGGACGGATCCCCGGCGGCGACCAGAAGATCCCGAACCGCATTGTTGAATTCATCACGCGTCAAGCGCCGCGCCGGTGTCAGCCCCGCGTTCAGCGCGTTGTTGCTGGCCGCGCACGCGGCGGCAACCGGATCAGCGACGGCGGTCGCGCCCCCGGCTCCCCCGGAGCCGATCACCGTGGTGGCGCCGGTGCCCGTCGTGGACCCGGTACCGGTCGTGGCGCCGGTACCCGTGGTGGCGCCGGTGCCCGTAGTGGAACCGGTTCCAGTCGTGGCGCCGGTACCGGTGGTGGAGCCAGTCCCTGTGGTGGATCCGGTGCCCGTGGTCGATCCGGTACCCGTCGTCGACCCAGTCCCCGTGGTGGAGCCCGTGCCGGTCGTGGACCCGGTCCCCGTGGATGATCCCCCGCTTCCGGGAGTGCCCGATCCGGCGCCAGGGCCAGAAACGGTTCCCGTACACCCGATCGGAATCAGGAGTGCCAGGGCCAACGAGCCGAGATAGTGAGGGCGCAAAGCGGAGCCACGCATTTCTTCCTCCTCGGGACAGAGCAGAGCCCGGCAGACCCAAACAGCCTGACGGCGAGACGTACCTGACAAGGGCAAGGGTCGAGGAAGGTTCGGACCTTCATTGAAAACGCTTGGGGACTTTCAAAACAGGAATTCGCCCGATTCCTGGGGGATGTCGACGGGGAACGCGGATCGCCCGATGCTTTCATCGGCTATCCTATTGCGTCGGAGCGTTCTTGCTGATGCGATTCCTTCCAGTTATGGGCGTGATTTCGCTTGGATGTCTGTGCGCCGCGAACCTGGCGTGCGCACCCGAGTTGGACCTGGGCTCCGACGTGTTGTGGAGCGCCCGGCATGAGGGCAACACCTTCGACGAATGGCTGACCCCCCCGGGGGGCTCGGCCAACGCCAACCCAACACCCAACACCGTCGATGTTTCCAGCGAGCGCGCCTATCGGGGCATGTTCTCCGCCAGACTCTCGATTGACGCTCCGTTGAACGGCGGTCAATCCAACTCCGGATTGTCACGTAGGGGGCTTTTACCCACAGAGGCTTACTACAGCGCCTGGTACTACCTTCCGCACAGCGTCACCGTCGGAGGGTTCTGGGTCATTTTTAAACTGCGGACGCGTGACAGCGTCGACGACGCGGGGACCGAACATGAACTGTTCGACCTGGATCTAAAGAATTTGCCGACGGGCGAAATGACCCTGCGTCTTTACGACCACCGATCGGGGGACATTCCGCTGGACGTTGCCGAGCCGGTGGTCCCCGTCGGTCGCTGGTTTCAGGTGGAGGCGTTCTATCGAAACGCCCCGGACGCGACCGGGCGCGTGACGTACTGGCTGGACGGCAAACAGATCGTCGACGTGACCGGACGACCAACCGGTCAGACGCCCTGGGTGCAGTGGTTGGCCGTCAGCGTCGCGGAGGATCTAACCCCCAGCACCGAGGTCATCTTCATCGACGACGCGGCCATCAGCCTTTCCCGTGTCGGGCCGCAGGGGATTCTCGGCAGATAAGGGGCGGTCAACGACGAACGCGCGAGTGACTTGCCTATCATTTCATTGACCCACGGAACCCGTCATGCAGTCGGTGTTTGCGGGGCAGCGGTCGGTCAGGATTAGAACCGCGGCGGTTCCCGCGATGAGGGCGGCGCCGGCGGTCCAGAACCACCATTTCTTCCAGATCGGAGCGCGCGGAGGATCGGCGGGCCCGTCCTGTATCCGGGGAGCCTCGATTCCGTCCGATCCTTGGTGATGGGCCAATTGCAGGGAAGCGAGCGAAGTCGCGCGCGGGGTTGGCGTGGTTGCGCTTCCCCCGGGCTGGGACAGGCGCACGCTGATGTCGACATCGATGGTGGCGCCGCTGGCGACTTCTATGGTCTGGCGAAACGCCACCTTGTCGCCGTCATTCACCGTGACTGCCCGGTGACCGGGACGCACCCATAGCCTGCCAGGCAACGGCGTTTTTCCCTGAACTTGTCCATCGATCGCGACCAAAAGTCCGGGCTGTTTTTCGGAGACCTTGAGGGCTCCTAACGCAGAGGCCAGAAGGTGAAGCTCGTTGCGCGCCTCCTCGAGAAAGTCAGGCGGGATCTCCAGAGACTGCGACAGGAACCGTTCGAACGCGGCAGCCGCCGCCGGCTGTTCGCCGCGTGCCTGTTCGGCTTTTGCGATATTGAATTCGATCTTCGCGGCCGCGGGAGGATAGATGCTCTGCGCGCGCCGGTACTCGGCAATCGCACCGCCCGCGTCACCATCCTTCAAGCGTTGGTTTCCTTGCGCCAGCACCGCCTGGGCCGCGCCGCGTGCGGCCAATGACGGCGCACCGGCTGCCTGCCCGGGTGGTGCGGGGGAGACAACCGGTGCGGGTGTTGGTGTCGGTGGCGCGACCTGGGACAGGACAAGCCCACACGCAATCAAAATGTGTGAAGCGACTATGGCCATTGTCCTTGCTGGTTCGGTCGCGCCGGATCAGCGTCAGGGCGCCGCTGGTTTCGTGGCCGCTGGCGCCTTCGTGGCCGGGGACGGAAGCTGATCCGCCGGTGCCGCGGCAGCGGGGGGACATCTCCCAGGAACGCACGGACACGACTGCAGATCATCCGAGAGCCGCCCTCGGTCCACCTTGACCTTATCCGAGTTGATGAGCACCGCCAGTTGGCGCGAGAGTTCGAGGTGCTCCTTCGTCGTCAACTGGCTGACCTTCACGTTGAAGGACCGCTGTTGTTCGTCATTCCAAGTCGCGGTGGCTTCCGCTGCCTTGAGCTGCATCTGGGCCGCGGCGAAAGTCTTCGGAGCTGTCGCTGGATGTCTGGGGCCGCGGTGGCCACTGGCCCCACAACAGGCGGCGAACGGCAGCGCGACAAGGACGGCGAACACAATGGTCAGCACCCGGCCGGCGATGACGAAACTCTTTTTCGAAAGATGGTTTGTCATGGCGTCTTTGGAAAGTATTTCGAGGCGTTTTCGACAGCAATCGAGACACACATTCCGGCTGGATACTCCCAATCATTGTTTTCCGTCAGAAACGTCGCGAACTGAACCATTGAATCCCCGTTGAGCGAGGCCACCACGGACACGAGGTAGGGATCGTTCGAGGAGCACTGAAGGTTGTGCCGCCCTCCCGACGCCAACGCGGTGTATGCCCAGCACGTCGCGACCATGCCTTCCGCGTCGGGTTCTAGCCGGCAGCCAATTTCCTTTGCGACGGCGGGTAGGTCGGGAACGTCGTACCGGGTCGAGCCCAAAGCGCCGCTCGCGATCCACAGGCCTGCCAAATCCGGATCTGCAACGATTGAAACATCGCGCGGGATTTTCGTGCCACCCGTTGCGGCTTCGGCCGCGGACGTGATCGCCAAGGTGATCGCGACCAACCACCACCATCCAATATTGTTTCGCATGGTTCTCCTCTTCATCGTGTTGTTGTTATTGACAGACCTGAGAATTTGGAGCCGCATTCTGGCAGGCCCCACTGGGGGGAACGGGTCGACCAGCTTGGCCCGCCCAGTAGAGAAAACATCCGCCTCGAGAGGCGTCCCCCAGGGACCCATCCCTGTGCAGTCTGTTGTCATCCCACCAGGTCAACGGAAAATTGTCGCAGGCGCTCAGACACATTTCCGTGGTCCAAGCGGTCGTTGCCGCGCAATTGGCTATGAAAGCATCACAGTAGACGAGGCAAGTCATTGCGCTGCACATACCCCCTCCAATCGGGCCGCCACTCGAACAGCGTTGCAGTATCGCCCCGCTTCCTTCCAGTTTGCGAACGCGACAGCCGGTCGTGTTCGCAGAGTTGTTGGCGGATGACATTCCCCACTTCAGGCTCGCACAGGTGTCCTCGCAGTCCGACTCGGGAAAATAGGCGACGCTGGCACATCTGTTTGAAAGGGCCGCGCAATAGTCCGCGCACGAGCAGGTGGGGGTATTCAGACACGCACCGATACCGCCTGAGCCGGGACTTCCTCCCGTTCCAGGGGCGCCGCCGGTCGAGATCGTGCCCCCGGTGCCGTTGCTGCCGCCCGAGCCAGTGGTGCCGCCGCTGCCTGGGGCGCCGCCCGATGCCGTGACACCGCCGCTGCCCACGGCGCCTCCGCTGCCGGTCGTTCCTCCGGTGGAGGTCACGCCTCCAGAGCCGGTTCCGCCACCGGCGCCCGTGGCGCCGCCGCTCGCGGACATTCCACCGGTTGCCCCACCGGTTGCCCCACCGGTGGCCCCACCGGTTGCACCGCCCGTTGCACCGCCCGTCCCTGGTCGGCCTCCGGTCCCGGTGCTCCCGCCGGTGCTGACCATCGACCCGCCCGCACCAAAGGTGCCACCGCTCCCGATGGCACCTCCGCCGCCGGTCGCTGATCGACCCGCGGCGCCGTTCCCGCCCCCGCCCCCCGTTGCCAACGCCGCGCCGCCCGATCCCGTGTTCAGGCTTCCAGCCGCGCCGCCCGTGCGGGTTGTTCCACCACCACCGCCATTTCCAGAGCGGCCGCCGCTGCCGCCTGGGGCGGCGTCAGGGCCATCGGTGCCACCGTCGATTGTGGTCGGGCAAGGGGCTCCCGCCGTCCACGTGATCCTCTGGCCCGTCCATGTGAATGTGCACGTGTCGGGAAGGCCCGGTTTGACGGTTGCATTCGAAAGCACCAGGGTGACGGTGATCTTGGGATAGTCACGGTCCAGCGAATAGCCGAAGGTTCTGGACCATCCGGGCGACTCCGGAATGTTCTCGAACGCCTTAGGTTGCTCCCGGCCGTTGAGCGTCACGGTTATCTTCGCTCCCGGGTCAATCTCTCTGGTCCGCGAAACGCTGACGAGCAACAACGTATCCTGGCATGAGGTCGCGAGCATGCTGAGCAGCGCGACGACGGCAACCCACCCCAGGCCGTGCTCGCCGCGTCTCCGATCCCATGTCCGACCCACGCCTCCCGATGTTTCATCGCGACGCTCCTGATTTCGTGGAGGGCACTGATCGACGCCCGCCCATCCCATGTGCGAGACCATCGCATATCAGCCAGAACGCCGCAACGAAAGCCGTCACCGATGGCTCGGATACCCGACGCCCGTTTCCGTCCGCAGCGACCCTCGTCTTGCGTCGCCAAGTAGCGGAGAAGATTCGCGTGTGGCAAGGTTTGCTGCGTGTCGCAGTGGTATCTGCCTGGGCAGGGCGGCGGTAGGCATGGTCGCGCCTGATCCCAGGGCATTGGCGGATGCGCCGCGCTGTCTGGACGAGCAAGTGGTGCTCGACTTGATCGCCGGCGATCTGGTGGGTCCTTCGCTGGCCCTGGTGGAGCGGCATCTTGCAAGTTGCGATGCCTGCATCGAGGTGATCGTGCGTATGGCGCCGGCGCTGTCGCGGCAAACCTCGCCCCCCACACAACCCGCGAAACCCGAGGGCAAGGTACCGGCCGCTGAGGCGGCAAATCGGGTCGATGCCGAAATCGCTGCATTCTCGGACGCCGACGACGATGACGCGGCGGAGCCGGAGCCGGACAGGCAGCAGTCCCAGCCGGGGCCGCTTCCGTCCCTGCGGCCGGGAGCGATCCTGCGGGACACCTATCGGATCGTGAGGCCCATAGACAAAGGGGGGATGGGTGAGGTTTATGAGGCGAGCCACGCGCGCCTGTCGGGCCGGTACGCGGTCAAGGTCTTGCCTCCGGAGTTCGCGGCGAACAAGACGATGTTGTTGCGCTTCCGTCGCGAGGCGCAGATTGCATCGGGGTTACAGCACCCGAACATCGTGCAGGTGATCGATTTTCACCAAATGGAGGACGGCCGCCCCTACCTGGTGATGGAGTACCTTGACGGCGAGAATCTGGCCAACCTGATGGCACGGCACGGTCCCTTCACTCTGGTGGAGGCGCTGCCGATCATTGCGCAGGTTGCCGCCGCGCTGGGCGCCGTTCATCGCAAGGGAGTCGTTCATCGGGACATCAAACCGCCGAACGTGTTCATCATTCCCCAACTGGATGGAACGCGTCTGGTCAAGCTGCTGGACTTCGGCATTTCGAAGGGGAACGCCCTGTCATCGGTGGTGACCCGTCAGCAGGCGATGATGGGGACACCGCAATACATGGCTCCCGAACAGGCCCTTCGTCGCACCGAGGACGTCGGTCCGGCCACGGACCAGTTCGCCCTGGCGGCGATCGTCTACGAGATGTTGACCGGACACCCAGCCTTCGAGGGGCCGCTGGTGTCTGTGGTCCTGTATCAGATCGTTCACGAACCACCCCCTGCGATGGGAGGGGACGGCGCATTCGATCAGATCGAAACGGTGCTGCACCGAGCTTTGGCGAAAAAAGCCAGCGAACGGTTTTCATCAATGGCCGATTTCATGTCGGCGTTGACCGCTGCCGCGTCCCCCCCCGGGCCACGGGCGGTGGCGCGACCGCGCGCGACGGAAGATCACGCTTCCCTGGCGCCGGCCCGTGCCACGACGCCGATTCCCACGCGCCGTCGCTTGCGCACCGCCATCGCCGCGCTGATCGCCGCTGGTATCGCCGCCGTCGTCACTCTGCTGATGATTCGGTGGATCAACCCCTTGACTGACGGCGGGGCGGGTTCGTCCGCGCCGCATTCGGTTGGCGGCGTTCCGGGCGTCCGGCCCGCGCCGCCCCATGCGATTCGCCCCGCGTCAGTCGACGACGGTGTTCCGGCGCGATCGGGTGGTGGTGCACGGGTGTCCTCTCCTGGTGCGCCCGACCCCGTTGAAACGGCTGCATCCGCCGCCCCATCCCACCAGCCGCGAACGACGGTGCCAGGCGCGACCCGTGGCCGACGCCTGACGCCCAGCAAGCAGCCCTCGCATGTCGAGAAAGAACCGGCGGAAACACCAAGGCCCCCCGTTCTTCAGCCCGTTCCGGTTGCGCCTCCCGCGCTACCGCCACAGGGTCCGTCCCCGCCCCCAAGCTCACGTCTCGTCGAAGAACTCTAGGGCACTCTTTAGGGGACCGCGGGGCGACTTGGGACTTAGCGTGGCTCGCCGATGGGTGGCGAGATCGCGCCGTGCCACAGCTGAGTGATGCGGGCCTCGACTTGCGTGGGCAGCATGCGGGCGACGGAGTCGAATTCGGCGGGCGACATGTGTAGCGCTCGCTTCAAAGATGCCTCGGTCTCGGCCGCCAATGCATCACGCGCGTTCGTGATCCATCGCGCGATCACTGACGGTGGGGCGCGGTAGATCCTTGCAATCTCTGGCAGTGCCAGCTTGCCACCGACATGCAAACGCAATAGGGCTCGTTCCCGGTCGGTCAACGTTGCAAGCGCGTGCGCGAATGCCTGTTCGAAGTCCTTCTTGTAGTACTGGCGCAGATAGCCGAGCTCACTGCCTTCGCCCGGCGCCACCTGCGCCGCCATCGCCAGTTCGTGTGCTCTTGCGGGCATGCGCGCGCCTTGTTCTCGATACAGGTCCAACGCCGCCCGTTCAGCGGCCACGCGCACCCAGATCACAAGCGGGCCGCGCCCGGTATAGCCCGCGACCCGCGGTTCCCCCTGTCCCTCTTCGGCGACGAGCAGTGTCGCAAGCACCAGCTGTTCCACCTCGTCCACGAGCACGGACGATGGGTCGATTTTCCCGACGCAGGTCACGACGGTTTCCCGAATGTGCGCGCGAAACGCGGCCGCCGCGTGGGTAATCCGCCCCACACAGGCGCAGACCAGGAACAGATCCTGTGCGTGGATCTCGTCCAGCGCCGCGGCCAGGTCCGGTTGATCCGTTGGAAGTCGCGCGGCGACGTAAGCAATGAACCGCTTGGGTTCCAGCGCCAGCGCGGGCCAGGCGCGCTCGCCGTCCAGCACGACGCGACCCAGCGCGTCCGCCAGTCGCCCGTCCGTCTCGACCGCACGTGAACCCACCTCCCCCAGATTGGTCAGGAAGGCGGAGATGAGCGCCTGGGAATCCATGTCGGCATTTGATTGTACATGCCGTCAATGGTCACGCCGCCTCGGCGCCCGGGTTCCCGCTGGTGGGCCGGCGATGGGATCGCGCGGCTACTTCGATCCCGCCACGGTTCGATTCGCAAGAGCCCGAAACGGGCCCGCTGGATAGGTCTTGAGGTAACGTTGCGCGAGCGATACCGCGTCCCCGTCCTGATGCGCGACGGCGGCCTCGATCGACATCGCCAGCGCCTCCTCCGCCAGCGCGCCGTTCGGATTCCGCTGAAGGTAGGCGGCCAACAGAGAACGCGCGCGCAAGGGATCGTGATCGCGTCGCAGGGAACGCATCGCCGCCAGGACCGGACTGGTGTCCTCGCCGACCGGGGCCGCAGAGGCACGGCGCGCCCGCGCGCGTCCCGAAAACTCACGACGTGGCGTGCCCGGCAGCGCGAGATCGCGCTCCTCGACATGCGCGACAGCCTCCAAATTCGTGGCGGCCGGAACCTCCCGTGCCGCCTCGGAACGTCGGGTTTTGGACGATCGGATTTCGCGCGACGTGGTGGCAGGCTGCGATTCGGACGCGGGAACCAAGCCTTGAACGGCCTGGACGACCCAGTTCGGCCAGGGCCAGATCGTGGCGCTTGCCACGGCCCCACAGCCCAGAAGGACGGACATGACGGCGACAGGTCGCAGCAGCCCTGGAAGGCGGCGAACCCGGGTCGACGACAGCGCGCCGGCCACGCGGTTTTTGGCGGCGTCCACCCCCTGGTACGGAACGGCCGCGCGCAACAGGTTCAGCGCCAGCACCCTGTCGGGTGTCGACGGGCCGCTGGGGTGATCCAGCAGACGCGCCACGTCCTCCCCAAACGGTTGTTGATCTCGGCGTCGCCCCGTCGCCCCATCGCTCCCATATCTATTGCCAGCGTTCATGCCGATCTGCCTTTCCTCTCCTGTGTCTTCTGGTACTTCGCCACCAAGGCAAAAAACTCGCGTCGTGCGTGATGCAGCCGGGTCCAAACGGTATTCACCGGGATGTTCTGAATCCGCGCGATTTCTTGTCCCGAATGTCCCTCGATTTCAAACAACACGAACGTCGCCCGCCGGTCGTCGTTCATTCCGCTCAGAATCCCGTGCAGAATGCGTTGGTCCTCTTTGAGCTCCAGCGCCTCGCCGGGACCGTTCTGACGATTGGGCAATTCATGGAGATCAGCCATGTGTCCTCGCGAGAAGATGTGTTTCACCCATACGCGCCGCCGAAAATCCCGCACTTGCCTGCGGGTGATGCGGTACAGCCAGCCGGCCAGGTTTCCGCCGTCGAACGATCGCAGGCGCCGGCGGACGACCAGGAAGACCTCCTGAACGATGTCGTCGCGATCCGCGTCCGGCCCACCCAGCGCGCGAACCCATCGCGACACATGGTGAAACCAGGCGTCATAAATGACACGAAATTCGACCTGCGACTCCGCCGGCAAAGCCGTCGGATGCGGGCGATCCGCGGGGGATCGGGCCGGAACAGTCTGCTCCTGCACGGAGGTAACAGGGCGGGTCTGGGACGAGACCTTCATAACAAAGAAGAACGACAGGAACCCGCCCAACCTGTTGGTGAACCTGGCCCAACCCTGACGCACTGCTGAGAGGTTCCGTGGTCTTGGGTTATCTTGGGGGTCGTGGCCGTTCCGGGGATTCGACGCACGCGTGAGCTTGTGGCGACCGCGTCAATGTGCGTGACCTTTTTGGCGGCCGTCCCCAGTCAGGCCGGAGAGGGGGCCGCCGGAGGTGCGGGAGGCGCCGACATCAGGCTCGGCCCGGTCTCCCAAACCAGTCTGGTCATCGGTGGGTCCAGTGCCTGTCCGCGCCCGGACGCCGTATGGTCGGCTCTTGAAACCCTGATCCCGTGGGAGCACCTGGAAGGACATGCGCGCACGCTGTCGCCATCGTCGTCGACGGTCGAAATTCTGGATCTGGGTCTGCGTTACCGCGTGATCGCGGGTGGGCGGGTGCGGGAGTACAAGGATGACGCGCACGACTGCGATCACCGCGCTCGTGTCGCTGCCGTATTCGTGGCCCTGGCGCTGGCGCCCGGTTACTTCGGACAGCCGACCACCCCCCCAGTCGCCGTGGCGCCGGTTCCGCCACCAGTTCCCCAACCGCCCCCGGTCTTGCCGTCGCGACACGCGTTTCGCGTGGATGTGGGCGCATCGTACATGGCCGGACTGTCGGTCGACCACCACGCCGCGCCGGGTGTCACGGCTCGCCTGGCCATGGCCTGGGCGACGTGGGGATTCGTCGTCGGCATGACCGTTCCGTTGCCAACGGAAACCACCGTCAACGGTCTGGCCATTCGGGAATTTCGCGCACCCGTCGACGCGGGTGTTCGCCTTCGGTTGCGCACCAACCCCGTCGAGATCGCGGGGGAGGGTGGTCTGAGCGTCGCGTGGCTTCACGACAGCGCCCCGGACCTGGCGTTATCAACGGCGCGGTCGACGATCGAGTGGGGCCTGCGCGCGGGACTGACCGTGCGTTTGTCGTCGACGACGCTCTTTTCGCCCTTCGTCACCGCGCATGTCGAGTTCGTTCCGCGACCCACGGCGTTGTGGGCGGTGCCCCAGGGACATCTGGGCGATTCACCGATGTTCTGGGCGGGGCTGACGGCGGGTGCGTCGCTGGGATGGTGACCGACAGAACTACCATTCCGCCAGCATGCCGGCACTGACGACGTTCGCGTGCATGACCTCGCCGCGGTGCCATTCGTGTCGCAGGTTCATCGTGTCCACCGAAAAGGCAACCGGACCCAGGTGATAGGCGACCTTGCTTGAGATCCCACGGACCTCCTTGATGACGCTGATCTTGTTCGGGTTCATTGGGTTCGCGTCCCACGCGGTCTCGCGGACATTCGAGGAGCCATAACCGGCTGCGATTTCCCAGTTCCCGAAGCGCACATTGGCTACGGCCAAGTAGCCGAAGTGCAAACGCATGAATCCGTTTTCATCCACGGCCGTGTTGCCGAATGCCCACGCGGTACCAAGCCCTTCGCCCGCCCATCCCGTCGCGCCCAACCCCAGAAACCCGATCCGCCCCCAGGCGCCACCCCCGTAGCCGAAGACCCGGCGATACGCATCGGCGGGAACACCGGGCTGGCCCAACAGGGGCTGGGGAACCATTTCCTGCACGCGTCCGACGACCTGATACATGCCGTTCGCCCAGATATTCAGTTCATTTTGCCCCGCGACGCCTCTTCGGAACGTCGCCTCGGTCTCGACCCGCGGGTACAAGGTGCGGTTCCAGAACTGGTCGACCATGGACGGATCCAGGATTGCCACGGACAGCTGAAAACCGCCGATTTCGGGGCTGGCCGCGCCGAGTTGCCCATTGCGCATCGGATGCAACGAGCCCACCCCCGTGTGTCCACATGTCGCGGAGCTATTCGAATCCAGGCTGCAGGGATGGCCCACACCCTCGCGATGAATGAGAAACCAGTTCATGCGCATGCCCCCACGATTGAAAAGACCGACCAGCCGTCCGCCCCAGACCGACCCCCACTTCGTGTCCAACCTCATGAACTGATCCCGCCAATCGACCGACGAGACATCGTTTTGCTGTCGGAACCCCCCCGTGATGCCGTTCTGAATGCCCGCCCACATGCCCAGCTTGATCGTCAGCTTCACGTTCGGTGAGATCTGCTTGTAGACGTTGAATCCCAGGATCGTGCTGGCGAATCCGCCACGAACGCGGATCACGTTCACGTCCGAGTCCGTCATCGTGGAAACGGCGCCAGCCGGGGTTGGATTGCCCTGGATGGCGATCTGGGGCCCAATCAAACGGTAGCGTTCCGTCCCCAGCGGATTTGTCGGATCGACCAGATTTCCAGTCAAGCTTGTGTTGATGGTCTGACCGCCGACCCACGATCCATAGGCATTAACCCGACCGGTGGTGGTGACCTCCCATCCATCGGTTTTTGCCGGATCGGCCAGATGTATCTCGGCCCGCGTCATGGGGCTTAAGAACAACACGCTTAGGCCCACGCCCAGGGGAAGGGTCATGCCTGTCAGTCTTGTCGCCTTCCTGCTCACGGGTTCGACCTCCTGCGGGTGGGGACTGGGGACGCTGCGTTGATTGCGGCAGTGCCGGTTCCATCAAGAAATGGTTCGCGTTCTAGGTGCGCAGCCGCAATTGTGGGAATAAATAGTCCATGCATGATCTTTTTGAAACAAAAATTCTCACTACGGTCCGAATGCAGCGCGAAACAAGTTGTGTTCCGGTCGCGCGGGGATCTGGAACGGCCTTGACGGTATAGAATAAAAATTCTACTCTCGGAATCTTCGGGAACGGGGGTGCCATCGCGCGCCCGAGACGCTGAGCGATCCGACAATGGTTTGAGCATCGAACGCGGGCCGCGACGGTCCGTCGCCTTCACGCAAGGGAGCCTGGATGACAAAAAGAATTGGATTCGTCGGGGTGGGACTGATGGGGCACGGCATGGCCAAAAACCTGCTGACGAAGGGGTACGCCGTCACGGTGATGGCACACAAGAATCGGAAACCCATCGAGGACCTGCTGGCGATGGGTGCCAAAGAAGCGCGTACGCCCGCGCAGATCGCCGCGGAATCCGACGTCGTGATTCTGTGCGTGACGGGCGCGCCCCAAGTGGAGGACGTTGTCTACGGGAAACAAGGCAAGGATGGAATGCTGGACGGTTTCCGCGAAGGCATGGTTCTGTTGGACTGCTCCACCAGCGAACCCGGTATGTGTGAACGCGTGTCACGGGATCTCACGGCGCGAAAAGCGAGTTACGTGGACGCACCCCTGGCGCGCAGCCCCGCCGAAGCGGAGTCGGGCAAACTGAACACCATGGTGGGTGCCGACGAGAAGGTGTTTGGGGAGATTCGGCCTGTTCTTGAGACGTTCTGTGAGAATATTTTTTACATGGGGCCCGTGGGGTCCGGCGCGCGGACCAAGCTGATCTACAACCTGATCACGATGGGTCACGCGGCGCTGATTGCCGAGGCGTTGTGCGCCTGCGCGGCGACCGGCGTGGATCTAAATCGTTTCGCGAAGGTGGTCGGTGGCGGTGGCGCCAACAGCGGGATCTTTCAGATGATCGTTCCAAAGATCCTGGAACAGAACGATTACTCGGGTCTGAAATTCAGTCTGGCCAACGCAGCCAAGGACCTTCGTTACTACAACCGGATGACTTCCGAGATCCCCCTGTCCGCGAACATGGGGCCCGCCGTACAGAACGCGCTGGTGCAAGCGCTGAATACCGGATTCTCCGACGGTCTGGTTGGCGACATGGTGGCGGCCCACTGCAAGGCGAACGGGGTCCAGATCAAGTGAGACGGAAAACGCCATCCGAATCGAAAACGATCGCCACGGTATTCGCGTGGTCGTCCGGGCAACCCCGCGGGGGGGGGCTTGTCCTCGTGTTGCTGTTCTTCGTGCTGCTGTTCCTCGTGCTGCTGACGGCGGGCGCCTGCAACCGGTCGAAATCGACTTCGAACGCCGAGGCGACTGGTGGGGCCAAGCCCCTGGTGATCGGGATTACCGCCGACGCCAGCGGACAGTATGCCGCCAGCGGCGATTCTGAACGCCGCGGCGTTCTGATGGCGATCGCGGAGTTCAACGCCAAGGGCGGCGTCCTCGGGCGACCCATCAAGTGGGTACACCTGGATACCGAGACGACGCCCGCGACCGGTTCGCGCGTCGCCGAGCGATTGATCAAGCAGGACAAGGTCGCGTTCCTGGTCGGTGCGATGAGTTCGGGCGTCGCGAACGCCGTTTCGCAGGTGGCGCAGAAATACGGTGTCGTCTATCTGAACACGAATTCCAGCTCACCTTCCGAGTCGGGCGAGAATTGCCATCGCGTGAAGTTCGTCTGGGACGGTAACGGAAACAACTTCGCCCAGGCGTCCGTCAAGGCGGCGCTTGGAAAGTTCGGCAAGAAGTGGCTGTTGATCACGAACGACTACGGATGGGGTCACGACACGTCCAACGCCACCCGCAAGCTGGTCGAGAAGAACGGGGGCGCCATCGTGGGAGAAATCCTGGTGCCGCAGGGCACCCGGGACTTCAGCGCGGCGCTCTTGAAGGTGCAGCAATTCGCTCCCGACGTCATTGCGGCCGCGGTCGGCGGTGACGATCTAAAGGCGATGCGCGCGCAGGTGTCGCAGATGAAGCTGGGGGCCAAATACGCCTGGATCAACAACCAGCAGGATTGGCCCGATATCTACGGGTTGCCCCGGACCGATTTGTTCGGCGTGTTCGGGACGACCTGGTATCAGGGGTTTGACCTGCCCGGGGTCAAGGATTTCGTGGCCCGGTACAAGAAGGAGAACCCGGACACGGCCATCAAGACGCCGGGCAACGTGTTCTACAACGGGTACTGGGCGACCCGATCTCTTCTGGAAGCGATCGAGAAGGCGAAGACGACGAACAATCACGCGATCATCAAGGAGCTTGAGCAACTGAAGATTCCCGCGGTGACGCGCATGCAGCATCACGACGCGTGGATGAGCGCCAAGACGCACCAGCTTCAACAGACAATCTATCTGGCCGCCGCGGACATGGATTCATCCGAGCCCGACGCGTTGTTCAAGATCGTCGGCCATACGCCTCCCGATCAGGTCGTCGATCGCGATTCGGAGGGCAAGTGCAAGCTGGAAGCCTGGGACGCGACGCCCGTTTACGAACCCTGAAGGACGCGCCAACCGTGTCATGCGTCCTGATCGATTCAGTGCATCGTGGTTTCCCTGGCGGTCTTCCTGTTTTCGCCGGTTAGGCCATGAATCTGCTTCCTCACATCGTCAACGGTGTCGCGCTCGGTGTCCTGTTCGGGCTTCTGGCACTTGGCTTCATGCTGATAGTCGGCGTGATGGAGGTGATCAACCTGGCGCACGGCTCTCTCTTCGCTCTGGGCGCTTACGTCGCGGTGGAAATCGTCGCCCCGCGCTGGCTGGGCGACGCCGGCGCCGTCTATCGCCAACTGCCGCTGGGCTTGCGTTACGGACTGGCCTTGATCCTGGCGCCGTTGATCGTCGGCCTGTTGGGCATGGGTCTTGAACGCCTGGTGCGGCGCACCTACGGCAAGAAGGCGGAGTTTGGCCTGTTGCTGACGTTCGGCGCCGCGCTGGTCTTGGAGGAGGGGATCCGGATCGTGTGGGGACCCGGTGAGCAGAACCTTCCCGTTCCAGAGAGCGTCAACGGCGGGTTCGTCGTCGGCGGACTGATCTATTCCAAGTATCGCTTCTTCGCGGCGATCCTGGGCGTCATCCTGATGGCACTGGTCTGGCTGTTCCTGGAGAAGACGCCCTACGGGGCCAGGGTCAAGGCGGGCGCGCACGACAGCGAGATGGTTCGGGCGCTGGGGATCAACATTGGCCGCCTGCGCGTCTTCGTGTTCGGGCTGGGATCCGCGCTGGCCGCGATCGCCGGCATTATTCTGACGCCGATCTGGGGCCTGAGGCCTCACGTGGGCGTCGATGCCGTCATTCCCGCGTTCCTGATCATCGTGCTGGGCGGCGTGGGCAGCTTCTGGGGAGCGGTGATTGCCGGCCAGTTGGTGGGGATTGCGGTGGGCATCACGGGTGGTTTCGCGGCGGAGTGGTCGATGATGTCGATGTACCTCTTGCTCATCGTGGTTCTGAGCATTCGCGCTCGTGGGCTGATGGGCAAGAAAAGCGCGCTGGAGGCCTGACGGTGGCGTTGACGACCGCGATCACCCGAAAGAATGCCGAAGCCGGCACGCGCGGAACATCGTGGGTCACCCGGCCCATGGTGGTGACGATCGCCCTGCTGCTGACTTTTCCGTTGTGGGCCGAGACACTGGGTCTTTATCCCTACCTGGGAATCGAAGTGGTGGTCTGGATGATCTTTGCCCTGGGCTACAACCTGTTGCTGGGCTATGCGGGCCTGCCGTCCTTCGGGCACGGCGCGTTCTTCGGCATTGGCGGGTACGCCTACGGACTTTGCTACCTGCATCTGTCGGCGAATCCCGTCGTGGCGCTGCTTCTCGCGGGATGCGCGGGCGCCCTGGGGGCGGCGTTGGTCGCGACGCTGCTGTCCCACCGGCGCGGCATCTACTTCGCGCTGATGACCATTGCCTGCGGTCAGGTGTTCTGGTTCGTGTCGATGAAGGCGCGCTCCCTGACCGGCGGCGAGGACGGTTTGCTGAACCTTCACCGCTCCCGTTTCGGCGTCGGGCCCTTTCAAGTCAGCTTGAAGGACAACGTCACTCTGTTCTATTTCGTCGTCGCGGTTCTGGCCGTGTGTCTGGTGTTCATGTGGCGTCTGGTCCACTCACCCTTCGGCCGCGCCTTGCAAGCGATTCGGATGAACGAAAATCGCGCGCGTTTCGTGGGTTACAACGTCTGGCTGACGAAATGGATCGCGTTCACGATTTCCGGGGCCGCAGCCGGAATCGCGGGTGGGCTGTTGGCGATCTCGCAGGAAAGCGCCTATCCGAACGTGATGAGCGTCCACGCGTCCGGTCTTGTGGTGATGGCGACCTTGATCGGGGGCGGTACCGTCAGTTTTTGGGGGCCGTTGCTGGGCGCCTTGGTTTTTATCGTAGCGCGGGATCTGCTGGGCGCGCTGACGGAGACCTGGTTGCTCTGGTACGGGCTGATCTTCATCGGTGTGGTGCTGTTCAAGCCTGAAGGTTTGGTGGGCCTCTGGTACGCGATCAGGGACAAGGTCGGGCACAAACGTGGGGCCGACGCGAAGGTCCGACGGCAAGGACCACAAGCTCCCACCCCGTTGTCACAAGAGGCGGAAAATGGCTCTGTTTGAAGCCCAGCACTTGAGCAAGCGCTTTGGCGATCGCGTCGTGCTGGAGGACATTTCGCTGAAGTTCGAGGAAGGTCAACTGTCGGGCATCATGGGGCCGAACGGCGCTGGCAAGTCGACGTGTTTCAACGTCCTGACGGGGCATTTTTCTCCCGATCGGGGCCATGTGCTCCTGGGTGGCGAGGACATCACGGGCCTTTCACCTCTTCAGATTGCGCGCAAAGGCGTCGCCCGTTCGTTCCAGATCATCAATCTGTTCGACGAATTCAGCGCGTTGGAAAACGTCTTGCTGGCCCTGCCCGGCGTGCGTGCGCGAGGTCTTCGCATGTTGCACGACGTGGCGGGCGATTCTCTGATGGTCGCAAGAGCGCTTGCCGTGATCGAAATGGTGGGGTTGGGCGCGAATGCCGACGGGTCTTCGGCAAGCTTGTCCTACGGGCAACGCCGCGCCTTGGAGATTGCCGTGGCGATTGCCGCGCAGCCCCGGATTCTGTTCCTGGACGAGCCGACGCAGGGCATGGGCGCCGAAGGGCGCCACCACCTGCTGGAGCTGATCAAGAAACTGAAGAACCAGTTCACGATCGTGATGATCGAGCACGACATGGAGTTTTTGTTTGAACTGGCCGATCAGGTCTCGGTCATTCATTGGGGACAGGTCATCGCGCAGGGAACCCCGCGCCAGTTGCAGGCGGATCCGTGGGTGCGTCGTTCGACCCTGGGGGGAACAAGCCGTGCTTGAGATCCGGAGCATCGACACCCACTACGGCGAGACGCAGGCGTTGTTCGGGGCATCGCTGACCGTGGGGCAGGGCGAGGTGGTGGCCCTATTAGGAAAGAACGGCGCCGGCAAAACGACGATGCTGCGCTCGATACTGGGGCTGACGCCGGCCCGGCGTGGTTCCATTCGATTCTCTGATCGCGACATCACCCGAAGTGCGACCAGCGACATTGCCTGCGCGGGTATCGGGTGGGTCCCCGACGATCGGCGGATTTTTCCGGCCTTGACGGTCAGGACAAACCTGGCGCTCGGCAAGAAGAAAACCCGGTTTCGTGCCTGGACGGAAACCCAGGTTTATCAGCTGTTTCCGGCGCTGGAGTATCTGCTGGACCGCGACAGCGAGAATCTGTCAGGTGGCGAGATGCAAATGGTGGCCATCGGCCGCGCCCTGTTGGGGGGCCCTGGACTGATCCTGCTCGACGAACCATCGCAGGGTTTGGCGCCGAAACTGGTACAGGACGTGATGAAGACCATCACGCGCCTGAAGGAAGAGAACATCGCCGTACTGGTCGTCGAGCAGAACATCCTTAGCGTGTTGGCTGTCTCCGACCGTGTGTGCGTGATCGATCAAGGGCGCGTGATTCACGAGGATTCCGCCGCGGCTTTGCTGGCGGATGAAGGCACCCGAACCCGGTTGCTGGGGACATGAGCGTGGGACCCATGGCGCATCCAACGACACAACCCATTCTGCGGGTCGAGGGCTTGCGAAAGACCTACAGGCGTGGGCTGTTGAAACGACGCTCGACGTTCGGACTCAACGCCGACTTTTCGGTCCAAGGTCCACAAATCGTCGGTGTCATGGGCCCCAACGGTTCGGGCAAGACGACCCTGTTCGAGCTGCTGTCGGGCAGCAACGTTCCGACCGGCGGCAAGGTGATCTGCGCGGGACAGGACGTGCACAAGGTGAAGTACCGCGAACGGGACCGACTGATTATTCACTATCATCAGTCGTACCAAGTTCGCCGTGTCCAGAAGACCGTGCCGAATTTCATGCTCGACAAAGCGTCCTCCAGGTATCCTCTGGTGCACATCTTCGACGAGCCCCAGTTCAGCACCCAGGATGGCTACATCGGGTTCATGCTGAACTTCTTCAAGCGCTTGCGGGTGGACGGACGGGTCGTGTTTTTGTGTCTGCATCCCAACGAACCCTTTCACGTCGACATCATGCGCGACACCTGCGACCGCTTTCTCTTCGTATCGAAGGGACAGGTGGCCCAGCTGCCGGACTACGGAAGCCTTTTGAATCATCCGGGCGTGCGCGACTACCTGGGCACGCTGGCAAACCACTGAACCGAAACGACACCACCACCCACAAGGTCAAGTCGGCCCTTTGAACCACTGAACCACATGCAAGACACAACCCAAGACACAACCAAAGACACAACCACTGAAACGAATCGCGTGGCATTTGTAACCGGAGCCGCCGGCGCGCTGGGCGTGGCCATCGCACGGGCGTTGTTGAACGAAGGCCATCGTGTCGTCTTGGCCGACAACAACGCGTCGGCGCTGCACGATTTGGCGGCCACCTGTGGTGATCGCGCTTTGCCCATCGCCTTCGACGTCAGTGACGCCGTCGAGGTCAGCGTCGCGTGCGAAACCGTCCGCAAAAAATGGGGCACCGTCGACATCCTGGTCAACAACGCGGGAATCCTGACCAACAACAAGATCGCGGATACGACGCCCGATGAATGGCGACAAGTGCACGCGGTCAATGTCGATGGGCCGTTCCTTCTGTGTCGCGAATGGGTGCCCGCCATGCGCCAGCGCCGCTGGGGCCGGATCATCAACATGTGCTCGGTGGCCATGAAAACGGGCGGTCTGACGGCCGGGACGGCCTACACCACGTCGAAGGGCGCGCTGGGGGCTTTCACGTTTTCGCTGGCGCGCGAGCTTGCCCCACACGGTGTGACCTCGAACGGAATCGCGCCCGCCTACGTGAGAACCAAGATGGTCACCGAACAACTGACCGAGCAGCAGCGTCAGGACACCCTGCGCGGGATTCCGATGGGACGCTTCTGCGAACCTGAGGAGGTGGCGTGCGTGGTCACGTTCCTCAGTTCGTCCCTGGCGGGCTTCATCACGGGCGAAATCATCGACGTCAACGGCGGTCTTCACCTCGACTAGGACAAACGTATGTCTTCTTCCATCAGCCTTCACGCCGCGACCGGAAAAGTTGCCTATGTTCCCGGGGGTGCCGGCGGTTTGGGCGAGGCGATTGCCTGGGGACTGGCCGCGATCGGCGCGCGCGTTGTCATCGGAGATTTGGATGGCGCGAAGGTCGATCGCCTGGTCGGATCCCTGACGACCGCGGGACACGAGGCGCGCGGGTTGACCTTCGACGCACGATCGGTCAGCGACATTGGTCGTTCCGTCGATGGTGTGTGTGACTTCTTCGGTCGCTGCGACATCCTGGTGAACTGCGTCGGCATTCATCGGGAGCAGGAGATTCTGGACGTGACCGAGGAGGTCTACGATCAGGTATTGGGCGTGAATCTGAAGGCGGGAATGTTCCTGGCCCAGGCCGTGGCGCGCCGGCAGGTGGCGGCTGGTCAAGGCGGCAAACAAGTCCACCTGTTGTCCGTTCGCGCGCAGCTGGGTCTGCGTGGGAAGGGCTATTCAACCTACTGCGCCAGCAAGGGGGGACTGCTGATGATTGTCCGCCAGCACGCAAGCGAGCTGGCCCCGCACGGCATCAACGTGAACGGCGTGGCTCCGACATTCGTGTACACCGAGATGATCGGGCACGTGGTGAATGATCCGGAGTTCAAGAAGAACGTCGTCTCGCGGATCCCGCTGGGGCGCATCGCGGATCCCAAGGATGTCGTCGGGCCGGTGCAGTTCTTCTGCGCGCCCGCGTCGGACTTCGTGACCGGCCAGGTGTTGTACGTCGATGGCGGCCTGACCGCTTGCCAATAATTGCTCCCGCATCCATCCGCTGAAACCGGCACCACAAGAGGAATCGAGAACCAAAGATGACCAGAAAGCTCACGAATTTCATCGGCGGCGCCTCCGTCACCAGCGAGACCAACCGCTGGGGCGATGTCTACAACCCTGCCACCGGGACGGTCGCCTGCCAGGTTCCGATGTCCACCGCGGGGGACGTTGATGCCGCCGTATCGGCGGCGCGCGACGCCTTCGGGGAATGGTCGGCGACGCCCGCGGTGCGGAGGGCGCGCGTCCTGTTTCGATTCAAGGCCCTAATCGACGAGCACATGGATGAACTGGCGGCTCTGCTGAGCTCGGAGCACGGCAAGGTGCTGGAGGACGCGCGTGGATCCGTGACGCGCGGTATGGAGGTCGTCGAGTTCGCCTGCGGTATCCCGCACCTCCTCAAGGGCGAGTACTCGGATCAGGTGGGACGTGGGGTCGACTCCTGGTCGCTGCGGCAGCCACTGGGCGTTTGTGCGGGTGTCGGCCCGTTCAATTTTCCGGCGATGATTCCGTTGTGGATGGCGCCGGTGGCCATCGCTTGTGGAAATACCTTCGTGATGAAGCCGTCCGAGCGGGTTCCTTCGACGGCCCATCGATTGGCGGAGCTGTGGCACGAGGCCGGCCTGCCGAAGGGCGTGTTCAACGTCGTCAACGGCGACAAGGAGGTCGTTGACGCCTTTCTTGATCACGCCGACGTTGCCGCCATCAGTCTGGTCGGATCAACGCCGACGGCGGAATACGTTTATCGACGTGCCACCGCCGCGGGGAAACGCGTGCAAGCGTTGGGCGGGGCGAAGAATCACATGGTGGTCATGCCGGACGCGGATCTGGAGCACGTGACGGACGGTTTGATGGGCGCGGCGTACGGTTCGGCGGGGGAGCGCTGCATGGCGATTTCCGTCGCGGTCGCCGTGGGACCGCATACCGGCGATCGACTGGTCGAGGCATTGATCCCCAAGATCAAGGCGCTGCGGGTCGGTCCCGGGACACAGAAGGATGTCGACATGGGCCCGCTTATCACCAAGGCCCACCTCGATCGGGTTACGAACTACATCGATCAGGGAAAACAGGTCGGCGCCAAACTGGTGGTGGACGGTCGCGGTCTGAAGGTTTCCGGTCACGAAAGGGGCTTCTTTATCGGCGGTACCCTGTTCGACCACGTCACGCCCGAAATGACGATTTACCAGGACGAGATCTTTGGCCCTGTGTTGTGTGTTGTAAGATGCGCCACCCTGGACGCAGCCATTGATCTTGTCAACGCACATCGTTTCGGGAACGGCGGCGCCATCTTCACGGCCAGCGGAGAGGCCGCCGATGAGTTCACAAAGCGCGTCCAAACCGGAATGGTCGGTATCAACGTCCCCATCCCGGTTCCCATGGCATTTCACAGTTTTGGCGGCTGGAAGGGATCGTTGTTTGGCGACCATTTCATGCATGGGACCGAAGGCGTGCGATTCTTCACCCGCCTCAAGACCGTGACGTCGCGCTGGCCGCGGGGCGCCAGCACGGGCGCGAATTTCATCATGCCGACAATGAAGTAGATCGGGAGTCGAACCGCGATGGCGAAGAGCACACCAAGAGCCGAGACCTACGACGGCCTACGACAGGAGATCGTCGATCGGTTTTCCGTGTTGAGTAAGTGTCTGCAACAGATTGCGACCTATGCGCTCGACAACCCAAGCGAGATGGCACTGGAGACCATCGCCGCCGTGGCCCCGCGCGCGGGTGTGCAACCGTCCAGTCTGATCCGTTTCGCGAAGGTCTTTGGGTTTTCGGGATACAGCGAGATGCAGCGGGTGTTCCGCCTGCGGCTGACGGACGCGATGCCCGACTACAAGGAGCGCTTGCGTTTGCTGGGCGACCAAACCGGCAGCAAAACGAAAGACGTCGGATCGCTGTTGGGCCAGTTCGTACAGGCGGACATCGTGGCGCTTCAATGTCTGTTACAGCAGGAGAAGATGAGCGAGCTGTTGGATCAATCCGTCAGCATGATCACCAGCGCGGAGACGGTCTATCTGGTCGCCCACCGGCGATCGTTTCCCGTCGCCTGCTACCTGTCGTATGCGATGAGCCAACTGAACGTCCGAAACGTCCTGGTGGATGGGGTGGGCGGTCTGTTCTTTCAGCAGGTCAGCCACGCCACGCCGCGCGATGTGGTACTGGCCATCAGCTCGAAGGCCTATTCCCCGGACGTCGTACAGGTTGTTCGTGAAGCGTCGCAACGGGGCGTGCGGGTCATCGCCATCACGGACAGTCCGCTGTCCCCCCTGGCCGAGCACGCCACCGTCAGCATGGAGGTTCAGCAGGCGTCGGTGCAGATGTTTCGTTCGCTGGCGGTGCCCATGACCCTGGCGATCACGCTTATCGTTGGGCTGGGCCGCGCGCTTGGCATCAAGCGACCGGCCGCCAAGAAGACCGCCGGCCGGTCGTCCTGAGGTCCATCTACAGATCGGGATTCGGCAGTCGCAGATCGCGGATGAACGTCATCAGATCGTAGTACGAACCGAGGAACGTGCGCAGCGTGCGGGCGGTGGCGCCGTAGGTGTCGAACTGGTTGGGCGCCAGGCCCTTGGGGTCGTAGGCCCGGCGAAAGTCGACGAACTGATCGGTGAGTTCGTCGAGGATCGCTGCCGGGACAGGGTTGTCCATGCGTGGCCGCACCTCGACCGACGATGCATTGAAGCGACGCTGCCACGCGGCCGGAATCGTCAGGACGACATCACCACCTATAAATTCGGACCAATGCAGGTGGTTGCGGTACGCTGCGGACAACAAGCGGGTTCGGTATTTCGCCTTCCTGAAGATCTGATACGCGTGCTTCATGCAGGCGACGCCCGCCCAATCCAATGTTCCCGGTGTGGGCACCAGCCGCTCCTTTTCGGCAACGACCTTCAACCAGTCGTCCAGGCGCCCCACCATGATGGTGCAAACGGAAAAGACTCCCGAGGTGGACATCCCGGCGTCCTCTCGTCGCTTCAAGCCGCGTTCGACGGCTTCGGCCACACACACCGCCTGCGGAACCGTGAAACACACGGTCGCGTTGATGCTGACCCCCTGCGCGGTTACTTCCTCGATCGCGGCGATTCCCGCCTCGGTCGCCGGAATCTTGACCTGAATGTTGGGCGCCAGCTTGGCGAAATGAAGGGCCTGCGCAACCAACAGATCGGTCGTCCGGTGGTACTCGGGGTTGGTCTGGATCGAAAGGAATCCCTTGCGTCCGTCGGTCCGGTCAAACGTGGGACGCAGCAACCCCGCGCCCCTGACCGCCATCTCCTCGATCAACTGCCAGGTGATTTGAGCTTCGGTCCCGTGACGATGCGCGGCGAAAAGCTCATCGATGCGGCCTTTCCAATCGGCGAATTCCTGCTGAACGACGCTGAACACGATGGTGGGATTGCTGGTCGCTCCCACGGCCCCGTGTTCAAGTGCGTAGCGCAGCTCGGACACGGCACAGGAGTCGTTCCACAGCTCGGTGGGGGTCGTCGACACCATCTGGTGCAACGGACTGCGATAGCTTGTGCTTCTCCGATCGCGCCCACCGCTGATCGCCGGGACGTCGTTCACCAACTGCGGGAGCGTGGAAGACATGAGGTCAGTAGAACATAAATTCGGAGCATTTCAATGTGGGAATTTTCATTCCATGGTGCCTGTCTCTGCCCCGTCACCCGGTCAATAGGTAGCCGCCGTCGACGGGCAAAACAACGCCCGTGACGAACGCCGCCGCGGCGGAACAGAGAAACAACACGGGGCCCGCGACGTCGCCAGGTTCGCCCCAGCGTCCCAGCGGCGTGCGATCGACGATGGGCGCGCTGCGGGCCGGATCCGAGAACACCGGCTCGGTGATTCGTGTCTTGATCCAGCCGGGTGCCACGGCGTTGACGCGAATACCTTGCGGTGCGTACTCGCGCGCCAGCGATTTCGTCAATTGAACGATCGCCCCCTTGGATGCGGCGTAGCCGGGCGCGTGAGCGGCGCCGAAGAAGCTGTACATCGACCCGATGTTCACGATGGCGCCCGCCGCCGTGGCAAGGAGGCCGCGGGTCGCCTGGCACATGCGCATCGTTCCCGTCAGGTTCACGGCTATGACGTGTTCGAAGACGGTGACGTCGTATTCATCGCGACGGCGAATGGTTCCCGCGCAATTGACCAGAACGTTCAGGCGCGGAAGGTCCGCCACAAACCCGCTGACGGCGGCCGCGTCGGTTACATCCAGCTGCACCGCGCGAATGGACCGGCCCGCCGCGCGCTCGGTCGCCGTTCCTGCCTCCTCACGGGTTAGTCCCGTAACGACGACGTCGGCCCCGTCGTCGGCCAGTGCCTCGGCGATACCCCAACCGATTCCCGACGAGCCCCCCGTGATCAGCGCGGCCTTACCGGCGAAGCGCATGGCACGGTCTCCCACCCGATGGTCCACATTTCTCAGGTTCGCTACTGCCATACGACAGCGCCAACACAACGCGGCACCCGCGCGGAGGGCGTAAGGGAGCAAGCCGGTGCCGGGCGCGAAGAATGGGGATTGACAAGGTTGTCATGTGAGAATAGAAATTCTACCAGAAAAGGAAGTGAGAATTTAAATTCCTTTTTCGGTGTCGGGGGGCGACAGGCGGAATGCAGAGAAATCGCCCCGCGACAGCAAAATTTGGCCGCTGGCGCCCTTTGCATGCTGACGTGGTCTTGGGTGGCCCGTCGAATGAACATTCCGAAAGGCTGGCAACATGACCGATAGATTCTCCCCCCGCGGTGGTGTGTTTGGCTTGGATCGTTGGACGTGTTCCCTCGTGGCGCTCGCGGTGGTGTCCGCCGCCGCAGGCTGCACGTCCTCGGGAAGCGCGTTCGAAACCGGTGGCGCGCCGGGGACAGATACAGGTGGTGCCTTGGGATCGTCCGGCGGTAGCGGGAATGCCTCTGGCGGCGTCAGTGGAACAGGCGGGGGCGGTCCGGTCGGCACGGGCGGGTCAGCATCAGGCAGCGGCGGAAGCGGCAGCGGCGGCATCGCGGGTCCTGGCAGCGGTGGAGTTGTCGGTTCCGGGACAGGTGGTGTGTCAGTAGGCACGGGCGGTGGTTCGGTCGCTACAGGTGGTAGCTCGGCAGGCACGGGCGGCGTCGTGGGCCCCGGGACGGGCGGTAGCTCAACTGGTACCGGGGGCCGGGTAGGGACCGGCGGCACCGGGACCGGCGGGCGCGGGACAGGTGGCGTCATCGGTACGGGTGGGTCAAGCACCGCCGTTTGCCCCAAACCAGCGGGCCAAATCTGTCACGAGTTTTACGCCAGCGACAATGCGAACAACCGGCTGTTGTATGTCAACGAGTTCGATGCTTCCAAAGCCGCTGTCGCCGGGATCGTCTGGGCGGTACCGGTGGGTGATACGGGGGTGAATTCGCCCCGAACCATAGAGATCGTCGACAACCCCATGGCGATGACCGGCAAGGCGGTGTTGGTCAATCTGAACAGAGGATTCGGCGAGTTCGATGTCGTAAACGGCACCAACCTGCGCAGGGTCATGAATCAGACCAACGTCAGCGGCGCCGTCCGCATACCGAACCCAGCTGATCCGTCGATGCAGACGACGGCGCTGGGAACCATTACCCAGATCATCATCGTCAACAACGCGGGCGTTCGGACCGGCGGGTTCATGCTTCCGAACGGAACCGATGACCTGCGCGCCATCAACCGAAATCCCGCCGACGGTACGTACTGGTTCTCGAAGCTGGATGACGTTTTCCAGGTGAGCGCGACGGGGACCCAGCTTTGGACCGCCAACTTGGGGTTGAATACCAAGGGGTACGCCGTGTGGTGGCGGGAAGGCGGGGGCGCCTACGCCACGACCGGCGAGCCGTCGACGGTGGTGGAATTCGACGCCGCGAAGACGAAGGTCAGGACGGTGGGCACCAAGACCAAGTTTCCCGAACTGGACTTTTTCTCGGGTTTCATGCGTTTGTCGAACGGCAACTTCGTGGTCGCGAACTGGCTAGGTCACATTACGAATACCGCCGACCTCAATCGTCCTCACATCATTGAAATCACGCCTCAGGACACGATCGTTTGGAGGTGGGGCACCCAGGCTCAGGCGCGTCAGATCACGAACGTCTACGTCATTCGGTAGGAGGCATCCCGATGAAGTGTTACTCCCGCGTCCTTGCTGTTGCGGCGTTCTTGGCGGCGGCCTTTCTCCCCGCCATCGTCCAGGCCCAGGGGCTGGGGAATCTCACCTATACGGCACAGGAACTGGAAAAGCCGATTTCCACATTTGGGCCCAGTGGGGCCGGGAAGTTTCCCTCCGGGCCAACCGGCAGCAACACCGTTCTGATGTTGCACGGCTATCTGATCGTTATCGCGTCCGTCGACAGTGGGGCTCCGCCGCTGGGCATCCACATTTTCGACGTCGCGAATCCCAGAAGTCCGAAACTGCTGAAGTCGGTCACCGGGACTCCCGAGTTGGCTACGGGCCGTGAGATCCACTCGATGCCGGTCGCGATGATCAATGGCAAGGACATCGTGGCGCTTCAGACCATCTCGGGAGTCATGTTCTACGACTTCACCGATCCCCTGAATCCGAAATACGTCAGTTCATTGGCCCTGGCGGGCGTGAATCGCGGTGACTACGACAACGCCTCCTGGATGCTTTCGTGGACCTATCCGTACCTGTTTGTCGCGGGCACGGGCAATGGTGTTTACATCGTTGATGCCACCGATCCGGCGGCGCCGACGTTGGTCACACGGGTAGCGACCGGTGTCATGGGTAACTTTCGCATCGGGCCCGTTTTCGCCGCCGGCAACTATCTGGTCGTCCTGGGCATGGACCAACCGACCACGGGCGTGTCGATTGTGGATGTGGGGAATCCGAGGGCGCCATTCCTGCTGACCACGACAACGTTGCCTTCCAGCCTGTATGCGGCGGTGGTCGTCGGGGACCGCATCTACGCTCCTGGAACCAACGGCGACTACCTATTCATGAAATGGACTCCCACCGCGATCACAACGCTGGCGCGGAAAACGTCCGGGACGGATCGCGGCGGCTACTGCACCGTTCAAAGCGGATTTGTTGTCTGCGGACAATCGGCCGAAGGCTACAAGAAATGGGACGTTCGCAACGAAGCCAGCATCGTGCAAGTGGGACGCGGCACCGATCCCGCGGCCGTGGGTGGCGACTTTGATTTCGCCACCATTCTGGGCAACCTGGTGTACCTCGGCAACGATCACGCGACCGGCGCCGCCCTGATCCCGCACAGCATGGCGCCGGACACGGCACCTCCGGAGGTGGCTAAGGTCTATCCCCTCGACGGTGAAACGAAACAGCCTTTGACGACCCGGGTCACGGTCTTCTTTTCGGAGGACCTGGACCTCGGCACCGTGAACGCCGCGAACATCCTCGTGCGAAAAAGCGGCGGAACCGCGTTGGAGGGGACGTTCAGCAAGTCGTCCTTCAATGCGATTTCGTTTGGCCCCAAAGCACCGCTTGAAGCAAACACAACGTACGAAGTCGTCGTGGTCGCCGGTGGTTTGAAGGACCTTGTGGGCAACAGCCTCCAGACGGCGGCAATCTCTCGTTTCTCCACCGGCGCTTCACTGACGATCGGGGCGGGCGGGGCGGGCGGAGGGACTGTCACGGGAAGCGGCGGGGCAGGTGGCAGGGGCACCGGGGGCGCCGCCGCCGGCACTGGTGGTAACGCCAGTGGAGGCTCGACGGGAGGGGCGACCGCGACCGGAGGCGCGACCGCGACTGGAGGCGCGCTTGGATCCACGGGCGGCGCGGTGTCAGGTGGGATCAGCGGCGGGGGAACGGGCGGCACCGTGGGCGGCACTGGTGGCCTCACGGTGGTATCCACCGGAGGTAGCGTGGCCTCCACCGGTGGTTCGGTTCCCTCGACGGGCAGCGGTGGTGTCGGCTCCAGCAGCGGCGGAGCCGGTGTTCCTGGCGCTACCGCCGGCGGGGGCTGTGGTTGCAGCGTCCCTGGCGGGTCCGACCCCACCGCGGTCTTGCCGTTCCTTTCCCTGGCCCTGGCCCTGGGGATGGGCGCGCGTAGGAGCCGGCGTCGGCCCAAGGTGGTCACCCGCCAATGAAAAGGCTCCCCATCGCCGTGATGGGGGCCGCGCTGGTCGCTCTTCTCGGTTCACGTTCGGCAGCGGCCCTCACGATCACTTTGGCGCCGACCGCGCCGATCGTTGTTGGAGAGGCACAGACGTTTCGCGTTGCCGGCACCGTGGATGCCGTGGGCGCCGTGACCTACACGTGGAACTTCGGTGATGGCACCACGCCGGCCGCGACCCCCCAAACGCAACTCGCGCACACCTATCAGGAAGTTGGGCACTACACGATCAACGTGCTGGCCGAGGACGACGCCGCCCGTACCAGCGCCACCGCCGTGGTGACCATTTTTAGCCCGCCCACCGCCAAGCCGCCCAGCAATTCCTCGAGCATCATCCACGACGCCACACGGCACCGCGTGTGGCACGTCAACCCGGACAGCAACAGCGTCAGCGTCATCGACACCGTGCAATTGAAACGGGTGCGTGAGATCGCCGTGGGGAAAACCCCGCATTTTCTGGCGCAGGCGGCCGACGGAACGATCTGGGTCGCCAACCAGATGTCAGACGAGATCGTCGTACTCGATCCCGATTCCGGCGACATCAAGACGCGGATCGCCCTGCCTTATGCCTCGCAACCGCATTCCCTGGTGTTTGGCCCCTCGGGGATGGCCTATGTCTCATTGTTCGCCACCGGCAAGTTGCTCGAGATCAATCCCACGTCTCGGCAGGTCGCACGAGAGCTGGCGCTTGGCCCCACGCCGGCGGGGGTTTCGGTGGCGGCCGACGGACGCATCTTCGTGACGCGGTTCCTGTCTCCCTCTGATCATGGCGAGGTTTGGGTTGTGTCGCCCCAGACCTTCACGCTGTCGAACACCATCTCACTGGCGTTCGACAAGGGGCCCGACACCCAGTCTTCGGGCCGAGGGGTTCCGAACTACGTGTCGGTTGCAACCATTTCTCCCGACGGAACCCAGGCGTGGGTTACGGCCAAAAAAGACAATGTCGCGCGCGGCTTGCACCGCGACGGCCTGCCCATGACCCAAGACAATTTCGTTCGTCCGGTCGTTTGTACAATCGATCTCAAGACCGAACAGGAAGTCCTGACCAAGCGCCAGGACGTTGACAACCGCGCCACGCCCGTGTCCGTGGCGTTCTCGCCGCTGGGGGACTATGGCTTCGTGCTGATCCAGCCCAGCAACTGGATAGGCATCATGGACGCCTACAGCGCCGAGCAAATCAGCGGCATCAGGGACGTTGGAAATGCGCCGGACGGTCTGGTGCTGACGCCAGACGGAAAACTGTTCGTGCACGCCTTCCTGTCGCGCGAAGTGGTCGTCTACGACGTGACATCGTCCCTGTCGTCGGCGGATCACACCGCCCCCGAGGCCATGATCCGCATTCGGACCATCGATGTCGAACCCCTGTCCGACCAGCTGTTGCTCGGCAAGAAGATCTTCTTCAACGCGGCCGACACCCGCATGGGGCACGCGGGATACATGAGCTGCGTGTCCTGCCACTTTGGCGGATTCAGCGATGGTCGCGTCTGGGATTTTTCCGATCGGGGCGAAGGATTGCGCAACACGAAGTCCCTGCTGGGAGTTCGGGGCACTGGTGACGGGCGTGTTCACTGGAGCGGAAATTTCGACGAGATTCAGGATTTTGAACGCGACATTCGCAGTGATTTTGGGGGAACCGGCTTCATGGCCGAGCCGGAATTTGTCGCCCGTCGTGGTGCCGATGGTCACTATGATCCGTTCAGCGCCCCGGCGGCCGGTGTCAGCCGGGAACTGGACGCGTTGGCCGCATTCTTCGCGTCGATGGACAAGGTGTCGCGCAGTCCCTTTCGCAACCCCGATGGAAGTTTCACCAAGGATGCGCTGGAGGGAAGAAAGATATTTGTTCGGGCCGGATGCGCGGTTTGCCACTCGGGCCCCGAGTTTACGGACAGCTCCAGCAATATCCTGTACGACGTCGGGACGTTGTTGCCCACATCCGGATCGCGGCTGTTCGGGAAGTTGACGGGCATCGATACCCCGACGCTGAAGGGCATCTGGGAGACGGCGCCCTATTATCACGACGGTCGCGCGGCGACGCTGTTGGAAATCTTCACGAAGTACAATCCCGGCGATCGGATGGGCCGGACCAGCAATTTGACGCCCACGGAACTAGATCAGTTGGTGGCCTATCTTCAGCAACTGGACGACGTTCCCGAAGCGTTGGCTCCACCGTCCACCAAGGTGCCAACCGAGGGATCGTGTGCGGTGGTTGCGCCCATGCGGCAGGGCCGGGCAAGCGGTGTTCTTTGGTCCCTGCTGGCGGCCGGCGTTGCCCTGGCGATTGCCGGGAAGCGCCGCGGCCGGTCGTCGCGATCTCGCTGATCTCACGCGCGGTCGGTGGGGGTAGAAAAACCTTCGATACGACCGCCTACAGATCGGCAGAACAAATCGGCTATTTAGTCCAAACTATCACTAAAACTACATAACTTATGATAGTTTAGGCTGGCACACGATCGGCAATCTAGGATCACAAGATCGGCAATTCCCCCATGGTGGTGACAGAGACACCCGCGCGCATCGAACCGTGTTTGCTCGATGTTTACCCCGCGCCGCTTGCCGACCTGATAAGCGAAGTCGTCGGTGTATCAGCGACAATCGGATACCGCCTGCACCCGCGCACCGCCGCCAGCTTGGCCTCGCTCGTGCGCGTGATGAATTGCTACTACAGCAACCTCATTGAGGGTCACAACACGCGCCCGCGCGACATCGAGCGGGCGTTGGGCGACGAACTGGACACCGACGAGGGCCGTCGTGATTTGCAGATCGAAGCGCGCGCCCACATTCGCGTGCAACGCCTTATCGATCAACAATTCGCCGCCGGTGAACTGCCCGAGCCGGCATCCCAGGAATTCATCCGCTGGGTTCATCGCGCCTTCTACCAGGACGCACCCGCGAACATGATGCGCATCGAGCGCGGTGACGGATCATTCACCATGGAGCCGGGCCAGTTTCGCAGCGATCCCCGTCACGACAACATCGTCGGACGGCATCAGCCGCCGTCAAGCGCTCAGGTACCGGCGTTCATGGAGTATTTCGAAGAGCGGTATCGCTTTGCCGCGCTTGGGCCAGCCGCGCGTGTCGTCGCGGCGGCGGCGGCGCATCACCGACTGAACTTCATTCATCCCTTCTCTGATGGGAACGGTCGTGTCAGTCGGTTGATGTCACACGCGATGGTCTTGCATGCGGGGATCGGTGCGCACGGTTTGTGGTCGATAGCGCGGGGCTTGGCGCGTGGCTTGGAGGACGCCGGGGAGTACATGCGCATGATGGACATGGCGGACGCTCCGCGACGCGGGGACCTGGATGGTCGCGGCAACCTGTCGCGCGAGGCCCTGGTCGACTTCGTGACGTGGTTCTGTCGGGTCGCGTTCGACCAACTCCGTTTCATGAGCGAGCTTTTCAGCCTGGACAATCTCGGCGAAAGGTTGGCGGCGTACGTGCTTGGCCCGGTCGGGGGCGGCGAGGCGGCTTCGGCGCTGGTGGCGGAGGTGTTGCGGCGGGGCGTCGTGCCGCGGGGGGAAGCCGCCCGCATCACGGGCCGTTCCGAACGAACTGCTCGCGACGTGCTACGCAAGTTGACCGACGTCGGCCTGTTGGTGTCCGACACACCAAAGGGATCGGTGGCCCTCAACTTCTCCACGGCGTCGGCGGACGCGCTTTTCCCGAGACTCTTCCCCGCGCAAGTGTGAGGCCGGGCGGGACTGTTCGATTTTCGCGAGCGGCTTTTTAGGGAGGCGAATGGTGGTCCGGGTATGGGGCGAAGGCTCGATCGCCGTTGCCCCCGCACGCGGCTATCTCAGCTTGCGAGTAGCCGGCCGAACTGCCCGCTGGTAGCCGCGCGCCAATCCACGAAACGATGATGTCGGCGGCGGCGCTTGCTTGGGGATCGCGAAGTTCCACTTCCGACCACAGGAGGCACAGGATTCTCTTCTTCTCTCGTTGCGAGTAGCCGGGGTCATTCCAAAGCCCGTCCAGGCGCGTCGGCAATTCGGCCAGAGCCTCGCGCAGCAGCTTGCGGTGACGTTCCACCGCCAGTTTGATGCGGAACTCGAACGTCGCCGACAGGAACTTGGCTTTTTCGAATCGATACCATCCCTGGCCGGTCGCCTTCATCACCTCGTCGGTCAGATCGAACGTGCCCACCACGGCCAACAGCGGCGGACACCAGTGCGGGTTGGTCAGCGGCGCCTGCGGATCGTTTCGGTACGGGTTGTTGGCGACACATGCGGGCAGGGGCCGGTCGGGATCACCGCGCAGCACCTGTCTCAGCGCCGCCGCCAGCGAAGGACGTCCATCGCTACCGCGTTCGTATTTCCGTAGCGGGATGCCCAGGACACGGGTCTCCAGGCGCATATGGGCGTCGGTGAAGGTGACATGTCCGTCCGGAGCCACGCGGGCGTCGAACCGAATGTCCCGGTAGTGGTATCCGCCATCCGCGGTTCGTTCCAAATCATAACGTCCTTCATTGGGTCGTGTCGGGAACGCGGGGCCGATCGGAATTTGCAACTGCGGCTGGGGGCGTCCGGTGTTGGTCGGCTTGGCAGGCGGATCGTCCGCCCGGGCCGGCGATGGGATCATGAAGGACGCGGCGATCGCAACGATCGCAACGATCGCCGCAATCCCCGTCGTCACTCCCACGCGACGATCATTCGGCTTGACGTCCGGTCGCATGACGTGCCGGCAATGGTACCCGTCTGCCGATGCAGGTGCCACGGGTCCCGGTGGCACCAAGTCGTGCCGGTGACATGGGGCGCCGAAACGTCAGTCGATGGGCACGACGATTCCGTTGGGCTCGTCGTGTAGCCGACGCGTATCGATGTCGTCCAGCGCGATGACGTTGTTCAAGGACGACAGCGCTGGATAAGCGGTCTGGTCGAAGGACCACACGAGTTCTCCCGTCGCGCTGTAGCGAAGCAACTGGTACCCCTGTCCGTTGTGATCCGGGCTGTGCCCTTGCCAGTTGCTGATCAAGAAATCTCCGTTTGCGAACATCTGGTAGCCCGAGAAAAAGAAGGGCGAGAGGGGACGCGCGGCGACGTCCGCGCCGGGTTGGGATTTTCCGCCAATGGTCTTGAGGACAAGCTGGCGCGAGGTGTCGATCCACAAGAGACTTGCGGCGTAGCCGGTGGAAACCGTGACGATGTGGGGGGCTACGCGGACAGCCTTGACCATGCTGTCGGCCGGAACGTCATCGGGAATCTGGAACAGCGCCTTTGCGCCGTTGTTCCAGTCGGCCTCGTGGATGATTCGCCTGCCGTCGGTTTCGGAGCAAAAAAGGAAGGTCTGGTCCGCCGTCACGCGGAGCATGCGGACCTTGTCGATGCCGGCGCACAGCAGTTGATGCTCCGGCACCACCTGGTGCGCGGCATCAAGTTCCCAAACAAAGATTCCCCCTGCCCCGTTTCCCGCGACGACGGTGTGGCCATTTCGCAACCGTCGGGCCGATTCGATGCCACCTGGCGCATCCGTGACGGTCACATCCCGAACAACCGTGCCGTCGGCGATCTCGATTTCGGCATAGCCGTGGGGACGACTGCGCAATACCAAGTCGTTGCCGATCAACTGCAGATCGCGGCCCGCGCCCAGGCAGATCCAGTTCCGGGCGGGATCCCTGAGGTCCAGGTGGTGCAGACTGGCCGTTCCTTCGTCGTTGATCAGCAGCCGTTGAAAAGGAGTGCTCACGCCCGCACCAGATCGTGAAGTTCCCGAAACGCTCCCACGGTCGCGTTTGGGTTCAAGCATTCCCCAAAACCGTAGGCGGCATGGACGAAAGGGACATCGTTCGCGGCCGCTGCCGCCTGATCACCGGGCGTGTCGCCGACAAAGACGGGGCTCTTCAAACCATTGCGGGCGATGATTGATCGCAGATTGTCCGCCTTGGGCCGCCCCGTGTTGCCCCAGCATTCGTGGTCGCGGAAGAATCGCGAGAATCCGGAGAACGACAGGAAGATCTCGATGTATCCGGCCTGGCAGTTGCTGACGATAAACAACGGGTGCGTGGCGGCAAGCAACGCAAGCCCGTCGGCGACGCCTGGGTACAGGATCCCTCCTCTTTCCGCAATCAGGCGGTTGTCTTCGACTTCCGACTCGTCGGACAGCACCTTCAGTTGATCTTCGGGCAGCCCCACGCAGACCTCGCGAACACACAGCTCGTGGGGCTTTCCGACGACGCCCCGAACGTCGGCCGCCGTGATCTCACGGAAGTTGAACCGGTGTTTCTTGATGATGTTGTTCCAGCCCTGGGCGCAGACCGCGCAGGTGTCCCACAGCGTGCCGTCCAGGTCGAAGACGATGGAATCGATGTTCGCGAAGTCACTGCGGGTGGGCGCTGGTCGGAGCATGTGTCTATCCAACCACGATGGCGCGAAAGTCGTTGACGTTTGTGAGGGTGGGGCCTGTTGTAACCAGATCGCCCAGGCGGGAGAAAAAGCCGTAGGCATCGTTGTCGAGAAGGAAGGCGCGTGGATCCAATCCGAGGGTTCGCGCGCGTGACAAGGTATCGGGGGTCAAGCGGGCTCCAGCGTTGTCCTCGGTGCCGTCTATGCCGTCGGTGTCGCCGGCGATGGCGTGGACCCCTGTTTCGGGACCAAGGGCAATGGCCAGAGCCAGAAGGAATTCGACATTGCGCCCGCCCCGGCCAGGGCCCGTGACCGTCACGGTCGTTTCTCCACCCGAGAGGAGTACGCAGGGCGGCGCGACGGGTTGGCGATGCCGCAGGATCTGCCGGACGATGCCCGCGTGGACGGAAGCGACGTGCCGCGATTCACCTTCCAGGCTGTCGCTGAGGATAAAGGGGTGAAGGCCGGCTTGGCGCGCGACGGCGGCGGCGGCATCCAGCGCATCCTGGGCCGTCGCGATGACGCGGACATCGGGCGTCGACAGCCGGGGATCACCGGGCTTGGGTGTTTCGTCGCCGGCGTTTCGCAGATGTTGATCGACCGCGGCCGGTACCGGGACGCGGTGGCGCGCCAACACGGCCCGGGCCTGTTCGAATGTGGTTGGATCCGGCACCGTCGGTCCCGATGCGATCACGGATGGATCGTCTCCAGGCACGTCGGAGATCACCAGTGTAACGACGCGGGCGGGGTGGCACGCGGCGGCCAGGCGGCCGCCCTTGATGCCCGACAAATGTTTGCGAACGCAGTTGAGCTCGCTGATGGTGGCGCCGCTTTTCAGCAGGGCCCGGTTGACCACCTGTTTGTCCGTCAGAGATAGGCCGGGGGCGGCCAGGGTCAAAAGGGCCGATCCCCCTCCCGAGAAAAGCGCGAGAACCCGGTCGTCGGGATTCAGTCCGCGGACCAGCGCCATCATGCGTTCGGCGGCACGGGATCCGTTTTCATCGGGAACTGGGTGACTGGCCTCGACCACCTCGATGCGGCGGGTCGGTACCCCGTGCCCGTGTCGCGTAACGACCAATCCCGAAATCTCGCCCGGCCACAGGTCCTCGACCGTCTTGGCCATGGTCGCCGCCGCCTTTCCGGCGCCAACCACGATGGTTCGCCCAGCTGGCCGCACGGGTGGCGGCGATACATCGAGAAGGTCGACCAGAAAGGGAGGCAGGCAGATCGCGGGTTGGGCCCGCGCAATGGCGGCTTCGAACATGCGTTGCAGCAGCGGTTGTGCCTCCAGCATCAGACGGACATTCGACAGGCGGTCTTTGACACCGGCGGTTGGCCCTATTTTCCGACCTGATGGTTGGCCAGACCTTCCAGCGCGCAAACCATGGCCGCATGATCCGATTTGCCGGCACCCTGGGCGGCGCAGGCGCTGAACAGTTGCTGCGCGATTGCGGTACTGGGGAGGCTGAGACCCATTTTGCGCGCATTGTCGAGCGCCAGGTTGAGGTCCTTCTGGTGCAGCTCGATGCGGAAACCCGGAGTGAAGGTGCGCTTGATCATGCGCTCGCCGTGCACCTCCAACACACGCGACGACGCGAATCCGCCCATCAACGCCTGGCGGACCTTTTCCGGGTCGGCGCCCGATTTTGACGCGAACAACAGCGCTTCGGCGACCGCCTCGATATTCAACGCCACGATGATCTGATTGGCGACCTTGCAGATTTGTCCGGCGCCGTTGTCTCCGACCAGGGTGATATTTTTGCCGAGCAACTCGAACAGGGGCCTGACCGTTTCGAAGGCGGCCCTTGGCGCACCGACCATGATCGTCAGCGTGGCGTTCTTCGCCCCGACCTCACCCCCGGATACGGGTGCGTCGACGTAGACACAGCCAAGTGCGTTGATGCGCGCCGCGAATACCTTCGTCTCGATGGGCGAGATCGAACTCATATCGATGACGGTCTTTCCCGCGCCCAGCCCCGCGGTGATGCCCTGGGGCCCAAACAACACCGCCTCCACGTCCGGGGTGTCCGGCAGCATCATGATGATGACGTCCGCCCTTTGCGCGACCTCCTTGGGGGAAAGGCACGTGGTGCCTCCCGCCGCTGTCAATTCGGCCGGTACCCCGCTTCTGCTGGAGAGAAAAAGCTGGTGGCCGCCCTTCAGCAGATTGGCGGCCATCGGACGGCCCATGATGCCCAGGCCAATGAATCCCAGCTGGCTCATGTGTGGTCTGTTCGGTAGCGCGCAAGCCAGTTCAACCCGGCGGCGGTGGTGGTGGCGGGACGGTACTCACAGCCGATCCAACCTTGATAGCCGACCTTGTCGATGTGGCGGAACAGGAAATCGTAGTTGATTTCTCCCGTGCCCGGTTCGTGCCGGCCCGGCGTGTCGGCGACTTGCATGTGTCCGATCTTGTCCAGATGGGTTTCGATGGTTGGTGACAGGTCGCCCTCGACGATCTGCATGTGGTAGCAGTCGTACAAGAAGGCCAGGTTTGGCGCGCCCACCTCGCGCATGACGTCGAACGCCTGGCGCGATTGATTCAGGTAGTAGCCGGGAATGTCGCGTGTGTTGATGCCCTCGATCAACAACGTCAGGTCGTGGAGGGCCAGCGCCTTCGCGGCGAACCGGAGGTTGGCGACATACGTTTCGCGAATCGCCGATTCACCGGCTGATGTCGGCCTCAGACCAGCCATGCAGTGCAGGCGCTGGCAGCCCAGCGCCCGGGCGTAGTCGATCGCGCGACCGACACCGTCCTGGAATTCAGCCACGCGGTTCGGATCACAGGCCAGGCCGCGCTCGCCCGCGTTCCAGTCGCCCGGGGGCAGGTTAAACAAGATGACCTGCAACTGATTCCCGCCCGCCAGATCGACCAGCTGGTCCTTGCCATAGGCGTAGGGAAACAAAAATTCCACGCCCTTGAATCCCGCTTGCGACGCCGCGGCGAATCGCGCTGGGAACTCGACCTCGTTGAACATCATGGTCAGGTTGGCGTCGAATTTCGGCATGTGGCGCTCCCGAGGTGTTTTTTGACCGGCCCGGGCAGCAACAAGCCGCCGCGTGGGGACCGCGTTTCATAACACCACCAGGGCATGATTGACGGTGAAATGAAAATTCTATAGAACATGTTGAATAGAATTTCCAATATCACGCAGCTCCGGCGCGTTGGGTCCTCCGCGAACGCCAGACGTGTGGTGTCCGTTGCCGTCGATGGGAGGTCGTATTCGATGAAACCCCGGTCAGCCTGGTTGCTTTGGGTTGGTGTCATGTCCTGTACGCCGGGTGCCGGCACCACGGGGCAGGATGCCGGTACCGATAGGGAGCCGGCGGGATCGGGTGGCGTGACCGGCTCGGGCGGAAACACGGGCCTGGGCGGAAGCACGGGGACGGCCGGCGCTTCCGTTTCATCGGGCGGCATCACCGGTTCAGGTGGCGCCACGGCATCGGGAGGCGGAAGTGCCACGGGTGGAAGCAACGCCACCGGCGGGACGACCAGCACCGGGGGGAGCAACGGGGCGGGTGGTGTCGCCGCGTCGGGAGGCCGAGCCGGAAGTGCCGGCGCATCAGGAGGAACGGGATCGGGCGGCAGTCCCGCGTTGGGTGGCGCCACCGCTTCTGGTGGCCGTGGGGGAAGCGCCGGGGCCGCCGCCGGTGGCAGCGGGACGGGGGGCGGTTCGTTGGGTGGCGCGGCCCCCGCGTCCACGTTCGCCGTCGTGACCAATCGCTACGACAACGCGCGCAGCGGCGCGAACACCAGCGAAACGATTTTGACGACCGCCAACGTCAACAGAACCCAGTTCGGTTTGTTGTTTTCGCGGACCATCAACGGATACGTCTACGGCCAGCCTTTGTACGTGGGCGGCCTGACCATCAACGGCGTCAAGCGCAACGTCGTATACGTGGCCACGCAACACAATATGGTCTACGCGTTCGACGCGGACGCGGCCACGCCCGATGCGCCTCTGTGGTCGCGCATGCTGGGGGCGCCGCTGGTGCTGGGATCGGGGGGATACGATCCCGGCTGCACCGACATGCGCAACGAGGTCGGCATCACGTCCACGCCGGTGATCAGCCTGGCGGACAACAAGATCTACGTCGTGGCCAAGGTTACCGGGGCGCAGAACCTTCACGCCCTGGATCTGGCGACCGGCGCCGACGCCGCGGGTTCACCCGTGGCCGTGGGAAGCATGTCGATGGCCGCGTTCGACGCCCGCATCCACCTGAATCGGGCCGCCCTGTTGCTGGTCAACGGCGTCATCTACATGGGGTTCGGCAGCCATTGCGACGCGGGCGCGTACCATGGATGGGTGTTTGGCTACGACGCCAAGACCCTGCAGTTCAGGTCGGTCTACAGCACGTCGCCCACGGGCAACCAGGGGGCGATTTGGCAGTCGGGTGTCGGTCTGACCAGCGACGGTACATCCATCTGGGCCACGGTCGGCAACGGATCGATCGGCGGCGACAACGTCGGCAACCACGTCATTCGCCTGACGCCCTCGGGAAGCGGCATGACGATCGCGGCACGCCACGCCTCGCGGATCAGTGGAGACAATGATCTGCAATCGGGGGTGACCATTCTTGGCAACACGGGGCAGATCGTGGGGGGGGGCAAGGACGGCGACATCCTGCTGCTTGACCAAACCACGCTGGCGCTGCGCCAGATGGTCGGTATCAGCGGCGAGCTGAATCAGTTCGTCTTTTGGAATGGTTCGGCCGGGGCCATGTTGTACGCATGGCCCGCCGGTCAGGTGTTGCATTCGTACCTGGTGGGCAGCGGTACGTTGCAGGACAGGGGCACCAACGGCGAGCGACGGCCACAACATCCGTCGGGCATCTTCACGATATCGTCGAACGGAGCCACGGCGGGCACCGGCATCCTTTGGGCCAACATTCCACTGGTCGGGGATGCGTGGCATGCCACGGCGACCGGGGCGCTGTATGCGTTCGACGCCGCCGACGTGACCAAGGCGTCGCTGTGGAACAGCACCTTGAACGCGGCCGACAACCTGGGAACGTACGCGAAATACAGTCCACCGATGGTCGCCAACGGGAAGGTCTATATCGCGACCTTCGCGGGGAAATTGCAGGTTTACGGTCTCAAATGATGGGCGTGAATCGTGGTCTTCCAGGTCGGCGACTGAAGCCGCCGGCGTCGGGGATTGCGCTCTTGTTGGTTTCGACGGTGGCGTTGTGCGGGGCTGCGTGCCCGGCACCATCAGCAGTTGGACAGGCCACGGGTGGTGCTGGCGGTGCGTCGGGCACGACTGGCGGCGCGTCGGGTGCCACGGGTGGTGCCTCGGGCGCACCTTCCGGGGGAGCGACCGGCACCGGTGGTTCGAGTGTGATGGGAACGGGCGGGATGGGTACGGGGGGCGCCTTCGGGATCGCCGCCCGCGCGGCCGTGCAGACGTGTAAGACGCCCGCGAACTACGACCAGCCCGCCCAGACGCTGACCGCCACCGGTTGTGTCGATCCGACCGATCCCAAGAAGCCGGCGCCCAGTCTGATTCCCTACGACGTGAACAGCCCGTTGTGGTCCGATGCCGCGGACAAACAGCGCTTTCTGGCGCTTCCCGATGGTGCAACGATTCATGTGAAGGACTGCACGCGTGAGCCGGATACCTGTAAGCCGATGTCCCAGGGGGGGACCACGTTCGACGAAGGTCACTTCGTTCTTCCCATTGGCACCGTGCTGGTGAAGAACTTCCTGTTCGCCGGAAAGTTCGTCGAGACCCGCCTGTTCGTCCGGTTTTCAGATATCTGGTACGGGTTCAGTTATCGCTGGAACGCCGCCCAGACGGACGCCGAACTGGTGTCCGAAAACGGCATCACCGCGGACATCGTGAACGACAGCGGCGTCACGCAAAGCTGGTCATTCCCGGGACGCAACGCGTGTCTCGAATGTCACAACGAAACGGTCGGAGGATCGATTGGGCTTGAAACGCGGCAACTGGATCGGTCGCTGCGGTACCCATCGGGCATAACCGCCAATCAGATAGCCACGCTTGAACACATCGGGTTGTTCGACGCGCCCGCCGCGCGCCTGCCTCCGTTGACGGATTTCACCCGGGATACCTCACCGGCCAACCTGGAAGCCCGCGCGCGTTCCTACTTGCACGCCAACTGCGCGACCTGCCACCGCCCGGACGGCAACTATTCGGCATTCGACATGCGGTTGGGCGTCAGTCTGGACAAAATGAACATCTGCAACATCGCCCCGAACAAGGGAGATCTGGGAGTCGCGGACGCCAAGCGCGTCGTACCCGGGATGCCCGCGAAGTCGCTGATGCTGCTGCGGATGCAGGCCGCCGACAAGTTGAGTGGCCGAATGCCCCAGCTCGGTACGTCCGTCCTCGACAATGACGGAATCGGTCTTGTCTCTGCCTGGATCAACTCGATAGCCACCTGTCCCTAAGCATTGCTGGGGATGGGCGGTCTTCAGTCGGCGCCAAGATTCGGCAACAAAGTTTCCAGGTAACGGGCGCCTCCCGGTCAAGTGGACGTCCCCGTCCGCCGATTTCATTTCGGTGCTGCGAAGCCACGGTGCATCATGATCGACTTTCCCGAATGGGGGGCCGGGACGGGCGCATTTCGGCTGGCGGACGAGGTCGCGCGGCTGCAGGCCGTCGTCGCGGTGCAGAACGAGGTGTCGACGGCGGTGGCGGATCTGGCCACGCTGATGACGCTGGTCGCGACGCGTGCCCAGGAAATGACCGGCGCCTCGGGATCGTTGGTGGAGACCCCGCAAGGCGAGTATCTGGTTTGCGCGGCGGCGACGGGATCGGCGGTAGGTCAGCTTGGCCTGCGCGTGCCGATCGGCGGCAGTCTCTCGGGGTTAGCGCTGTTGACCGGTGAGGCCTTGACCAGCGACGACACGCAGATCGATCTACGCATCGACCACGGGGACGACGATCGGACGGGAGCAAGGTCCATCATCGCGGTTCCCTTGACGTCGTCACAGACGCCGTTTGGGGTCCTTCAGGTCGTTTCGACCCAACCGAACGCCTTCGGCGACGAACACGTTCAGATGTTGCGTCTGCTCGGCGGCATCGTGTCGGCCCAACTGGACCTTACGGCGCAGTTGCAGGCCCGCCAGACGCTTTTGGCGGAAAACGCGATCACCCTGGTCGCGTTGCGGGAAAGCGAGAGCCGATTTCGGAACGCGTTCGACAATTCCGGAATCGGAATGGCGTTGGTGGCACCTGACGGGCGGTGGCTGAAGGTCAACCCGTCGCTGTGTCGGATTCTGGGGTTTTCGCAACAGGAACTGTTGATGCTCGATTCCCAGTCAATGACCCATGCCGACGACATAGATGCCGATCGCGCTTCGGTGCAACGGATGTTGTCGGGTGAAATCACCAGGTACGAACTGGAGAAGCGCTACCTTCACAAGAACGGATCGGTCGTTTGGGCGCTGCTGACCGCGTCCCTGGTCAGGGATTCCGACGAGCAGCCCCTGTACCTGGTTTCACAGGTCCAGGACATCACCGCGCGCAAGATGGCGGAAGAAGCGTTGATGAGACTGGCCGTGCGCGACGAGTTGACCGGATTGTTCAACCGCCGCGAGATGAACCGGTTGCTGCAGGAGGAGATTCTAAGATCACATCGCCACCAGCGTCCGTTGTCGCTGCTGATGGTGGACATCGACTGGTTCAAGCGTGTGAACGACACCTACGGTCATCAGGCCGGAGATCTGGCCTTGCAGCAGGTTGCCAAGGCGATCCTCGACTGCGTTCGGACACTGGATCGCGCCGCGCGATACGGCGGTGAGGAAATGGCCATCATCTTGCCCGAGACTTCCGGCGCCGAGGCGATGGTTGTCGCCGAGCGGATTCGAATGCACGTCGCCGGAAATGTCTTTTCGGTTGGTCAGGCGCAACGCGGGCCTGGCATCTCGCTCACCGTCAGCGTGGGCATCAGCACGATGACCAACCCCCTCGAAGGATCGACCGAACGGTTGATTGGCGATGCCGACCGTGCGCTGTACACGGCCAAACACCGGGGAAGGAACTGCTCCGTCTTGAGCGTCGATCTGGAACCGACGGATTCGTTCGCGGCAACTCCGGCCGCGTAGCCGTGTGATCGAGCGGTCGCGTCGACCCGGGGCTACGGCGCGGTGGTGGTCTTATGCTGCCCGGTCCGTCGGATCAGCAGGCTCGGATCGAAAACGAACGGGTAAACCCCGACGACGGTGGGTTCGGCCGAAGGCGGAAATTCCCAGCGCATGATCTCGGCCAGCAAACACTCCTCAACGGCGTCGTTGCTCTTGGTCGTGCCGACGATGTTGACGCTCGAGACGCGGCCGTCCATCTGAATCTTCCATCCAATCTCCACCGTTCCGGCGAAGTGTTCATCCTTGGTCAGGCCCAACTCGTAGCAATGACGGATCGCTTCCGATTTTCTCCCCACGACCAGCGTGATGGCGGTGCGGGGCAGTTTCCCCGCGCCTGATTGATCCGGGTTCGCTTGGATATCGCTTTGCTGACTCGGCACTACGGGCCGCTCGATCAGCGGGGGTAGGGCGGTGTGGTCTGACGCCGCACTCGTGCCGGTAGGTCCCGGTTGGTTGACTCTTTGGGCAAGGTGACCTGGGTCGGGCAACACCATCAACGCCAGCGGCTCCAGCATGGGGGGAGGCGCCGGGAATCCGTAGATGCCAATCAGGTAGGCGAGAAGCAGTCCATCCATGATCGTGGTCTCGGCCGTTCAGAAGCGCCGACAGTACGCGCGTACGAGGCTGGAGTATCGATTATTTGTCATGGATTCTTGAGCACAAGTGTCGGAATTGCACGTGCAATGTTGTTCCGTGCGGCGCGCGCGGGTTTGTGCTGCTCACCTTCGCGCCCAGATGTCATGTGCCTCACAGTTGGGTGCAGGTGATATCGTGCGCGCCCAATCCGAACACCGCGGGGGTCGCGACGCTGCTTGCGGTTGTCGGGACGGGCGAAGGGCTATGATGGCGCCGTGCAGTTGATTCGCCTTCTGGTCGCCGCCGTCGCGGGCATCGCGGTGGTGGTTGGGTACATCCACGAGCGGCGCCGCCTGGAGGTGATCAGCAAACTGCCGGGTGATAAGGCGCGCGACTACTACGAAGCGGGTCGGGCGCGCAATGAACGCGTGATGTGGGTGGTCGCGCTGGCGTTGCTGATCGCGGCGGTCACCATCGTTCTGGGCCAGCGGGTGTTGCCGTCGTTCGGAGCGGCCGCGTGAGGATGCCGGCGTGGTAGGGACCATCTTACTGGTGGTGCTGGTGCTGGCGATCGGCACGCGCGCCACCGACGGAGTGCGCCTGCGCCAGCAGGAGGCGATCCTGGCCAAGCTGCCCACCGCCGAGGCGGTCGCGTTCTACAAGATCTTGCGGCGCCGCGTGTGGAAGGTTCGGGCCCTGCGCGCGATCGCGCTGCTGTCGTTGCTGGCGATTCTGCACGCCCGCAATCGGGCCGCCCAGCGGAACGCCGCCGCCGCGGATTCGCGATCGCACCCGATCGCCCCCGATCAGTCCCCGCGGGACGCCGGAGCCATCGGGTAGCGGTGCAAAATGAACCGACAGGCGCCCCGCCGGCTGCGCTGGGTTGAGACGCCGGCGTCCGCCCAGTAGCATCCGTCAGCGTGGACGACGAAGAGAACTACTACCGGGTGCCCCCGAAGTCGCCGGTTCCGGCTGCGATCATCGCGTCGATCGTCACGACGGTTGCGGTGTTCTTCGCGCTCCGCGCGCTTGATGAGCGGGGTGCTTTCTCCTCGGGGAGCAAGCCATCGGCGCCCGTCGTGTCGGCGCCGGTTCCCGTGGAGGTCCCCTCTCTTTTGGGTTTGCGCCCCGAGCAGGCGCGAGAGATCTTGCAGGGACGCGGCCTGCTGCTGGCGTTTTCCGTCGAGCGCGACAGTGCCACGTATCCCGCGGGGGTGATCGCCGAACAGTCTCCGCTGGCCAGTTCCCAGCTTCCCAGGGGCAGCGCCGTTCAGGCGGTTCTGTCGCGAGGGATCAAGCAAATACCTGTCCCCAAGGTCGCCGGGTTGAAGCTTGAGGACGCAACCCGGCAACTGGCGACCGCGGGTCTTTCCGCCGGACCGCCGAGGACCGTCGCGAGCGACGCCGTGCCGGCGGGCACGATCGTCGACACCGAGCCCGCGGCAGGGACGACGCTGCCCGCGAAGGCGGCGGTCATACTGATCGTTTCGTCGGGCGCGGCCGCCAAACCGGTTCCGAAGGTAACCGGCATGCGCCTGCGCGCGGCCCGCGAGCTGATCGAGCAGGAAGGTTTCAAGGTGGGCAAGCTCCGCTACGACAGCGACGGCGACCGATCAAGCGGCATCGTGCTGGCACAGAAGCCACCGGCGTCCACCGTCGCGGCGCTGGGCGCGGTTGTGGATCTAACCATCAACGAGGACTGACACCGCCCCGGTTACGGGGTCACGGTCAACGTCGCGTGGACGACGGACGCCGAGCTGCCTCCGACCATCACGTCGAAATCCCCCGGCTCGACGACCCGTTGCATGCGTTGGTCGATGAACGACAGATCGGCGGGACCCAGTGGGAATTCGACCTTCTTGGTCTGCCCGGGCCCCAGCTGAACGCGGCGAAAGCCCTTCAGTTCTTGCACGGGACGCGTCACCGAACTGACGACATCGCGAATGTAAAGTTGGACGACTTCGTCAGCCGCGCGTTTACCGCTGTTCGTCACGGTCACCGCGACCGTCACCTTGCCCGATGGGGGAATCCGCGCCGGCGTGATTGTCACGGGACCGTACTTGAACGTCGTGTACGACAGACCGAATCCGAACGGCCACTGGGGTCCCGCATCCTCGAACAGGTACAGGCGGCGCGCCGACGGTTTGTGGTTGTAGTAGGCGGGGATGGTTCCCGTCTGGCGGGGAAAGGTCATGGGCAACTTGCCGGACGGGCTGACGTCGCCGAACAGGACCTTCGCGACGGCCGTGCCGGTTTCCTGGCCCAGGTAGAACCCCTCCAGGATCGCGGGCGCGGTGCGCGCCAGCTCTTCGATGGTCAGCGGACTGCCGTTGATCAGCAGCACCACCGTGGGTCGTCCCGCCGCCAGCACCGCGCGCGCCAGATCCATCTGGCGCCCCGGCAGATCCAGGCTCATGCGATCGCCGCGGTGGTTGTCGGCCCAACCCTCGCGCGAAAGTTGTTCGTTCTGACCCAGCACCAAAACCACGGCGTCCGCGGCCGACGCGATCCTGGCCGCCTCCGCGATCAGCGGGGTGTCGCTGGCGGCATCCGGCATGCGTACCTCGTCGTCGTTCCAGCCCCGGTTGCCGACGGTCAGGCCGCAGCCCGCGGCGGTCAGCACGTTGACCTTGTTTCCCAGACGCGCGCGGATGCCTTCCAGGACGCTGACCGTGCGTGTGGGATCGCCGCTGTAGCCACCCAGTCGGCAAACCGCGGCGTTGGGGCCGATGACGGCAATCGATTTCAGGCGCGCCGGATTCAGGGGCAGCAGATCGCCGTCGTTCTTCAGAAGCACGATGGCTTCTTCCGCCGCCTTCAGGGCCAGCGCCCGATCGGTCGGGCGTTCCGTCGTCACGGCCGCCGCCTCGTCGACGTAGGGACGCTCGAACAACCCCAACAGCATCTTGGCCGTCAGCACGCGCGTGACCGATTTGTCGACCACCGCTTCGCGGACAAGGCCGGCGCGGACGTCATTGGCCAGGGTCGCGTAGCCCTCGGGCTGCGGCAGTTCGATATCGACGCCGGTCTCCAACGCCTTGCGCCCCGCCGTGGGCAGATCGGGCACCACGTGGTGTTTGCGTTCCAGCTCGGCGATGCCGAAGTAGTCCGCCACGATCAGTCCGCTGAAACCCATCTCGCCCCGCAGCACGTGGCCCAACAGCCACTGGTTGACGTGTGACGGAATGCCGTCGACCTCGTTGTAGCTGGCCATCATCGTGCACAGGCCCGCCTCGCGAACGGCGGCCTCGAACGGAGGGAAGAACACCTCGCGGATCAAGCGCTCGGACAGATTTCCGGGTGCCGTGTTCCGTCCGCCCTCAGGCTCGCCGTGAACGGCGAAGTGTTTGCCGGTCGCTAGCACGTGGACGGAGTCGATCCGCGCGCCCGCGGCCCGGCGGCCTTGATACCCCAGTACAGCGGCCACACCCAGTCGCGACACCAGATAGGGATCCTCGCCGTAGGTTTCCTCGAAGCGCCCCCAGCGGGGATCGCGCGCGACGTCAAGTACGGGCGCCAGCGCGTGGTGAATGCCGCGCGCCCGCATCTGCCGCGCCGTCGCGGTAAACACCTGCTCGACCAGCGCGGGATCGAACGTGGCCCCCAACGCGATGGCTTGCGGGAAACTGGTGGCGGCGGGGCCCACGAGCCCATGCAGGGATTCTTCGTGAATGATGGCGGGAATTCCCAGCCCGGTTTGCTCGATCAGATAGCGCTGGGCCGCGTTGGCGAACGCTGCGGCTTGGCGCGCGGTGTGTTTGTCGCCGGGACGGGGACGCGTGATTTCCCCGACGCCCTTGGGCATCATTTGGCGAGCTTGTTCGACGGAGAAGACGTGGGTCTTTTCGTCGAAAAGGCGGTTCTTCTCCCAGTTCACCGACACAAGTTGAGCGACCTTCTCGTCCAACGTCATCCGCCCCAGCAGGTCGGCCACGCGGCGATCGACGGGCAACTTTGGATCGCGGTAGGGGGGCGGCAGCGCGGACTTGGCGTTGGGCGCGGACGCGGACGTGGCGGCAGGCGTGGCCGCGATCGCGGTGTCGATCATCGCGGGTTGCCGGGGAGACGAAAGGAACGCGATCGCCAGAACGACAAGACGGGCAGGGGCTTTCATGGCGCGAACGTACAACACAAGGCGTACCTCGTGCACCGGGCCGTCCGTCTTTTTTGCGGTCGCGCGCGACGGACAAACAGCATCCGGTCGCGGCCACGGTTCGGACAGGTTAGAAGATCGCTCCATGTCACGGCCGCCGACGTCGGGCCCGTCCACCCCCTGCGCCTTGTTCGCGCGGCCTGGTCCGGGGTCCCGGTTCACGCTTGTCGCGTCGCGATTTTTTCTACTGACGTGGGTTTCGGCGGCGCTGCTTGTGGCCATCGCCCCGGCCGCGCAGGCGGTCGCCACAGGGTCGCGGGCGGAGGTCAAGTCGAATGTCCAGTCGAGGGGCAAGCCCGGCAAGCCCGGCAAGCCCGGCAAGCCCGGCAAGCCCGGCAAGCTTGGGAGGAAGACCGCCGCCAGGAGCGCGAGCGCGAGCGCGACGAAGGCCAACGCCAAAACCAAGGCCCAGTCTCGCGCCGACGCGAGGGCCCTGGCGAAGGCCAAGGTAAAGGCGCGAGCCGATGCCCGCGCCAAGGAGGAGGCGGCCGCCATTGCCGCCGGCAAGGTGGCGGTGTTCGCGTTCAAGGGAGACGACACCGAGCCGTTGCGCATCCAGGTGGTGCAGGTTCTGAAGTCCAAGGGACTGGACGTGACGACCACGCTGCGCCCTGTGGACAGCCCCGAGCAGTACCGCGACATGGCCGCGACGTTGGGGCTTGCGGTCTATGTCCACGGGCAGATCAAAGACACCTCGCAGGATCAGGCCGTCGCCACGGTCCTGGTCCGCAGCGGCATCACCGGCAGGCGCATCGCGACAGCCAGGTTTTCCGGCGATCGACGCACGTTGGCAGCCGAGGTCGAACAGATCCTGTGGGACCGTGTGGGCCCCGCGTTCGCGCGCGCCTGCCTGGACGCCGGCAAGCCACGTCGCCGCCACAACGCGCCCATGCGCATCGAGGCGGGCACGCCGATTGAAAGCACGCCTCGACCGGATGAGGGGACGTAGGCGTTCAGCAGCAGCCACCTCAACCGCGGAGTCCCACAAGAGGTTTCGTCCTTGATCGGAGGATGCGCATTGCTAGCATGTCTTCATGCATACCGTGCGTATGACCATGAACGTCAATGAGGCGCTGCTCCGAGAAGTCGTCGGTGCTCACCCTGGCATGACCAAGACCGCTTTGGTGGAGCAAGGCTTGCGCGCTCTTTTGGCCAAGCAGGCCGCTGGCCGCCTGGCTGCTATGGGGGGCCTTGCCCAAGGCGCGCAACGCACCAAGCGTTCAGCCTGGAAGCGACGTTGATCCTCGTTGACACCAACGCGTGGGTCCACCACCTTCGCAAAAAGGATCAGCGCCTCGCGAAGTTTTTGATGCAGCAACGCGTTCACACCTGCGATGTGGTGGTTGGCGAACTTCTCTTGGGATCGGGGTTGCCCAAGACCTTCGCAGGCGACTTGTTGGCACTTCCACGGCTTCCGAGTCCCGGCGCCGTCGAGACCAGAACGTTCATCGAGCGCCACCGGGCCGCTTTCGCCGGATCCGGGGTCGGCTGGGCCGATGCACAGATTGTCCTTGCCGCCGCGAAATCGGGTGCGCGCGTGTATACGTCGGATCGGGACGTTCGAAAGGTGTGCCGGGCGATCAGCGTCGCCCTGGCCGGCTGACGCGCGTTTGCACATGGCACCGGGTGGAACCCGTTATCGGGTGGCGGAGGTCGCCCGCGTCTTCAGCACCAAGGCCAGCAGTCCACCGGCGATGTAGCACCCCGCCAGCACACGAAGCCCGACCGAATAGGAACCGGTCAGGTCTTTCAATGCGCCCATCAGTTTGGGGCCGACGAAGCCGCCCAAATTTCCGATCGCGTTGATGAGGGCGATGCCCCCCGCAGCGGCGGTGCCGGACAGAAAAGCGGTGGGCAGGCCCCAGAACGGCGGGATGCAACTCCAGCGTCCCGCCACGGCAACGGCCGCCGCTGCCAGGGCCACGGTGGGTGTCACATCAAATGACCCGATGGCCAGGCCGATCGCCGCGCCCCATGCGGGCCATGCGACGTGCCACCGGCGTTCGTGAAGGCGATCCGAGCGACGGCCCCAGAAGAACATGACGAACACGGCGAACAGCGGGGGAATCGCCGCCAACCATCCCAGTTGGGTCTTGCTGACCGCCGGAAAGGTCTTGGCAAGAATCTTCGGCATGAACAAATCGAAGCCGTAGGCCCCGATGACAATCAGGAAGTAGACAAGGCTCAGGAGCAGAACGCGGGGATGCACCAGCGCCCGCCACACCGTCATGCCGTGATGTTTCTCGCGCTCGGCGCGTTCTTCGTCGAGGCGCTGGGAAAGCCAGTTTTTTTCGCTGGCGGTCATCCACTTCACGTCCTTCGGACCATTCGGCAGATACAGAAGGACCGCGACCCCCAACAGCACCGAAGGCATACCTTCGATCAGGAACAGCCACTGCCACCCCGCGAAGCTGTCAGGATGGTGGTCAAGCAGGAAGCCAGACAGTGGGCCTCCAATCACGCCGGAAAGCGCGGGGGCCATCATGAACATGGCGACCGTGCGCGAGCGATGCGCGTTGGGGTACCAGTAGGTGAGGTAAAGGATGATGCCTGGAAAGAACCCGGCCTCCGCAGCGCCAAGCGCGAAGCGGAGCGCGTAAAACGTCGTCGGCGTGCGGGCGAACATCATCGCCGACGAGATCAGGCCCCAGATGATCATGATGCGCGCGATCCAAAGACGCGCCCCCACGCGTTCCAACAGAATGTTGCTCGGGACCTCGAACAGGAAGTAGCCAAGGAAGAAGATCCCCGCGCCGGTCGAATACACGGAATCGCTGAATTTCAGATCCGCCTGCATCTGGAGCGCCGCGAACCCGACGTTCACGCGATCGAGAAAAGCTGCCAAGAAACACAGGCCCAGGAAGGGAATCAGGCGCCACGTCACCCTGGCGATCAGCAGGCGCTCGTCCGGGGCTCCGTTCATGCGGGCGCCACGATACACCGCTGGCCCCGCGCAAACGATCCCAAACTGGGCCCGACGATGTTGTGGCTAGAAGCAGGCGACAATGGCCGCGCATTCTGCCGCGCCAAGTAGTTTCGCGATCTGATCGCACAGGGGGACGGTAACGACCACCTTGGAGCAGGCCTCGAACTGAGCAACCGTCGCCGCACAACTGGGTACGTCAGCTACGCAGGACGCCTGATCAACATCGTTTGAGACATCAGTACCGTCGCCGCAGAGCATGGTTTTTCCGTAGCCGCCACTGATCTGCGCGTTCCAATCACAGATCTTTCCCTTCTCGGCAGGGGTCAGGCTTGCGAGTGTCTTGGAACTTGCCACTCCCGATTCGCCGGTTGCACCACCACTGGTGCCGCCACCATCGCTCCCGCATCCCAGGGACGAACCGACACCCAGCGCCAACGAAATCACGATCAATGCACGCGTCATGACAACCCCCTTTTCAAATCCCAAGTTAGTTTGGTTTCGAACGACTTGCCGGTCATTAGAACACGGTTTTCCCAAAACCACGCGCCATCCGTCCGGCTATCGCAGGGGCGCGACAATGCGCAGACCCACAAGCGCGCGTAGGTCGGCATCGACGCCACCGCCCATGCCGGCACCGGCCCGCGCGAACAGGGAGACCGGCCGATCGTTGATCGCCAGCGGGATGATCTCGGTTTCTATCTCGGCGCGCGCGGTTTGTTCCCAGCCGCGGGTGCTGGACCAGCGGTGCACTGCCTCGATGTCAATCGACGCGACAAAAAGACCATTTGTACTTTCGGTGCGCGCCGCCAGCGTCAGCGCGGTCATGGGTGCGATCTGGTGATCCAGATTCAACGTCCCGGCGGGATCGCGGGCGATGCCCACGCCGTAACGCGCGCCAACACCCAGAGCGATCCACCGGCCGGGTTGTGATGAACGCCAGAAATCGCCGAGCACGTCGCCGCGCACCACGCCCACCACGAGACCCGCGTCGCCGCGTGCCGGCCAAGCGACACCATCCAGTCGGCCCAGTTCGATGCGCAGTCCGATGTCGAAGGGTACGCCCAGCCGCAGGGGCGGCGTGGTGGGAATCGTCAGCGCGCCACTGCGTGACCGCCGGATGAAGGTTCCGCGGTACAGGCGACCCTGAATACGGGGCGCGCCCGTGCTTGTGGGGCGAACAAACAGATGTGCGATGTCATGGTCCCGCTTCCAGTACAAATCCCAGTCACCGTCGGGAATCGGGGCGCGCAGCGACAGGCCCATGTTGACGGCGGCGGCGAAGTCGCGACCGGCTTCCCCGGCGTCTGCATGCACGGCAACGCCCACGAACAACCGGTGTCCGGGTTCGAAGCGCACGCGGAATGGTGTTCCGTCCCGCGCGGCGATCCATGTCGCGGGCGCGTGGGCGGGCACGGATGCGGCGACAGTTGATACGGACGCGGCGGCAACAGGGGGCGCGGCTACAGCGTGGTCGTCGGCGTCGACAGTGGTCGAGGCGACAGCGTGGTCGGCCGCGGCGACAACGGGCCAGAGGAACGCCGCCAGCATCGTGCTCGCAACCGTGGCGGGTTTCGCTGACATGCGTTGCACGCTGCCCGCGCGTCAACGCCGCGCGGTCGGGAGCACGGGCGGTGAGAAGAACGACACGCGCAGCGCGGCGGTGCCCTTCCATTCCCAGGCGGGCGTGGATCCGGCGATCGTCGATCCGGGAAGCGCTGTTGTACCGGTGTCTTCGCGCAGGCCGGCCTGCGCCGCCAGTCGCAGCGAAATAGGTTGATCGTTGATGGCCATGAATATCACCTCCCAGGCGCCTTCGGCCGCGACCAGCCAATCCCACGGTAGCGCGCGCGGTTGGACGGTCAGCGATCGCAGTAGCTCGCCGCGCAAACGGAACGTCAGCAGTTGCAGCGCCCGTTTTCCAAGGATTGCGTTGCCTTCCAGAATGCTCTGCGGAAGAAATCCGACGAAGCGCGCGTCCTGCCCCCACGATCCCAGGCGCGCCTCGATGGCGGGACCCACGCGCAGCCGGACGAATGAACGCAGATCGCGTGATTGCCACAGGTCCAGCGTGCCCTGCAATGTGGCCAGCGTCAGCGCGTACTCGCCCTCGACGCCGCGCGGGGCGACCTCGAGGCGCAGCGCCTCGGTGTAGAAGCCGACGTTCAGGTTCAGATCGTGGCGTTGGGGCTCGCCGAGGAACGTGGTGATGCGCAGGATCGGGTTTTCGTAGCGGCGCGACAGGTCGTAGCGGAACGCGGTCACATCCAGACCGAACGGGTGCAGACGCGCCTCGCCGTCCATCACGCGAAAGCGCTGGCGGGTCATTCCGTCGGGCGTGGTTTCTTCGTAGGCCAGGCCGAATTCGAACGCGGCGGGGGCGATTTCAAGTTGACCGTTGGATCGCCGGCGCGGCGCGTACGCGACACCCAGCCAGATGCGCTGCTGCAAATCGAACGACACCTGCATCACGCGTCCCTGCGGATCGCGGTAGAAGCCGAAGGGGACTTCGCGGTCCGGCCGCGCGCGCGTTTTCGCGACGGCAACGGCAGCATCGCCGTCGCTTGTCGCGTCGTTGGTACGAGGCGGATCGTCGGCTGCGGTCGCGTCGACAGCGTCGGGATTGACACGCGCATCGCCGGGCCCGGTATCGTCGTTGGTGAACGCGGGAGCTTCGCCGGGCGGCGGGTTGTCGCGGGGTGGTGGTCGTGCGCCGGGCGGCGGGTTGTCGCCGGGCAGCGCCGATACCGGCGTCGACCACAGCAGCAGAATTGCCCACGCCGCCTGGACCACGCGGGCCCTCGAAAATGTCAGTCGCATTCCGTCTCCTCGTGCGGTGGATGCCGCGGCCACCTCCACAGCAACGGTCGCGCCAACAGCGGACGCTGCGAATGTGCTCGTGTCTGGTGTCGGTCGTGACGACCGGCACGTCACCGTGGCCGGATGACCACGGCGATGTGCGCGGCCGAGAAAGTGTGGCTCGGTGGCCACTACTCCGACGGAACACGGCCGAGGCGTAGGCAGAAGTGTCAACGGACCTGGCCAGCAACAGGCGGGACGGATGTTCGCGCGTGCCAGGTAAGGTCGCGGACGAACAAGACTTTGATGTGACCGCTTTTTTGGGGTCACGAACAGGCTTAGAGTACTGCTCCCTCGCCGTTGTTTCGGCGTTTCCCCCCTGGAGGTCATCATGAAACTCCCGCGCCAGATCGTTGTTCTTCTTTCGTCGTCAATTTTGACCCTGGCCAGTTGCAGCGGCGGGGGTGGCTCGTCCGGCACCGGCGGCGCCAGTGCGTCAGGTGGCGCGACGGGTACGGGTGGCGCCAGCGCGTCGGGCGGCGCCAGCGCGTCGGGCGGCGCGACCGGAACGGGTGGCGCCAGTTCGTCAGGCGGCGCGACCGGAACCGGCGGCGCGAGTTCGTCAGGTGGCGCGACCTCGACCGGAGGCGCGAGTGCGTCGGGTGGCGCGACTGGAACCGGCGGTGCGACCGCGTCGGGCGGCGCTGGTGGTGGGACCGCGACAGGTGGTCGCGGCGGCACGACGGCGACGGGCGGCCGAGGTGGCACGACCGGGACGGGCGGACGCGGCGGCACCACAGGCGGCGGTGGTTCCACGGGCGCCGGGGGAACGTCGTCGATGATGAGCTTCTTCGCGACCAGCCGTGGTCCGGGAGATGGCGGAAACTTGGGTGGGCTCGCGGGCGCCGATGCGTTCTGCAAGATGCTCGCAACAGCCGTGTCTGCGGACCTTGGGGCCAAGACTTGGCACGCCTACCTCAGCACGTCGACCGTCAACGCGCGCGATCGAATCGGCACCGGGCCGTGGCGCAACGCCGCCGGCGTTGTCATCGCCAACAACCTGGCGGACCTTCACGATCAGCTACCAGCGAATGCCGCACTAAATACGACGTGGCCGGTCGGCAGCACCGCCATTGCCCTTGACGAGCGTGGCGCCATCGTTCCCACCAGCCCGAACGTTCACGACATCATCACGGGGTCGACGGTCGATGGCATGGTGATGGCGAATGCCACCTGTTCGGACTGGACATCAAACGCGACGAACGTGATTGCCCGAGTGGGCCACACGAATCGGACGGGCGGTGGGAATCCCGAGTCGTGGAACTCCTCGCACAACAGCGGCGGGTGCGCCGAGCCCGCCACCAATAGGGCCATGTCCGTCGGGTCCGGCGGTGGTCGCGGGTCGTTCTACTGCTTCGCGGTGCCGTAGGTCCTGGAGAAACTCCGTTCATGTCCGTCTGCCGCAATGCCTTGTGGGTGTTGCTGAGAACAATCAAAACCTGTCCGGAGCGACTGCGACGTAGACCATGTCGAAGAAGGCGGAAACCGTACCGGGAGCATCATTCGCCTTGTTGAAGTGAAGTTGCGTGTCCAAGTAGGCAGAGTCCCCCGACGGCACGATATTTTCGGCATGGAGGTACTGCCACACGTCGGGTGTAGCAGCGGCAGCAAGCGTAACGGCGGGCTGCGCCGCAAGATCGCTGTCGCATTCTTGAACCCACTGGAAGACAACACGAACGTCAGCCGCAGGCGATCCCGCAGCGATGCGAACCCAGGCGCCAACGTTGTATTTCGTCCCCGGAAAGACGCGTATGCATTGACTGACGTACTCTTGGAATGGGGGTTTCACACTCTGTGTGGTTTGCAGCGAACCTGACGCCGAACAGCCCGTTGCGTCGAGGGTGGATCTCTGTGGCCCGGGGAATTGGACTACCCAGGGAAACAGCCCGACGTTGAATCCGCCGTTCATCAGCAGGCTGTTCGGACTCGGTGACGGACAGCAGGCCGCGCCCATACCGGAAGCCGTGCAAGTCGCGTTGCAGCTCCCGCAGACCAGGGTTTCCCCGTCGTCGCAGGCTTCGGTATCCAGACACCGGACGCCATCGCCGCAGACGGAAGGCGTTCCTGCACCAGTGCAGGTTGCGTTGCAGGCACCGCACGACGTCTGGAAGCCATCGTCGCAGAACTCGCTGGACTCGACCATGCCGTTGCCGCAAACCTGACAAACGCCCGCGAGGCACCGGGGCGCGCTTCCACCGCAGATCGTACAAGTGGAGCCGCAGTCCTGTGCGCTAGAGGTGACGTCCACACAAGTTCCTTGGCAGCACGCCTGGCCAGTCAGGCAGCAGGTCCCGTTGCAGACGCTAAGTCCAGAGCCACAAACTGGCGCCCCCCCACTTCCCATGACCATGCCTCCGGTCCCTCCGACGATACCGCCCGTGCCAGCGATCGTACCGCCGGTTCCACCGCCGGTTCCGCCGCCGATCCCTCCTGTCCCACCGATCGCGCCACCTGTTGCTGCGATCATGCTACCCGCACCGCCGCCTCGACCTCCGGTTCCGGCACCCGCTCCCCCCGTTGCTCCTGCGGCCCCTCCTGTTCCAGCCACGCTTCCCCCCGCACCGCCCGCGATTCCTCCCGTGCCGGTTCCCCCACTGCCCGCAATCCCACCACCCGACGGGGCGTCGAGGGCGTTCGTTGACGAGTCGGGCGCAATGCTTCGATCCGTACCTGCATCAAGCGGCTGGCCGTTGACGCCTCCTGTTCCGCCAGCGTCCGGTTTGATCCCTGTTCTGAAGTCCTTGCAGGCCGGAGCGATCACCCCAGCCATGCGAATCAAGGCCAGCGCTTGAACGACCCGAAAGCTGAAACGCATGTTCCCCTCCAAACTGTTCTCCGCCACGGACTAGAATCGATACGCACACGCGAGGCCTGGCGCGGCCAGAGTTGCCGAGCAGGCGACCTTTCGAGGTTTGGCAGCCTGCGCCGGATCTGTGAAATATAGAATCGCGGACGTGGCAGCCAAGCCCGCGCTCAAGCCGTAGCCAACAAACGCGACAACGTTGGCACGCCTGCCGTCGTCGTAGATCTCTTCGCAGACTCTGCCTCCGCGCTGGGGGAGTCCGCTGCCACAGGCGGCCATGGACTCGAAGGAATCCACCTTCCCCTGCCAGGCCCGGTGTTCGAGGATGCCGACGGTCAGCGCGATCAGGGAGAGACCAACCGCGCCGAGGGTCAGGACGCGGCGGGCTGAGCTGCTGTCGCTCGGTGGCGGGGGACTTTCGGGACCCAGGGGCGGCTTGTGCGGCGAAACGACTGGTTGCAGCGGTTCCGCTCGCCGTCGCCGTTCAGCCGCCGGATGGATCGGATCCAGGCCATTGCCGTGGCCTCGTCCTCGGTCTGACTGACCTTCGCCTTGTCGCGTGCCTTTTGTTCGAAGCGCGCGTGACCGGTCTCGTCCCAGACGTGGTGGGCCTCGTCGTTCAGGACCAGCAGACCCCGCGACCGCGCGAACCTGTCCAACAACGGCGTCGACACCGCTTCCAGTCGATCTGGCTCGCCAGCGTGGAACAACAGGTCCATCTGGTGCTGTTCCCACTGCATCAACGTCGGAGCGTCTTCGCTCTCGCGCAGCAACTAGTGATAGTTGGTCAGGACCAGGGCGCCTTCGGACGGTTCCAGCACGCGCGGGCAGGTGGTGGGATCGTAGACCTTCAGATTCCAGAACTGGTCGAACGCGGGGGGCACCACGGGATCGGCCAGGAACACGGACGTTTCGCCATATGGCGGGCAGAAGTCTTGCAACAGGCGATCCTTCACGAACAGATTCGGAGCAATCAGGATCGAATGTGGCCCCAGGCCAAGGGGACTCGCCGATTCACACACTGCGTTCAGGTAGGACCAGGCGACCAGCAGGCTCATCATCTTGGTCTTGCCCGACCCCGTCGCCAGTTGTCCGCCCAGCTTGGCCCACGGGTCACGCTGCGGCCCCAACGATTCCACGTTCGCCAGGCGGTACAGGTCTTCGGTGCGTCGCAGTCCGCGCACCTCGTACAAATAGATGAACGTTTCGACCAACCGTCGTTGATGGGGCCAGTATTTGAACGCCTGCGTCGATTGTTTCCGCCGCAACAGGTGCGGTTCGTGCCGGAACCAGTGTTGCAACAGGTGCATCGTGGTGTCGCTGACCGCGCGCTCACCGTCGGCAACCGGCTGATAGCGCGGCGCCTCGACGGGGTAGGGCTGGGCGGCGTGTCCCAGTGTGAATCCGCGCCACGCGTCGACACGACGCTGGATCTCCCCGATCACGCGCGCCTGGCCGCGCAGATCCGCAAGCTCCGGGCGATCGAATGGACTGGCCACTACTCCACCTCCCTACCGGTGATGACAGATGGGCGAATATCGACAGAGATACATTTCCGAGACGCCGTCTCGGAAATCGCGGGGGTGACGGCGACGCTCAATTCGGGAGACAGTGGTCGTCGCTTTTCCGCTCCCAAAATCCGGCGAGTCTACGGGGGCAAGACCTCGATACCCAGGACCTTCTCGAAGTCGGACCGATTGTACGTGTAAACGCGGGTAAGGCCGTTTCCGAGCATCGTCGCCATGATCTGGAAGTCGAACAGCGAACCACCCTTCACCCGGTGTATTCGAACAAGACCAACCAGACGTTCCACGATATCCGAAGGTATTGGAAGGAGCGTCATCCCGGGCTGGGCGAGGATGTCTTCAATTACCTGTGCTGCGTCTTCCGGCGACCGCGGCGGAACCACCCGACGGGCGTCGGTCACGACGCTCAAGAACTCTGAAATGACGGTCAGGCTGATGCAGAGTCCGGCACCCTCGTCCGCCGCGCGATCCAGAAGCGCGCGCGAAGCGGCGTGCTGCGGCGCCTCCGGAAGCAGGGCGTAGACCAGGACGTTCGTATCGACGAGCGCGAGGTCAACCGACGTCGGCATAGATGTCTTCGCGACGGAGGCTGCCGACTACCTTCCCTGGCCAGCGCGGCAGTGTCGGCACCTTGGCCTTCGGTGCCGGGACTTGTGCCTCTGGTTTCGGCGCCATCTGCACCTTGAACGTTCTTACGACAAGCTCGATCGCCTTCGCGACCGGTTCGGGGAGTCCTTCAACGTCGATGCTTTTCACTGTGCCCCTCCGCTGCGAGGTGAATGTGGGAGTGCCAAAAGCATAACCACGTTTACCCCACTCACCTTCAAGAAAATTGCGTCAACGGTGAGATCAGGCCGTTTCGACCGCGCGATTCCCCCCTGCGCGCCATCGTAGCTGGGCATCACTTCACCTCGACGTTGACGGTGGCGATGCCGTCGTTGCCGAAGACGTCGGTGACGCGGGCGGCGATGCGGTACTGGCCGGGATCGGTGTATTTGAGGTCGGCTGTGAAGACCAGGGGTTCGGTTTCGCCTTTTGATTTGCGCAGGCGGAAGCTTTGCCAGTCGGTTTCGAAGATGGGTTTGCCGTCTTCGCCAACGCGAGAGCCGTAGTTCCAGTCGATGGCCCAGAAGTCGACGAACTTCTGCCAGCTGTCGGCTTTGCGCAGGCACTTCTGCAACTCGGTTTCGCGATCTTTCCACTTTTCGGATTCCGCTTCGGCCTTCCGTCGGGCGGTGGTGGTCATGGTCTCGGTGACCGGTTTCAGGACGGGGCGCTGACTTGCAAGGAATGACTCGATGTCCACTTCGCAGCGGTCCAGTTTCAGGCTGACGGTGCGGCCGGACAGATGCGGCGACAGGACGATCGACAGGGGTGCGTAGAAGGCGGGGATCGCCATCGATTCGATCGGCGCGTCGGGCGGGCGGTTCAGCATTTCCATGCGGCGGCGGACTTCGTCGATCGCCTGGGCGGGGATCACGCGGATGGTCACGGTCACGCCGGTGCGTGCTTGGACGTCGCTCTTTTCGCTGCCCGATAAGGTGTCGAAATCGGCGGACAGGATGGTGACCGCGTGGGTGGTGGTGTGCTGGGCCTCGCGCGCGATGTTCCAGACCTGGCCCGACGAGATCGGACCATCCAGGGGACCGACGTGAATCCAGGTGGCGCCCTTGCGACCGTGAAGCAGGGGCGAGTGCGCGACCGGCTCGGCACCGAACACACGGATCATCTCGTCGCGGTAGGCCGAACGGCGTGTTTGGAAATCCTGCCAGGCCTCGGCGCGCTGGTAGACGCCCATGTTCTCGACGGTGAAGGGGCGGACCCTAACGGGACCCTTACCCGCATCGTCGGTTCGTTCACCGATCTCGGAACGAGGCTGCCCCTGGAGCTGAATCAAGCGCTTGCGAGCGAGGTGAACTCCATACTTGCTGTTATCGATTCCCACCCAACGGCGGCCGAGGCGTTCAGCCGCCTCACAAGTGGTGCCCGAACCCATGAAGCAATCGACAACAAGCCCATTCGCCGGCGACGACAAAGCCAGGACGCGTTCCAATAAAGATATGGGTTTCTGGGTGGCGTAGCCGGAACGATCAGTCGCTTGCGAGTTGACCGGTGAAATATCGGTCCACACGCGCTTCGCGCATGCGGTCTTTCGTCCAACGCCACACACGGGTAACTCCGAGGAACTCGTACGTCAGGTTCGGACGGTCCGGATTTGGATTCAGAAGGCTCGTCAACTGGTAGAGTCGTCCATCAGGATCCCGTAGCGAGTACTTCTCCTCGGTCTTCTCGTCGAGATCGCCCAGATCGTACGGCTGGAACACGGCTGACTCGTTCCATCTCGGTTCGCTGCCGTTGCCATATACCAGCAGGATATCGTGATTGTTCGGAAGGCGTTTGGACATAAGACTCTTGGGCACGGACCGAAGCCAAACAATTTCATTCAGGAAATTCTCATATCCGTAGATCTCGTCCATCAACACCTTGACGTAGTGAACTGCGTGCCAATCAAGATGGACGTAGATACTCCCCGTCGGTGCCAGCAACTCCTTCAGTAGCTCCAACCGCCGCCGCAACATCGTCAGAAAGCTGTCCAGTCCCTGTCGCCACGTGTCCTTGTAGGCCAGGATCTCGACCAGCGACGGTTCCTTCTTCACCTGAACGTGCGCTTCATCGTCCAGATCGATATCGACAGTGTTGTCCGCGCGAAAGTCGTTGTTCACCATGAACGGCGGATCGATGTAGACGAGGTCGACCTTGCCGCGGTACCGCCAGTCACGCGTGACGGGATCCTTTTCATCAAGCAGCGTCTGCAACGCCACCATGTTGTCGTTGGTCCAGATCAATCGGTTCGGCGGAAGGCCGCTGACGTCGCGCGCCTCGACCACGCGCGTGTCGGTGCCCTTCAGTTGCGCGCCGCGATCCACGGCGCGACCCGGCCGCACGATCTCCACCACCTGCGACGGCACGGACAGCGCCACCTCCTTGCGCCACATTCCCTGCCAAGCCAGACGCGGCTTGCGGGCGGTGACCTCCAACGTGATCTCGCGGCTAGACGGTATTCGCGCCGTCACGGTGGCCGAAGGCGGCGGCGCGGCTGGTACGGGTTGCTCGTCCTGCGCAAGGTGGCCAAGGACGCATCGGGCAAGTGGGCCGCGAGCGAGGCTGGCGATCTGCGGCCCCCAACGTCGAGGAGGTCTGGTTCGATTCGCAGGAACGGGAGATCGGTTTGGGCGCTAAGGCGCACCTGCTGTGCAGAGTCGTCGATCCGGCCGAGCGACCGACCGCGGGCTACAGCGCCTGCACGTCCAATTTCGCCGCGCCCAACGCGCCAACGGACGGCAACTACTGGGTCAACGTCGACACGTACGCCCTGGCGGAGGCGATCAAGGAAACCGGGCTGCTGGCGCGGTTCGAAGCCGAACGCGTCGCCATCGAAAGGGGTCGCGTCGCGGCCCGGGAGACCGAGGAGGCGGCGGCCCTGGAGCGGGCCAAGAGGGAGCGCGCCGAGCAGGCCGAGATGGAAAAGCGGCGCGCCAAAGAGCGTGCCGGTCTTCAGCTGGCCGCCGAACACTTTCGGCAGACGTTGTCAACGGGCGCCGAGACCCACTGCGGGATGATCATCGAGGTCAAGAAGCCGATCGTGAAGATACAAACCATGGATGGCGAAAAGTGGTTTCGCGCCGAGCAGGTGTTCCCGCCGCATACCGCGCCGTGCCGGTTCCTGAACCACGTCTACCAGGATCCCTGACGGGCGTCAGGGACGGGGAGGTGGAGACTCGCTGCCCCCTTGGCCTCCCATGGCGTTGGGATCGCAAGTGGTACCGGTCGGGCTAGGTCCCAGGGGCGACGCGTAGGCGAATGGTGCCGAGAAATCGTGGCAACCCATCAGCACTGTGCCGTCGCAACCGCATGCGGTCTGAATACATAAAAGCCTGCTGGACACGCACCGCGGTTGGGGCGTGTCGGCCCCGCAGCCAGGGCTGGAATAGACGCTCCAGTCCGAACCCGCGCACGTCGCGTTGCCGGTACTTTGCCCGCCTTGCCCGCCTTGCCCGCTTTGGCCGGCGCTCCCAGTTGCCCCGGCGCTGCCCCCCAGACCGCCGGTGGCGATGGCGTCGGCGTCCTTCCCGGGGGTTGCGTTCTGGTCAGATGCCCCGTCCGTTGCCGCCGCGGCGTCCGCGTTACCAAGCTTGCCGACGTTGGATTCGCTACACGAGATGGAACCAAGAACGATCAGAACCCCCATCCTTCGCATGTTGAACTCCTGGTGCTTGGCGGTCATGCCTAGAGATGAACAGCAAGCCCCAGGCCAACCGATTCCCGTGTGCTTTCGTGAGTTCGAGAGGGAGAATACGGGTGTTCGGCCATTGATGTCGCGATTGCGTCGGGGTGGCGCGGCCGTCGCACCATCGCACCTTCGCGCAATCGATCACATCACTTTCTGAAAAACACCCCCTGCCGTGTCGATGTTGCTGGAGGCACTGGAATGAACAAGTCGCACACGTCGGAGCGTAGGTCGGGGTTGCTGGGAGCATCCATCCTTGGGCTCGCTATTTTTGGTTTCGGATCCGGCTGCGTCGGCAGGTTGGACGAGATGGCCGCCGAGGAGGCGGTGGACAGCCACGAGCTGGCGTTGAACGAATCCGCACTGATGGCCAATTCCGCTGAAGACATGGCGGAAGGCACGGCGGGCGCGGTGGGCACCGTGGTTGATGCGGCGGCCCTGGCCACCCGCGCCGAGGCGCGCGCGGCGACGCGTTATCAGCCGGCGGGATGCGCCACGACCACCCGGCAAGGCAACGTCCTGACGCACGTGTTGAACGCATGTTCGGGGCGCCGCGGTCTGTTGCAAATGACCGGAACCGTGATTGTCACGTTCGCGGACGTAGCGGCGGGGGTGCAGGTCACCGTGGCCAGCGACGATCTGAAAGTAAACCGCGCAACCATGGACGTGAACGCGACGGGTCTGCGATCTGTCGACGGCACCAAGACCACCCTGACGGTCACGTCCACGGGCGATGGCGTGGGGCCAAGGGGCAATCACTTCGTGCGCACCGGCCAGTTCACCGCCGTGGCCGATACCGCGACCGAATGTCTGGATCTGAACGGCTCGTGGCAACTGACAGTGGGCGGGGCCAGCCGATCGACGACGATCAACGGGTTGCAGGTGTGCAAGGACACGTGCCCGTCGGCGGGTACGATCAACCACCGGGGTTTCCGCGGGCGCGAAGTGACGGTGACCTTCGATGGTTCAGCGGAGGCTTCGTGGACGTCAACGGCCGGTCGCAGCGGCTCGGTTGAAATGCAGTGTTCGCCCGTGGTGCGCTAGGCGAGCGCTAGGCGAGCGCTAGGCGCTTCGGGTAGGTGATTGTCCCAGATACGATTCCTGACCTGGTTTCGCTGCAAATGGCCACTACCTGTCTCACAGGAGGCCCACCATGGAGTTGCGCAGGGGAGGTAAGGACGGCCAATCGCCCGCATCCCGCCAAAGGGGTAGGCTATTCGTCATGGGAAACCGGACGTTCGCGTTGTTGTTCTTGGGGTCGGCCGCGCTAATCGGTGGTTGCGGGAGTGAACTGGGGAGGGCACCCGCGGTTGCCGGTACCGGTGGCGGATCCACGACGGGAACGGGATCTGGGGGGGCCACCGGCGTGACCGGCGCCGGCGGCGCGACCCCTGTGGTGCCTCCGGGCTCGTCGACACTGGGTGGGGGAATCACTTGCCATCTAGACCTCGCGGGGTTCTCCCCGATGCCCGCCGGTGCCAGCCGCCTGACATTGGGGGCCACCGTTTCCATGTCGGTTCCGCCCCCCGCCATCAGCGGCGGCACGTTGTTGGCGCTGTCCGACAAGACCACGGTGGTCGCCGCGGATTCGGATCGTGATCAGGTGTACTTGGTCGATCTTCCCGCGCGCGCGGTGCGGGCAACCGTGGTGCTGAAGGCCGGCGACGAGCCCGGACGTGTGATCGAGGACGCCGCCGGTTTCGTGCACGTCAGCTTGCGCCGGGGCGGGGCGGTCGTGAAGATCGATCCGGCCCTGGGCACAGTTGTCGAACGGCGCGCGGTGTGTGCCGCCCCCCGCGGGCTGGCGCACGATCCGGCAACGAACCTGATTCATGTCGCCTGCGCGGGGGGAGAACTGATCAGCCTTCGGGCGGCCGGCGGCGCGGCCGTGCGGTCGCTGAAGCTGGATTCCGATTTGCGCGACGTCGTCGTCCAGGGCGATGCTCTGCGCGTCAGCCGGTTCCGTTCCGCCGAACTGCTGACCGTGGATCGCGACGGCAAGGTCATGGGGCGCATGGCTCCTCCCGTGTTTCGCGCGGTCGAGGCACGCGGTGGACAGGCGTACTCGCCTTCGGTCGCCTGGCGAACGGTGGGGATGCCTGATGGCCGCGTGGCGATGGTGCATCAGAGGGGTGTCGACGACGAAGTTCAAAATGGGGTCGCGGGCGGCTACGGGGGATTCGATGCGTGTCACACCGTCGTTCACTCCGCGATGACCACGGTGGGCAAGGACGGATCCGTCGAAAATGGGGCCGTCCTGGCCGATCTGCCCCTGGTCGTGGACATGGCTTTGTCCCGTGATGGAACCCGGGTTGCGTTTGTGTCCGCGGCCAATGCCCACACCGCCGGAGGGGCGAATGGCGTGCGGCGCAGCGTGCACGCAACCAGCGTTGATGCGGCTTCCGGCACCGGAATGCCCCGCTGCAAACGTGACATCGGCCGCCAGCCTTGCGCGGCGGACGCCCTTCCCGAGGGGTTGCTTGAAAATGGTTCAACGCGGACGTGCGCGAACAGCGTTCCCGCCGTCGTGGTTGGTGAAGCCATCGCCGTGGCCTACACCGCGGACGACGTCGTGATCGTCCAATCACGGGAGCCCGCGCGATTGAACATACCCGGCGTCACAGCGATCGTTCTTTCGGACGTCAGCGTGGTCGATACGGGGCACACGTTGTTTCACGCCAACGCCGGCGCCGGGCTGGCGTGTGCGTCCTGCCACCCCGAGGGGAACGACGACGGACGGGTCTGGAATTTCGCCTGCGCGGGCGCACGCCGGACCCAGTCGCTGCAAATCGGAATCAGAGGCACCGAGCCTTTTCACTGGAGCGGCGACGAAAAGGATTTTACCGCGCTGGTGCACGACGTGTTTTCGACGCGCATGTCCGGCCCCCAGTTGCTAGACGACCAGATTGAAGCGACGCTGTCGTGGGTCCACCTGCAGCCCCGCATCGCGCGAAGTCCGGGAAGCGATCCGGCCGCCGTGGATCGGGGCCGCATCCTGTTCAACGATCCCGCCCAGGCCGCGTGCGCCACGTGCCACGCGGGCGAACGTTTGACCGACAACCGCTCCGTTGACGTGGGAACCGGTGGCGTTTTCCAGGTTCCTTCGCTGGTGGGAATCGCGAACCATGATCCTTTCATGCACACCGGTTGCGCAAAGACCCTGGCCGATCGATTCTCACCAGCGTGCGGCGGCGGAGACAAACACGGCGTCACGTCGAAGCTGACGCCGGGGCAACTGTCCGATCTGGTCAGCTTTCTCGAGACGCTGTAGGCGTGCGGCGACCAAGGTCGGTGCGCCACGGGGCCGGCGTGGTCGCCCTGATCCAGGCGGGATGGTTGCGTCCCTGGGGCTTCGGCGTGTTGTTCGCGCTGTCGGGTCTTGCTGCCTGCCAGGACCATGGCGCATCCCTGTGCGTGACCGATACGGGAGGGGATGGCGGCACGGACGGCGGTGCCGACGGCGGTGTCAACGACAACAAAAAGCAGTTTGACCAGTTCGTCGTCGATCTTGCCGGGGCCGCGTGCAAATGGCAGTTCAACTGTTGTTCCTTGCCACAGATAGACCTGCTGGGTACCTCGGCCTATCTGACCGAGACGGATTGCCAGTGGTACACCGAGTTGCTTCTTCGCGACCGGTTGCTGGACGTCCGTGCGGCCGTCGCCGTCGGTCGCATATCGATGGCTCCGGAGCTCGCCAAGGCTTGCCTGGAATCGTTCGCGACGGGAGGATGCGCGGGGCCTACCCAGGACGTCGATCCCTGGGTCCTGCTGAGCTCTTGTCGCGATCCTTTCGTGGGTCGTGTTGCTGCCGGGGAACGTTGTTTCGTTTCGAACGAATGCACGACTGGAAGTCAGTGTGTTAATGCCGCGTCGTTCAACACCGGCATGATTCCGCTGACACCGCAGGGGGTCAGCGCCGCGCGCACCGTGGCGGGCATCGCTCCGCTGGTCGGCACATGCCTGCCGTATTTGGAAAAAGGCGAGCGCTGCAGGTCCAGCGAGGAATGCGCGCCCATGCTTTATTGTCGTCGCCCCGCCTATGTGTGCGCGGCACCGTCCGGGCCCGGCGAGACGTGCAAGATCGAAATGGATCAGAATGGCGAGCTTCGCGACGCGATCCTTTGCGACGACGCCACGCAGAATCTGGTCTGTGGGACGGGGATGTGCCGGCGTCTTCCCCGGGACGGCGAGCCCTGTTTCCAAGAGAGTTTTTTTCTTTGCGACCCGGATCCGGTCCTGGCGCTTTCCTGTGTGGGGCAAGGGTTTAATGGACCCGGCGTCTGCAAGACGGCGGGTCCGTTGGGCGCCGCCTGCGGCTCCGATGGACTTCCTCCTTGCGCGTTTGGCCTTGCCTGTTTGGCTCCCGACGACAACCAAATCGGTACCTGTGGGCAACCGCCGAGCAATGGTGAGCGATGCCCGGTGGATGGTCGGTGCGTTTCACCGGCCGTCTGCAATTTTCTGAATCAGACGTGCATGGTTCCGGGAAAGGTGCGCGACGGCGACGCCTGCATGGTTGACAATGACTGTGTTTCGCTGACGTGCGCGACGGAAGGCAATGGGCTGCCGGGGTTTTGTGTGTTGCCGGAAACCGATCTGGTCTGCCGTGGTCCGGGCAGCGGTAGCTTCGTCTCAGGGGGGACCGTCGTTCTCCCGCCGTGACGCCGGGGCTTCTTAAGGCACCAGCCCGTTCAGGTACTCTTCCAGATTCGTGTGCCCGTCGCCGTCGGCATCGCCGTTTCTGTCGGTCGCGTCGTTGGGATTCAGACCGTTGGCGGTTTCCCAGGTGTTCGGCATCCCGTCCTGATCGGTGTCGAAGCCCGCCGCCCGCGACGCCGTCGCCAGCGTGCCGTACCCCGCATCACCGACGCCCAGCGCGACCAGATCTTGCTCGGACTGGATCAAAATGCCGGTCTGCGCCTTCACCTGCGAAACCAGCAACGCGTCGGCCTGGTCGCGCATGGGCGCCGTGGCGCCGACGCCGGCCAGCACCCGATCGTACGCGGTACGCACCGGATCGGTCGTGACCATCGGTGCGGGCAGGCGCTGCGCCAACATCGTCGGGGTGCCCTGGATCATATCGGTGCCGGTCTTCGACGCGTCGAACATGCCGTTGGCGTTGCCGTCCAGCAGATTGTCCGCGACAAACAAACTGAAGTTGGGGGTTCCGTTGTGAAACGCATAGCTGGCGGTGCGCGTGCCGATGAAGGCGTTGCCGACGGCGTTGGCTTGATGCGTGCCGTTCGTGGTGCCGGCCAGGATGAACGGATCGTGGCTGATCGACCAGCCCAGTGGCTCGCCCACGGGATCGGGCGCGTTCCAGCCGTAGATCACGTTGTTGACCCAATCCAGCGGACCGCCAAGACCCCGGTTGGCGGCCTCCTCGCTGCGCGCACGCGGATTGCGGGTCTTGTTGAACGCCCAGAGGGAATGGTGAATAGAGGTCTGGTTCGATGTGAACAACGCGCCGGCCGAATGGTTGTTGCGCTGAAGGCCCCACGCGATGATCGACCACTGCAACGTGAAGTTGTGCGGGCCGATTCCCTCGTCGCCGGGCATGGACAGCGTTTCGTCGGTGCCGAACGACACCGAGCAGTGATCGATGATGATGTTGTCGGCGGCCGAGCTGACGGCCATCGCGTCGTCGCGATCCTCCGTGACCATGATGCCGCGCCGTATGCGCACGAAACGAAGAACGATGTGTTTTCCGCCCACCGAGACCTTGCGGCCGCGCAGACCGATGCCGCCGCCGGGCGCCGTCTGTCCGGCGATGGTGAGGTTGCTTTGCGTGATGCCCAGGTTGCTGGCCAGAGTGATCCAGCCCCCGACGTCGAACACCACGGTGCGATTGCCCTGACTCACGCAGTCGCGCAGCGATCCCGCACCGGCGTCCGCCAGCGTTGTCACGTGGCAGACCGCGCCGCCGCGACCCCCCAGCGTGTTGCGGCCGTAGCCCTCGGCACCCGGGAACGCGACGACCGGACCGGGGTTGCCGGCGCCTGCTTGACCGCCACTGCCGGTGGTACCGCCGCTGCCTGGGGTTCCACCCCTGCCGCCGGTTCCAGCGGATCCGCCAGTTCCCGCGCGACCCGCGGCCCCACCCGAGCCGACGACGCCCCCCGAGCCGACGATGCCACCCGAACCGACGGCGCCACCCGAGCCGACGGCGCCGCCTGTGCCGACGACGCCACCCGAGCCGACGGCGCCGCCTGTGCCGACGACGCCACCTGAGCCGACGGCGCCGCCTGTGCCGACGACGCCACCCGAAGCGATGACGCCGCCCGAGCCCGTCCGTCCGCCGCTGTTACTGGACTGGCCCGCCTGGCCACCAGGACCGGTCGATCCGGTTGGGCTACATCCCATAGCGGCGGGCAGCACCATGGTCGCCAACATCCGGCAAATCGCCGACGGCGGACGACTGCGAAATTGGGAGTCTCGAGATTGAAACAAGGCAGGCCCCTCCGGCAATCAACGATGCTGACATCATACAAGGCATCGCGGACACGGATGAAACTGCTTTCGCCGCCACCCTTACTTCGTCGGCGTGGACGGACTGAGGGAGGTCACCCGACCGTGCGAGGACAGGCGCGCACGGTCGCATTGCGGCGCGTTGTCCGCGTCCTGTAGTGTCATCGCCATGTTGAGAGAGACGCTGCGCGATTTGAGACGACAATTCGTCCTGCGGGTTCACGGTTCGGGATCGAGGACCACGGTGTCCCCCCCGAAGGAGTTCACGGATCAGCCTATCAACCCCGAATGGATCGAGGAAGGACAGCCCCGCGCACGGGGCTTCGTCGCGGTTTCTTCCGAGGACAACAGTTTGCATTCCGGTCAGTGGGAATGCACGGCGGGCCGGTTCCGCTGGACGTATCACGAGGACGAGATGATTCACATCATCGAGGGGCAGGCGTTCATCGAAATTGACGGTGTCATGCGCGCGTGCGGGCCGGGCGACACGGTCTTCTTCCCGCTGGGTCAGTCGGTGCGCTGGTTTGTTCCCAAGTACGTCCGCAAGGTGTTCTTCATCCGCAACCCGGGCAAACTGGTTGAGACCCTGCGGAGCGTGAAGATTCTGGGCTGAGCGATACAAGCGCGGCACAAGCGCGGCACAAGCGCGGAACGACCAGTTGTTCGTCCCATGGGCGCTTGTATTTGCGCTGTGTCCTGCACGAACGCCTTCCAATCACCGACTTGTTGGTTTGTTGCGCGAAAGTTCGCCTTCGCCCAAATCGCCAAAAAATCTCTTGCTGAACGAAGATCGATGCGGCCATTGTATCGGTCGTCATCGTCGCGCGTTTGCCAGACCGTCGCGCACGTCTCAGAAACGTCGCGGGTTCATCAGACGGCGCGTGGTTCGTCAGACGGAGGTTTCGCATGACCCGCACCTTGGCCTTCCGGAAGCCGGCACTGCTGTTGATGGTATTTGCCGCGGGTTGCTCTGGTGCCGTGGTGATGGGCGGTCCCAGTGGAAGTGGTAACGGCAACGGGAATGGGAGCGGCGGCGGAACCGGCAGCGGGAACGGCGGCGCGACCACGCGAGCCGGCACGGGCGGCACAACCCCAGGGGGGGGAGGACCGGGTACCGTTGGCGGGGCGGGGAATCCAGTGGTTCCCGGATCGGGTGGGGCCACGGGAACGCCGACCACGGCGTCGTGTCCATCCGTGGAAATCACACCGACGCCGTTGCGCCGCCTGACACGCTTCGAATACGCGAACACGGTCAGGGATCTGTTGGGGGTGGATGCCACCCCCGCCGGCGATCTGCCCGTGGACGAAGTGACGGATGGCTTCAACAACAACGCGGGGGTCCTGACGGTCTCGTCGCTTCACGCCGAAAAATACGTACTGGTCTCCGAGGCGCTGGCGAAGGCGGCGGTGAAGAATTTGGTGACGCTTACCAATTGCGACACGGTGGCCAAGGGTGAAGCCGCCTGCGCGCTGACGTTCGCGCGCGCCTTTGGCCGTCGCGCGTTTCGCCGGCCGACGACGGCTCTGGACGAACAACTGCTGATGGCGGCGTACAACGCGGGCAAGACCGGCGGCACCTACGCCGAGGGCATCGAGGTCATGATGCGCGCGGCGTTGCAGTCCTCGCACTTTCTTTACCGACTGGAGACGACGACGCCCGCCGTTGCGAGCACCAAGCTGGTTCCCTTGAATGCTTTCGAAATGGCCACGCGGCTGTCGTACCTGATCTGGGCGTCGGGTCCAGACGATGCCTTGCTGGACGTCGCGGTCGCGGGCGGGCTAGGCACCAAGGCCAACGTGGCGGCGAAGGCCGCCGAGATGCTGAAGGATCCGAAGGCCCGCGTGGCGATCACGGATTTCTACAACCAGTGGATGGGCACCAGTCGTCTGGACATCATCGCGAAGAACACGACGCTGTTCCCCAATTATTCGACCGCCACGCGCGACGCGATGATGCGGGAGTTGCCCGCGTTCGTGGAGTACGTGTTGTGGACGGGCGACCACAAGTTCAACACGCTGTTGACGTCGCCGGTGGCCTTCGTCAGTGGACCGCTGGCCGCGGTCTATGGCGTGACCGCCCCCGCGACGGGCGGCACCGCGCCACAGATGGTTACGCCGCCCGCCAGTCAGGGACGCGCGGGCATCTTGACGCAGGCCGGTTTTCTTTCGGTGCAGGCGCATCCCGACCAAACGTCGCCGGTGTTGCGCGGCAAGTTCATCCGAACCAGGTTGATGTGCCAGCCGCCACCCCCGCCCCCGGTGGACGCGGACATCACGCCTCCCGACATCAACGAGGGGGGCACGGCGCGTGAACGGTTTTCGGCGCATCTGACGGCGGCCTCCAGTTGTGCTGGTTGCCACGCGTTGATGGATCCCATTGGTTTGGCGTTCGAGAATTTCGACGCCGTCGGACAGTATCGTGCCAGCGAAGCGGGCAAGACGATCGATGCTTCCGGTGCGATCAACGGCACCACGGATCCGGCGCTGACCGGCGCATTCACCGGCGTCCGGGAACTGGCGGGAAAATTGGCCGTCAGCGATCTGGTGCAGGATTGCGTGGCGACCCAATGGTTTCGGTTCGCAACCGGGCGCGGTGACGGCGCCGCGGATGCTTGCTCGGTGGCGACGCTGGCCGACACGTTCGCGGCGTCGGGCGGCGATCTGATCCAGTTGGTGGTTGGCATGACCCAGACCGACGCGTTCTGGTATCGCGCCCCGGTCACGCAGTAACGCGAGAGGTGGCTTCATGAATCCCCTTAGGTTCACACGAAGGAATCTGCTACGCGGCTCGCTGGCGGCGACGGCCGCTGTCCCCTTGTTGGACGCACGGCGGGCACTGGGTCAGACGGCGACGACGTCACCCACGCGTTTCATTGTGTTCGCGACGCCGAACGGCACCCGCAACAATCTGTTCTGGCCCACGGGCACCGAGACCAACTTTCAGCTGAAGCAGCTGACGGCGGATCTGGAGCCGTGGAAGAGCAAGCTCATCTTTCTCAAGGGAATTCGCCTGAACAATTCGCTGCAAAACGGCGCGCTGGGCGGGACGCTGGGTTCCGAACACGCGCGCGGGACGGGCGGCATGCTGACCGCGCGGCCGCTGAAGGCGGGGACGCAGTTCAAGAGCTTCGGTAACACGACGTCGGGCTGGGGCAGCGGGCAATCGCTGGATCAGTACCTGGCCGGGCGCCTGGCGCCGCCGACGACTTTCAAGAGCATGCAGCTGGGCGTTCACGTCCGCGACACCGAGGTCCGCGCGCGGATTTCCTATTCGGCGGCCGATCAACCGATCCCACCGCGCGAGGATCCGAAGGACGTGTTCGCCGCCCTGTTCTCGGGCACAACGACAGGTGCCCCGGTGACACCGGGTACGACGGATCCCGTGCTGGCGCGTTTGTGGGCCCAGCGAAAAAGCGTCTTTGATCTGACCAACGCCGAGACAACCAGGGTCAGGGGAATCGTCGGCGCGGCGGATCGGCTGAAACTGGATGCCCACCTGTCCGCCATGCGCGACATCGAGCAGCGCCTGGTCGGCATGGCGGGAACCGGTGGCGGGACCGGGGTCGGCACCGCCACGTGCACCAAGCCGACGATCCAGGACGTGGATCTGAAAAGCGACGATCTGTACCTGAAGGCGGGCCAGCTACAGATGGATCTGGCGGCTGCCGCGCTGGCCTGCGACCAGACCCGCATCCTGACGATGCAGTGGTCCTATTCCGAAAGCGAACACCTGTTTCAGTTTCTGGGAACCAGCGGGAATCATCACGGCATCTCGCATGACTTCGCCGCCAGCGGGGCGAACTTCGACGCGTACAACAAAATCCAGGCCTGGTACGCGCAACAGTTCGCGTATCTGCTGGCCAAGCTGGACGCGGTCAAGGAAGGCGACCGCACGTTGCTGGACAACTGCGTGATCCTTTGGGCAACCGAGATCGGCGAATCGACCCAGCACGATCTGACCATGATGCCGTACGTGCTGGCTGGCAGCGCGGGCGGCAAGCTGCGCGCGGGGCGATTCCTGGATTTCAGTAGCAACCGGCGCGACAACAACCAGATGTTGGTGTCGATCGGGCAGGCGATGGGAGCAACCGACCTGACGACGTTCGGGGATCCGTCAGGGGCCACCGGGCCGCTGCCCATGCTGTAGCGGGCCAGCCGGGGCACCGGCGGTCGCTGTGCCCTTGGCATCGATGACAGGGTACGGACCTGTCACGGGTTACACCGTTCGCGCTGTAGCTGTTACAGCCGCTTGAACGGAACGTACGTTCGTGCCGTTCGGAGTGGGACTGAGGTTTGTGATCGTCGCCTGTTTTGCGGTCTTCCTCGACGTTTCGAGGGCATTCGTCCGACCTCCGGTTGCCCTTCCTTTCGTTGGAATCTCTTCGTTGCAATCTCTGGCTCCGGTCTTGCTGCATGCGGGTCCGAACGGATCGGGGAGGTCCCCGGCCCAACGATCATGAACTGCATGGAAAGCGAGACGCGCAATGAAAAATGTCAATTGGATGATGACGGGTGGACTGCTGGCGGCGACGGGACTGTTGGTCGGTTGCGAAACCGAACCGGCGGCCAGCGAGGAAGTCAAAGAGGCGCTGGAACAGCGCAGTTTGCTGACGTCGGTGTCGCTCAGCGAAACCCACAAGGTCGATTTCTGGGAGTACGAGGGCGGTGACCTGCTGGTCAAGGAATCGCTGAACGTCGATCGGGATTTCGTGGAGGGGCGTGCGACGCTGGCGACACTGGATACCAACGGCAAGCCGATGGCCGACATCTACAAGAACCTGGCCGGTGGACGCGCCGATTCGGGAATCGTCGGTCTGCTGGGCGCGGCGGACTTGCGGAATTTGCAGCGCAAGCAGCTGGCCGTGCCGCGAGCGACCGATCTGCCCGCTGAGGAGGTTCCGTCTGTGCAGGGACAGACCAGCGTCGGATTGGTGACCGCCTCACAGCTTCCCTCGCCTCGACAGATCGTCGGCAATGGCGTCGAGAAGGTCTCAAGCGCGGTCGCATGCGCCGAGCCGGCGTGGGATTGGCAGGGGGACGTGGGTTGGTTCAAAAACAACTTTTGCGGAGCCAGTTCCAAGTTCTGCGCGACCGAGGTCTCAGCCGCGTCCTACGGCTGGTTCCGCGGGCCCACGAATTTCAAGGCGACGGGTTTCGCGCAATCGCACTGCTCGGCGGCGCATTGGCTGTTCCAGCGCAAGTCCTACGGTGGTTTCCCGTTCTACGGAATCGCGCTGGCCACGCTTGACAACCGAGACCTGGCGCCGCGGACCCTGGACACCGAGCATTGGACGACCACGGGCGATCGGTCCTGGTTCGCGAAGGTGAACTCCCTGACCGGCAACAATCGGGTCGGGTTGGCCGTCATCCACAACTAATACCGTCCCAGGTGTTGCTGGCGGGGGGCGGCTGAAGCCCCCCGCCAGCATGTGCGCCGGGATCGGTCGCTGATCACTTCAGCGGCACCGGACACGGCCGTGCGGACAATGCCGCGGACGCGTTGCTGCGTGGATCGTGGCGCATGGCACCGTCGGGAATGCCGGCGGATACCTCCGCCGTCTCGATTTGACCGCGCGACCAAAGCGTACGCTCGACCATCGCGCGGAACACCTGCTCCAAAGCGTTTCGCACGTGCGCGCCCTCAAGGACACCAAGCGCCCGAGCGATGGCTTCCATCGTCGCCAGCCCACCAACGCGGGTCTCGGTTCGCAGGCGATACATCGTCGGCGCATCGGATGGGATCGAGACGCAGGGCACGGCCTGCAGGCCGGGAACGCGACCACGAACCTTGGCGGTCTGGCGCCAGGTGCCGTCCGGGACGATCAGCGTGACCGGTCGTTCCGATTTTGCGAAACGCTCGATCGGAATCGCATCGTCGTGCGGATACAGCAACAGCGGCTGCGTCGATGAATCCCAGGTGAACGGCGCGGTGGGGGACGATTCGTGGCCGCGCACGATGACCTCGCTGTTCGCCAGACACTCGGTCGCCAAGCGCCCTGTGTTCGTCGTTTTTCGATCTTCGCGCCGGTGAATGATCAGCAGCAAACGCGTGTTCGTGTCGATGCGCGGGATCAGCGCGCATAAGCACAGACTTGCGTGTATGCGGCAGCGCGGGCAGCGGGCGTCGGCGTTGTCCCTCCGGCTCACGTGACTATCCCCGCTGGGGATTCGTCGTCTATGCGCGTCGGCAGCCCCAGGGCGGCCAGAGGCAGCGCCAGATCGTCCGTCATGGGCGCCCGAACGACGACGCGCGCGCCGGTCATCGGATGATCGAACGCAAGAAGGTGCGCATGAAGCGCCAGGCGATGCAGATTGTAGGTGGCGCGGTAGTGCCGGTTGATCTCGCCCGAGCCGTAGTTCACGTCGCCGATCAGGGGATGATTGAGATGACGGAGGTGGCGGCGAATTTGATGCAAGCGGCCGGTCTGGGGAATCGCCTCGACCAGCGCGCAACGATCGACGGTGGAGCGCGCGACCAGGCGAAATCGAGTGATGGCGGGAACCCGGGCGGCTCCCTTGTGTTCCTCCTTCGGAATGGGGTAGTCGACCACGCCCTCGGTCGGCGGCGAGCCGCGCACCAAAGCGAGGTAGCGTTTCTCCAGGCGACCCGCCTCGATGGTTTCACCAAGCGCCGCCGCCACCTCCGCGGATCGCGCGAACAGAAGCGCGCCGCTGGTGCCGCGATCCAGTCGATGCACGGGATACACGTACGCGCCGATCGCATCACGCACGCGAAACAGCGCGACGTCGTCGTCGTTGGCCCACCCGCGATGCACCAGCAGGCCGCACGGTTTGTTGGCGACTACGATGTGCGCGTCGACGAACAACAGATCGATCGAGGCACGTAGTTGTTGGGGTGGGATGGGCGTCAATATATCTTGTTTGGCGGTTTGTCGTTGTGGTGGGCAGCGAAGAGGGACGCCTTTTTTGCGAGAAAATGCCTCCGATCCGGCCATTCGTGCCCTGCCCACGACAGGTAGAATCCACCCATGCTCATTGGGCGATCAAGCAACATGACCAGGCACGTGATCGCCACGATTTGCGTCCTGAACGTGGGGATCGCGATCCATGCCGGCGTCAGCCACGCGGGCAGGGCGCCGAAGAAAGTTCAGGAAGGCGTCGAGAAATGCAAAGGGCCCTGCCTTGGCGGGGGCATCGGCATCAGCATCGCCAGCCAGTTTGTAAGCCGCGGGGTGGTCTTCGAGGACGACGGCAGAATGCTTCAGCCGTATGCCGATCTCGACTTCAAGATCCACGAGGGCGAAGGCTTCCTGAGCAACGCCTCGATCACGCTTGGCATCTGGAATTCCTTCCATTCGCGCAACACCGGCGCGGGCAGTTTGTCGGGCGCGATGGCCAGCACGACCCCCTCCTGGTTTGAAACGGATTTCACCGCGGGCGCGTCCTTCACCGTCGCGAAGACCCTGACCGTCAACCCGACGTACCTGACGTACCTGAGTCCGAACGATGCTTTTGCCACGTTCCGTGGTTTCAACGTCAGGTTGGTTTTGGACGACACCGCCCTGCTTCGCGCGTTCGCGCTACATCCGTGGATCCAGGTGCTGTTTGAATTGCAGAACAAGGCAGGCACGGGCGCGAATGAAGGCGTCTACTACGAGATTGGCTTGGCGCCGGACGTCGCGCTGGGTCCGATCACGCTGACTCTCCCGCTGACCATCGGTCTTGGTTCCGGTGACTTCTACGGGCGATTCGATGCGACGGCTGGGACCGTGCGGAATGAACCCTTTGGCTTTTTTTCCGCGGGCGCCACCGCCAGTTGCGGCCTCGGGTTCATACCCGGGCACTTCGGTGCATGGACGGTACGGGCGGGTTACACGCGGTACCACCTGGGCGCCGGCACCTCCGACTTCAACACCGCCGCGCGCGGTAGCACGGTTCGGGACAGCAGGAACAGCGAGGACGTGTTCTCCGGCGGTATCGGCCTGGCGTTCTGAATCGTCGACCAGCTTCGACGTTGCGCAGGGGTCGCTGGCGCACGTCACAGACGTAGGTCGGCCCGCAATACGTTGCTACCGTCCGTCACGGATCCGAGACTGAATCCCAAGCGCGCACACAGCCGCTGCATGCGTAGATTCACGACCAGAATGTCGGCGTACAGCCGGCCGATGCTTTCCCGCCGGCCGACCTCGATGAGGCGACCCAGGAGCTCCCGGCCCAGGCCTTTTTCCTGCCACGGATCGCCCACCAAAATCGAGAATGCGGCGGCCGACGTTCCTTGCGGTGAAGGCACGCGATCACGGCTGAGGCGACCCACGGCCATGATCTGAACCGCGGCCTCGCCCGCACCTGCCGCGCCTTGTCCCTCGACGACCAGGGCGATCTCGCGATCGTAGTCGGCGAAGCAGATCCGAAGCAGACGTTCGTGCGCCGTGCGGTCGTCGAGCTTGACCGACTGCATGTAGCGCAGCCGGACGCTTTCTTCGCCCAGCGTGCGGTGGAAGGCCACCATGGCCGCCTCGTCGTCGGGACGGATGGGGCGAATCGTGAAGGGCGTGCCATTCGGGAGCGTCCCATGCCAGACGTATTCCGTCGGATACGGACGGATGGCGGGACGAGGCAGGTCGGACGCGGGGGTGTTCGCCTCGTGTAGCAGCACGCGCGCATCCAGCGCCAGGGCGCCGTCCGCACTGACCAGCAGGGGGTTGATGTCGATCTCGCGGATCCAGGGCTGCTCGACCACCAGATCGCCGAACCGAACCAGCAAGGATTCCAGTGCGCCGAGGTCGACGGCCGCCCGGCCGCGCACACCCTTCAACGCGCGGTAGATCTTGGTCTGCTCCATCATGCGACGCGCCAGCGTGCTGTTAAGCGGAGGCAACGCCAGCGCGCGATCGCGGAACACCTCAACCAGTTCGCCGCCCATTCCAAAAAGCAGCACGGGGCCGAACTGAGGATCAGGCGAAGCCCCCAGGATCAGCTCGTATCCGCCCTGACGATCGATGAACGGCTGCACGGTGACGCCCAGAAAGGCCGCCGGCCCGGAAATCGCCACGACGGCGTCCCTGATCTCAGCGAACGCGCGTACAACCGCCGCCGCGTCGCCAAGGTTCAACTTGACCCCTCCTACGTCCGTCTTGTGCGTGACGGTGCGCGACCAAAGTTTGACCACAACCGGAAACCCGACAGCCTGGGCGGCGGCGATGGCCTCCCCTTCGTCGCGCGCGACGCGCGTGGTGACGGTCGGGATTCCATAACTTGCCAGCAGCGCTTTCGACTCGTGCTCATCCAGCAAGGTCCGGCCCTCGGCACGCGCTGCGCCCAGCACCGCCTGGGCTTCGTGCGGAACAACGTTCCGATCCGGGCCGCGCTTCGCGGTTTCGTACAGGCCTCGCAGGTTGTACGTGTACCTCCACATGGCGCAAAACGCCCGGGCCGCGCTGTCGGGAAAATCGAAGGTGGGAATGCCCGCGCGGTTCAAGATGTCGATCCCGGCCGCGACCTGGGCACCACCCATCCAGCTGGCCAACACAGGTTTGCCCGGAATCCGTGCGTGTTTGCGCAGCGCCTCCGCCGTCAGCGTCGGATCGGTCATGTCCTGCGGGGTCAGGATCACCAGAAAACCGTCGCTGGCCGGATCCCCGGCGGCGATCTCCAGCGCGTTCGCATACCGGGTCGGATCCGCATCGCCCAGAATGTCCAGAGGGTTTCCGTGGCTCCACGCCGCGGGCAGCACAGTCCCCAGGCGGGCCAGCGTCTCATCCGAAACAACGGCCAGCTCGCCGCCACCGGCGACCAGGGCATCCGTCGCCAACACGCCGGGGCCCCCGGCGTTGGTCACGATGGTCAGCCGCGGGCCCGCGGGCCGGGGTTGTTTCCCGAGTACGTCGGCCAGATCGAACACCTCGCCGATATCGGCCACACGTAAGACGCCCGCGCGACGGAAAGCCGCGTCCAAAACTTCGTCCGAGCCGGTCAGTGCCCCGGTATGGGAAGCCGCCGCGCGGCTGGCCGCCTGACTGCGCCCGGCCTTGATCACGATGATGGGCTTGGTCAGCGCGACCTCCCGCGCGGCTGACAAAAATGCCCGCGCGTCACCCACGGACTCCATGTAGATGACGATGGCCCGCGTATGGGTGTCGTTGCCCAGGTAGTCGATCAGATCGCCCCACCCGACATCCAACATCGATCCCAGCGAAACAAACGCGCTGAAACCAACCTGCTCGCGCAGGCTCCAATCCAAGATTGCGGTCAGCAGCGCGCCGCTTTGGCTGAGCAGGGCGACGCCGCCGGGCCGGGCCATCCCGGCGGCGAACGTGGCATTCAACCCGCTGACGGGGCTCATGACGCCCAGACAGTTCGGCCCCACGATGCGCATACGGCCGCGGCGCGCCTCGGCCAACACCTGGCGTTCCAGTTCGGCGCCCGCCGGCCCGGTTTCGCGGAAGCCGGCCGAGATCACCACCGCCGCCGGCACGCCGCGGTCCGCGCACTCACCTATTACGCGGGGAACCGCGGGTGCGGGCGTCACCACAACGGCCAGATCTATGCCTGCGGGAACGTCCGCCACCGACGGGTACGTCTTGATCCCCAGGACGCTTTCGCGTTTGGGATTGACCGGATAGATCGTCCCGCCAAATGGGGTGGCAAGCAGATTCGACAGCAGTGTCCGGCCGACACTACCTGGCGCTTCGGTGGCGCCGATGACAGCCACCGAGCGCGGGCGGAAGAACGGATCCAGGGGATGAGCCTCCTGGCGAAGGATGTCGTGCGCCAGCGTCGTCGGACGGGGCGGCGATCGACCGGCGAGATCGGGGCCGGGACGGTGATCATTGGTTGTCGGCATCACGGCGAAGAATACCCGCGCGCGACGCGTTCGTGGGGCGGGGCGTCGTCAGATAATCTCGAAGTAGCGAGCGCGTTCCCAGTCGGTGACGGCCTTGCCGAATTGCCGCCATTCCCAGTGGCGCGTCGCCGCGAAGTGGTCGACGAATGTGGTGCCGAACAGCTCGCGCGCGACCTTTGACTGTTCGAATCTTACCGTCGCCTCGTGCAGGTCGCGCGGCAGGACGGGCGCCGATGCATCGGCGTAACCATTGCCCTGCACGGGACCCGCGGGCAGGCGCAGCTTGTTCCTGATGCCGTACAGACCGCTTGCCAGCGCCGCCGACAACGCCAGGTAGGGATTGCTGTCGGAACCGTTGACGCGGGTTTCAAGCCGCGTCGATTTGGAACTGCCGGGGATCATCCGCAGCGCGGTCGTCCGGTTGTCCACGCCCCAGTTCACCTTGGTCGGCGCCCACGCGCCCTCGACCAGACGTTTGTAACTGTTCACCGTCGGCGCGAATAGCGGCAGGATCTCTGGCAAGCAGTGCATCTGTCCGGCCACGTAGTGCTCGAACAACGCGCTCATCTTGTGCGGGCGCTTGTCGTCGAAGAACACGTTCGTCTTACCGGCCCGGTCCCACAGACTCTGGTGAACGTGACCGCTGCAACCGGGCAGGTCGGCGTTCCACTTGGCCATGAAGGACGGCATGATGCCGAAGCGTTGTCCGATCTCCTTGGCGCCGGTCTTGAACAGCACGGCCCGGTCCCCCGCCTCGACGGGGTCCGAATACAGAATCGCCGCTTCCAAAACCCCAGGCCCGGTTTCCGTATGCAGCCCCTCGATGGGAACGCGGAACGCCGCCATCTCGTCGAACAGCGCGTTCACGAACGGCTGGTTCTGCGCCATGCGGATGACCGAATAGCCGAACATCCCGGGAGAAAGGGTTTGCGGGTTGGCGTGGTGTTTGGCCGCCAGGGATTCGGGCGTTTCGCGAAAGTTGAAAAATTCGTACTCCAACGACGTCAACGCCGCGAAACCCGCGTCGTCAAGCTCCGCGACCACCCGCTTTAGAAGCTGGCGCGGACAGATGGGTAGTGCGCCGCCCTTCGCATCCTGAAAGTCACCGAGAAAGAACGGCACGCGGCCGTCCCACGGAACCTCGCGCATGGTGGCAAGGTCGATACGCGCCGACACGTCCGGATAACCGGTGTGCCACCCCGTGAAACTGCCGTTGTCGTAACACACGTCCCCCGCGTCCCAGCCGAACACGACGCTGCAAAACCCAAAGCCGCCATCGACGGCCGACAGGAATTTGTCCTTGTGGATGTATTTGCCGCGTAGGATCCCGTCGATGTCGGTGATCGCGACCTTCACCTTGCCGGCCGCGGACTGCTTCACCTTGTCGACGATCGCCTGAGCCCCGGTCCGCGTTTGTGCCATCGCGGGACTTTAACGCCGGTCGTCGGTCGACCGGAACTAGGTCGCCGATGGGTGGTATCTCGCGTTGCGTCGGCGGGCGAGCGCCGCGTCAACCAGGCATACAATCGCGCGCGCGCCGTAATGAACTGCCCAAGGCCGGAGCTGCTACTGCCGATTCGGAAGTAAAGTCATGAACCCGTGGGTTTTCCGCAGATGACGATTGACCGGCGACGGGCGCCGTTGCACGTGGTTCCGCCCGGCGCAGCCAGCGATCCGACGGACGCCGATCTCGCGCGGGCGCTCATCGCGGGCGAGGTCTGGGCCACGGCCATGACCTGGAATCGGTTCGCGCCGGTGGTCTACGGGATCGCCAGCCGGGCCCTCGGCCGCGACACCGACGCCGAGGACGTGACGCAGGAGGTGTTCTACCGGCTGTTCTCGCGGGTCGGGACGCTGCAGAATCCGGATGCCTTTCGCAGCTTCGTGGTTTCGTTCGCGATCCGGATCGTCAAATGGGAACTGCGCCGCCGTCGCGCCCGTCGTTGGATCATGTTGTCCGACGGGGGCCAACTGCCCGAGGTCGCGACATTGGACGGCGACCCCGAGTCCCGTGAGGTTCTGCGGCGCTTTTATGCGGTTTTGGATCAACTGGGCACGCGTGAACGACTGGTGTTCGCGCTTCGGCATCTGGAATCAATGACTCTCGAGGAAATAGCGGTCGTATTGGCGATCTCCTTATCCACGGTCAAACGAACCCTGGGCCGCGCGGGCGATCGGGTGTCTCAATGGATCGAGGGAGACGCGGATCTGGTGAACTACTTCGAGGGCAAACGGGGGGACCTATGAAGTCATCTGATGGAGACACGGGCCTGTCGACGGCGCGTTTGGACGTCGTGGCCCAATTGGCACGGACCGCGTCGGCGCCGATGACGCCGCTGCAGCGCATGGTCGGGCTGCAGTTGGTCAACGAGCGGGTGGCAGCGCGGGGACGGCGGCGTGCACCGTGGAAACCGTGGATGGTTGTGTCGCTTCTGGGAGCAGCCGCGGTCACCGGGGCCGTGGTCGTCGGCTCCAGTTCGTTCTTCCAGACCGCCGGACCGGAAACCGGAGCGCTGGCTTACAAGATCGAAGGTGGCACCGTCGGCGACGGGGGCTACATTCGTTCTTTTGATCCCGCCGGATCGCTGCTGCGATTTGGCGAGGGGACTGAATTGCGCCTGATGGCGGGCGCCCGTGGCCGGTTGAGCTCCGTCGACGACAAGGGTGCCCGTTTCGCGATCGAGGAGGGCGAGGCCGAGGTGAAGGTGACGCCGCTCCCGGGGGCGCGCTGGCTTGTCGACGCGGGGCCGTTTCTGATCACGGTGCGGGGAACGGTCTTCACCGCGGCCTGGGACGGGGCGACCGAGCGGCTGGATATTCGGATGAAGAAGGGTTTGGTCTCGGTGACCGGACCGGTGGCCGATGGGGTTATGGCGGTACGGGCGGGTCAGCACCTGTCCATCAACATGCGGAAGAAAGAGATCTTGCTACGCGAGATCGATGGACCGGAAGCCCGTTCGGACGCGCCTTCGCAAACGCCATCGGCGGACGCCTTCGCGCCCGCGTCGTCCCGAATTCCGGGAACACGGCCGGCTCCCATGGGAAGCGCGCGGACGGCTCTGGCCTCCGGGTCGCGCAGCTGGGCCGCGGCGTTGGCGGCGGGCGATCTGGACCTGATCCTTGGTGACGCCGAGACGAGGGGTCTGCGCCGGTCGTTATGGGAGACCAGCAGCGAGGATCTGGCGGCGTTGGCGGATGCCGCCCGTTACCGACGGCGAGACGACATCGCGCGCCAGGCCTTAATTGCCGAGAGAGAGCGCTTCCCACGCTCGTCGCGCGCGCGTGACTCCGCGTTCTTGCTGGGCCGTCTGGAAGAATCGAAGGCTGACGCGGAAAGCAGTGCGCGCGCCCTCAAATGGTACGATTTGTATCTTAAGGAGGCGCCATCCGGAGCCTATTCATCAGAAGCGCTTGGCCGAAAGATGACCGCGACCGAGAGGCTGCGCGGGGTATCCGCCGCGCGCGAGGTTGCGGATCAGTACCTGCGCCGATTCCCACGCGGAACCTATGCCGGAGCGGCCCGCGCGCTCCGCGAAACGCCGTGAGATCCCCGCCCGGGCGGCGGCGCCCGACGGTTCTGGCCGGCCTTCTGTTGCTCGCGACGTTCGGTGTCGTGGGCCTGGCGCGTGCGTCGACGGTCGTGCTGGTTCGTCCCCCGCGACCAAGCCCTGTCGCCGCCGAGGCGACCGTCCGACTGCGAGGGGAGCTGGTGTCCGCTGGATTCGACGTTCGTGTCGTTGATCCTCCGATGGACACGGATATCCGCGCCTCGCTTGAGTTGGCGGCGGCCGGCCCCGACGTCGAGGCCGTGGTCGCGATCCTGGGGGAAGCCTCCGGCGAGCCGCTGAAGGATTCGGCCGAGTTGTGGGTCATCGATCGCGTCACCGGGAAGACGGTCGTCAGGCGGGTTTCGACCGAACCGGGCTCGCCGCGCGCAGCCGAGGTGCTTTCGATCCGCGCGCTCGAACTTCTGCGCGCCAGCTTCCTGGAGGTCGCTTTGGCGTCGGGGCGCACCCCGAAGGTCGTTCCGCAGCCGCCGCCGGTCGAGGTGACCCGCTGGACCGAGGCGGCTCTCGACGATCGTTGGCGGTCGACGTGGGCGATCGAGATGGGTGGTTGCGTGTTGGGCAGCTTGGAGGGACTGACGCCGTCGCTGGTTCCCATCGCTCGCCTCCAGCGCAGCTTCGGGGATCACTTCCTCGGTCGCGTGACCCTGGCGGGCCTGGGGACGCCGTCTCGCCTGGACACTCCGTCGGGCACCGCGGACGTGTCGCTGCAGTTTGGTCTGGTTGAAGGCGCCTGGCGCTGGAGGGCCGGCACGTGGCTTCAGCCGGTCTTGTCCATCGGCGCGGGAGCGCTGCGTGTGTCGGCCACGGGGCAGACCGCGTTCCCGTATCACGGGATCAGCAGGGCCCGCTGGTCGGCGGTCGCCGACGCTGGAATGGGCGTGCGCGTGCCGATCCGGGGCCGCTTCGAACTGGCCGTGGAGGCTCATGTGCAGGCCGCACGCCCTTATCCCGTGATTCGCTTCCTGGATGCCGAGGTCGCCGGCGCTGGCCGGCCGACGCTGATCAGCAGCCTGACCCTGATAGCGTGGATGTGATGCTGCCCCGACTAGTCGCGATCACGCTGGTATCGGTTGGCTGTGTCGCGGGCCCAATCGATGTCGTGGGGCTGGATCCGGCCCTGGACACGGGCATCGTGGCGCTGTGGCCGCTTGACGACGGTACCGGCACCGTGGCGGCCGATCGCACGGTCAATGCCCGCAACGGCTCGATCATCGGGGGCACATGGATCACCGGCAGATTCGGCGGCGCCCTGCACTTCGAAGCCGGCACCGAGCTTTCGGTCCCGTCATTTCCGAACGCTACGCCCGACTGGACCGTCGCCCTGTGGGTACGTCCCGCCAGCGGAGACTTCGGCGAGTCATTCGTCACGTTGATCAGCACGGAGAACGTGTTCGTGGGAGGCTGGGAGATGAACGTCAGGCTGACGCCGGCCGACACAAAGTTTCAGTTCGGCTACTACCAGGGGCCGGGTGACTCGGACTACGTCACCATCGACTGCGCCTGCGTCGCCCCCGGGCAGTGGAGCCACATTGTCAGCGTCGTGAACGGAACGGCCGGCACGATGTCCTTCTACAAGGACGGTATCGCTCAGAGCACCAGGACGGTTCCGATATCGATTAAGCCGGGCAATGCGACGCTGTACATGGGCAGGTGGCACATGCCCGAGCGCCTGTTCACCGGCGATCTGGACGACGTGGTGATCTACAGCCGCGCGCTGGCCGCGCCCGAGGTCCTGGCGTTGTCACGATCCGCGGCCCCCAAACCGCGTTGACGCGTGTTGGCACAATGCGCCTGGCGGCAGCGATCGTGGTTCTTGGTCTTTTCGGGTGCGGCTCGGGGTCGGGCTTGCGTCCGGATTCCGGGAGCCCGTGCGGGTCCCAAATGCTGAACGACCGCATCGGCGCAGGCGCCGGTCACACGTGTCTGGTCGTGGCGGGTGGGGATGTTTACTGTTGGGGATCGAACCCCGATGGACAGCTGGGGGACGGGACGATTGTCAGCCGGGTAACACCGGGGAGCGTGATGGATGTGACCGGCGCGCGCGCGGTTTCGGCGGGCAGCTATCACACCTGTGCGTTGATCATGGACGGCACGGTGCGCTGCTGGGGCTGGAACGTCGCGGGCCAGGTCGGCGACGGGTCCACGACCAACCGCTTGAACGGAATCCAGGTGCCGGGGATCGCGACGGCGGTCGCTATCGCGTCGGGGAGCTATCACAGTTGCGCGCTGCTTGCCGACGGACGGGCGCGTTGTTGGGGACAGAACGATCTGGGGCAACTCGGCGACGGATCGACGATCGATCGCACGGAGCCGTTCGACGTGTTCTCGTTGCCGCCCGCGATCGCGATTGCGGCGTCGGGGCGGCACACCTGCGCCTTGATCGCTGACGGCCACGTTCAGTGCTGGGGAGGCAACGAATTCGGC
>JANOJB010000302.1:0-12230 GCA_031407985.1 Pseudomonadota bacterium | reverse complement strand
CCGATCGGAGGGCGACGTCGGGTCTATGAGCCTGACCAGTTCCGTTCGGTGAGCGGTGCACCTGCGATTATTCCGGGGCCGAGCCGAGAAGAGCCCCTTCGGACACTCATTGGCCAGGTCCATGGTTCGCGCGAAAAAAATCCCCGTGGTGTTTCTGTTGCTGTCCGCTTGCACGGCGGGCAGCGCCGGGCCCGTCGGTGGTGGTTCTGGTGGTGGTGGTGGTGGTTCGGGCGCTTCGGAGCGCTGGCTGATCGACAGCCTCACATCGATCCATGGACTGACCCCCATGGTGCTCGGCAGTCCCGTCGTCACCTCCACGCCGCACGGCGATGCACTGTGTTTCGACGGCGATGACGCGGTGGTCGTCGACGACCATCCGCTGAGGGAGCGCGGTGTTTTCACCCTGGAGGTGCTGGTCCGGATTGACGGCGTCACCGTCGCCACGCTCAATCAGCCTCGCTTTCTGCACATCGAGACGGCTGGGCCCGCCCGGGCGACGATGGAAGCGCGTGTCACCGAGACCTCTTTTTATTTGGATACCTTTCTGCTTGCGGGTGCCGCCAGCAGGACCCTGGCGGACAGCTCCAAGCTTCATCCCGTCGGACAATGGACCTGGACTGCCCTCACCTACGACGGGGTCACCATGCGCCACTACGTGGAAGGGGTGGAGGACGCAAGCGGTCCCGTCGCCGTCCCCGCGTTCGGACCGGGCAAGCTCTCGCTGGGGGTACGTCAGAACCTGGTCTACTGGTTCGTGGGTTGTATCCGCGAGTTGCGCGTCACCGCCGGCCCGTTGCCACCCGAGCAGCTCCAGCGGGCGCTCTGATGCGACCCGCACCCGGTTCAAACGGAACGGGTGCCGGACAGCGCGGGTAGGCGCAGGGTGGCGACCACGGGAAGGTGGTCGGAGGCGCGACTCGCCTCACGGCCCCGTACCGCGTCGATGGATGACAACATGCCGCTGGGATGCGCCCAGATTCTGTCCAACGCCAGCAACGGAAGTCGCGACGGAAACGTCCGTGGTCCGGGATGCACACCGAAACGGCGGTGCAGCCAACGGAGAGGCCGCCCCCACATGAACCATTCGTTGATATCACCGAGCAAAAGGGTGGCGTCGGCGTCTTGATGCTGGACCAGCCCCAAAAGGCGTGCAACTTGGCGGCGGCGTTCGCCAGCCCGCAGTCCAAGGTGGGTCACGACGATTCTCAGGCGCCGGTCGGCGTGCAGGACATCGACCTGTAAGGCGGCACGCGGTTCGCGTCCGGGAATCGACAGATCATAGAGCTGAACGGATGCAATGGGCAGCGACGTCAACAGTGCGTTCCCGCTCTGGCCACCCTCGTGTCCTCGCGTGGGAATGGCCCGCCAGGCTAGGCCGGTGGCGGCGGCCAGACCCGCGACGTCACAAGAATGTTCGGGTCCACACGACACCTCTTGCAAGCCAACGATCGGAGCGTTCAGCGAGGCAATGACCCGCGCCACCCGGCCGACGTCCCGGCGGCCATCGCTGCCGACCGCGTCGTGAATGTTCCAGGTGGCGACCCGCAAGATTGCGGGCGCGGCGGATCGCTCGGGAACAGGTGTCACTGTCGAGGCGCCGGCGACCGATGTCATGCCGCGCCGTTTGCCACGCCACGATCGAAGCGCCGTTTGGCCACGATTGCGATGCCGACGGCCACGGCCACCAGCAGCACCGCGACCATGACGTTGCGCGGGGTTGGATTGCGGACGGCTTCGAGGGCCCGGTTCGCGAACACCCCCATTCCCAGCAGTCCGGGAAGCAGGCCGACCAGGTTCCCAAGAACGAACGGGCGCCTGGGCACCCCAGCCGCGCCCGCCATTAGATTCAGCAGTCCGAAGTTCCCAACCGGGAGGAGTCGGGCCAACACGACCGCCCAGAAAGCACGGCGTCCGAGGAAGCGCCGCAATCCCACCAACGATCGATCGGGAAGCCAAGCAAGCGCTCGGGGACCGAGGCGGCGACCGAACGCGTGCGATATGACGGCACCAAGGGTGGCGCCCACCCATGCGATTGCGATTCCCGGCCAGAAGCCGAAAACAGCCAGGGCGGACGCGATGAGGACGGTGATGGGAATGAAGATCGCTCCACCAAGTGCGATGGCCCCCACCGCCGCGACAGATCCACCCGGCCGCGCGGCGATCCAAGCGGCGCCGGCGCCCACGATCGATCGCAGCTGTCCGCCGCCCGGGCCGAACGCGCGCAGCGCGGCCCAGATGGCGATGACGGCAGCCGCCAGCATCAACGGACGAAGCCACCGTCGCGCGAGGCGTCGGCGCAGAGATAATGGGATTGCGCGCTTCAACAGGAGGTCAGCATTCCATGGTTCGGGCGGATCGACCATCGCCCCATCAAGCAACGTGAGATCAACCGGCGCGTCGCACGTCTCTGGCAGGACTACCAGGCCCCGGGGACCAGGAGTTTTCGCAAAATGGTCGATGACGCGACACAGGGAGCCGGCCTCCTTGAGGCTAGCCGCGAAGTGCCGCGGCGAGACCCCCCAATGCTCGGCAAGCAGACGATCGCGCACCGACGCGACGAACGCCGCGCCCGCCGGGTCGCGTGCCTCGACGATCACGTCACACTCGGAGTCGAGACCCATCGAACGGTTGCTGAGGTTGGCCGACCCGATCTTCGCCACGTGGTCATCGACCACCAGGACTTTCGAATGCACGGCGATCGGATGATTGTCGTTAGCCGCGCGTACCACGGGCGCCAAGAGCCGCAAGCGGCCGTGGCGATCAGCCGCGCGCAGTGCGGACAATGCTTCCTGGCGCAGCAGGCCCATCGAACTTTGCTCCATCCAACCGGATTCGCTCAGCGGCAAAACGACGACGACATCGGGACCCTCCTGGGAAACCAGGCGATCCCCCAGGGCGCGCACCGCCACCCGCGACGTCAGGTATTGATTCTCGACATAGATGGACCGGCGGGCCGACGCGATGGCGGCCACGGTCGTCGCCTCGATCTCGCGAATGCCCGGTATCCCTGGTCGTGTGAGCGTCCGTGCGAACCCGACATCCAAGTCCGACACGTCGACCGTGAGATTCGCGGGCCAGATCGCGCTGCTGCCCGGTCTGACGGGCGGTGTCCGGCGGCGGCGGCGTGTGTTCCATCGGGTCCGCGCCAGTTCTCCCAAGGCCGCCGCGGCCGGACCGGATACAGCCACCTCGACTTCGTGGAAGGGTCCGTAGGGTTTGCCATCACCGTCCAGCCGCCGCGGGTCCATGACGGCATGGGAGGGTTCGTCCCACCTGTGATGGGTCAAATCGATTCCACCAACGAACCCGACCGCATCGTCTACGACCAAAAGCTTCTGATGATGCGAGCCGCCGCTACCGTGATCCGCGTCGAGAGCAAAGTGCAAGCGCGGGTGCGCCGCGCCGAACTGCCGTCGAGGCGCCGGCTCCCGTTCAAACGAATAGATGAAAGAAAAATCCCAAGACAGGACAAAAATTTCCAACTCGGGGCGGCGTTCGAGGCATCGGCGGAGCAGGGGCAGCAACAGTCGGTCGGCGTCGTCGATCTTGTCGGGCCGCAAGACAGTACGACTGTCCACGTCCCATCCCAGGATAAACACGCTGCGGCGAGCAGCTTCGATGGCGTCGGCCATATACGAGAAACACGGACCCGCGTCCTGGATCATGGACAGCCGGTCAGCGCGGACAACTCTCCAGCAGGTGGTGCCGGGAACCAAAAGGGCCATGTGCGAAGGCCGGTCGGTCAAGAACTCGCGAGATTGCTCTGCACGAAGTCCCAGTTAACAAGGTGATTTAGAAAAGTCTCGACGTACCGAGGCCGCGCATTGCGGTGGTCGATGTAGTAGGCGTGCTCCCATATGTCGAGGGTTAGCAACGCCTTCTCGTCTTGTTTCAGCGGCAAGTCCGCGTTGGCGGTGGTCGTGATGGCCAACTTTCCGTTTGACAGCAGCACCAACCAAACCCAGCCGCTGCCGAACCGGCCGGTTGCCGCGGTTGAAAACGCCGACGCGAAGGCATGATACGACCCAAACGCGTCGTCGAGCCGACGCCCAAGAGCCCCCTTGGGTGGCCCGCCACCACCGGGCGCCATGCTGTTCCAGAAGAAGTCGTGGTTCCAGACCTGCGCGGCATTGTCGAATACCTGGCCTTCGCTGGATCGGATGATCTCCTCCAACGTCAGGTTCGCCGCGAACGTGTCCTCAATCAGCCGGTTCAGCGTTTCGACATACGTCCGGTGATGCTTGTTGTGATGATAATCAAGCGTCTCCGCACTCATGTGAGGCCCGAGCGCGTCTAGTGCGTACGGTAAGGGCGACAATGTGATTGGCATGGCAGCTTGGCTCCTCACTTGACGGCGTTCATGACGAAGTTGCGACCCGGTGATCCATGGTCGTCGGAAATTACAGCAATCGTCGTGCCGGCGCGTGGGTTAGCCACGATTTAGCCAGGAACGATGCTTCCACATTCAAGCGTACAGGAGAATGTCGCGGAGGCGCATGACCGATCATCGATGCAGGTCTCGCACATGTCTGCCTTGTCCTTGTAATTGCTGTCGTTCGCTGCAGCCGTGCGGCAGCGACTGGTGCATGCGCTTACGTCGTAACTGGCGTTGAAGCAAGTCTTGTATTTGTCACACACCGCGTGGCAGTCGAACGCCGCATCGACATCGCTGCAGGCGAAGTTAGGTGACAGGCCGGTGGCCAGAAAAGCCAGGGTTAGAAACAGTGAGCGCATCGGATCCTCCTTGGTTGTTCGGGCCGCGGAAACCCAGCAGCCCGGCTCCGCGAATGCCCAGGAGCCCTTCAAGTGTCATGCCACGCAGCGGCTCCGAATTGATGAGTCGGGCGTCCGAGAGTGACCAGTTAGAAAGATCGATTGAGGCGCCTCGGGTTACCAATCCGTACCGGCAGGTTGCGATTTTGAAACCATAAGAGCGACGATCACCTGCCTAGAGACCGTGAACAAGGCACCTATTGTGGCAACCTGATAGCCTCGATCCGCCAATGAAACTGGGCCCCTACCCGTGCACGCTCCGTCAGCTTCAGTACGTCGTCGCGCTGGCCGAGGAACTTTCCTTCAGACGCGCGGCCGAGCGGTGCCATGTCGCGCAGCCGTCGCTCAGCGCCCAAGTTGCCCAACTGGAAGATGCGCTGGGCGTACGGTTGTTCGAACGAGACAGACAGAAGGTCATCGTGACGGCCGCTGGCCGCGAAATCGTGGAGCGTGCCCGGCGCCTGTTGATCGAAGCGGATGATCTGGTGGAAGCCGGTAGGCGCGCGAGCGATCCGTCGATCGGCCTCCTTGGTCTCGGCGTCATTCCGACGATCTCGCCGTACCTTCTGCCCAGCGTGACCCCGAAACTGCGGTCGAAGTTTCCACGCCTGACCATCTCGTGGCGCGAGGAAAAGACCGACGTACTGGTCAAGAAGGTTGCCGACGGAGAGTTGGACGGCGCGCTGCTGGCCCTGGAGGCGGAGGTTGGGGACGTCGAGCGCGACGTCATTGCCAAGGATCCCTTCGTCCTGGTCACGCGATCTTCGCATCCGTTGGCGAAAGCGACGTCACCGGTCACGGGGTCGGAGCTTCGCGACGCGGACATATTGTTGCTGGACGATGGTCATTGCTTTCGAAACCAGGCCCTCGAGGTCTGCACGGCGGCGCGCGCCCATGAGACCGAGTTCCGCGCCACCAGCTTGTCGACCCTGGTTCAGATGGTCGCGGGCGGAGCGGGCGTCACGCTGCTGCCCACGCTGGCCATCGCCGCGGAGGCCACACCCGCGCGTCTGCACGTACGGCCGCTCGCCTCCCCCGCCGCCCATCGGACGATCGCGCTGGTGTGGCGCAAGCGATCGCCGCGCGCGGCGACGCTGCGGGAGATAGCCGCCGTTGTTCGCCAGGCCTATCCCAAGCGAAAGGCCGGCGGTCCCCCGGGGCGGCAATGACAACCGTCGCGGGCGATCTTCGCTACGGGCTCCACTGGTTCCGCCGCGATCTGCGGGTGGCCGGCAATCCCGCCCTGCGCTGGAGTTGGGGCCAGCACCGGGGCCGGGTGTTGGGCGTCTTCTGTTTCGACGCCAAGTTTCTCGCCCGTCCGGATTTTTCGGCCGATCGCTTCGCCTTCTTCCTGGCGACGCTGGATTCCCTGCGCACCGAGTTGCGGGACACGGGCGGGGAGTTGTTGGTCCTCGACCGGGGTCCCGAGGATGCGTTTTCATTCCTGATGCAACTGTTCGACACCCACCGGCTGGGCCGTCCCGCGACAGTGTCGTTCAACCGGGACTACGAACCATTCGCGCGGCAGCGCGATCAGGCCGTCACCACGCTGCTGGAGGATCGCTGGGGGGTGTCGGTTCACACCGAGCGCGATCACATTCTCATCGAGCCGGAGGAGATCAGGAAGGACGACAGGCCGGGCAAGGCAATCGCGGACGACGCCCCCCGCTACTACCAGGTGTACGCGGCGTTCGCGCGGCGTTGGTTCGACCTGCTGGCATCCCCGCGGATTCGTGCCCGCATCGACGCGCAGGAACAAGGATTGGCCTATCTGGACACGCGCGCGGATGGGCACGCCCAGCCGCCCCTGTTCACGCTGACATGGCGCGGCCTGTTCGGGGACACCCCGCCGCCGGACGATCACCTGGCACGATTCGTCGCCGCGAACACTCCCCGCGTGCGGGTCAAGATCCCCGCCGCGGGCTGTTCGGCGGCGCGTGCTCGCCTGCGGGATTTCGCCACGCGCCTTGCCCCGTACAAATCCCAGCGTGATGTGCCCGGGGTGGACGGAACATCGAAGATGTCGATCTACTTCAAGAACGGTTCGTTCACGTCGGCGCAGGTGATCGCCGCGTTGAAGCTGGGAGGCACGACCTTCGCGGAAGGCACGGGACCAAGTGCCTTCCTGCGCGAGATCGTTTGGCGCGAGTTCTACTACCACGTGCTGTGGCACCGTCCCGACGTCGAAACCCGCGCGTTCCTGCCCCAGTTTCGCGAACTCGCCTGGACGAACCGATCGGATTGGTTCGAGGCCTGGAAGGCGGGTCGAACCGGCTATCCGATCGTCGACGCCGGCATGCGCCAGCTTGCCCAGACCGGCTGGATGCACAACCGCGTCAGAATGATTGTCGCGTCGTTTCTGACCAAGGATCTCTTGATCGACTGGCAATGGGGCGAGCGGTATTTCATGGAACGGCTGTTGGACGGCGATCTGGCCCCCAACAATGGAGGCTGGCAATGGGCGGCATCCACCGGATGCGATCCCCAGCCGTACTTTCGCGTGTTCAATCCGACCCTGCAAAGCCAGCGCTTCGATCCACGGGGCACGTATCTGCGGCGGTTTCTCCCCGAACGACAGGCCGATGACGATCACGCAATCCACCTACCCCGGGACCCTATCGTCGAACATGCGCTGCAAAAACAGAAGGCATTGGCGATGTACGGCGCACATCGTCGGCAACACGCGCCGGCGATGACGCCGGTGCGGCGAGGGAGAACCCATGACTGACCCTATCCGCATCGGTGTATCGGCCTGCCTGTTGGGGCAAGAGGTGCGTTTCGACGGCCAGCACAAGCGCGACCCGTTCCTGGTCGACGAACTGGGTCCGTTCGTCGAATTCGTGGCCGTTTGCCCCGAAGTCGAAGTGGGAATGCCCATTCCGCGAGAAACGCTGCGCCTGGTCCGTGGGCGACAAGATCCCCCCCCGCACATCAGACTGATCGCCAACCGCTCGGGCGAGGACTGGACGTCTCGCATGGTCGATTTCGCCCAACGGAGGGTGAAGCTGTTGGCACGCGAGGACCTCTCGGGCTACGTGCTGAAGAAGGATTCGCCCAGCTGCGGATTGTCTCGGGTCAAGGTCTACGCGGCTTCGGATTCGACGGATTCCCCGCCCAGGGCCGAACGCGACGGCCAGGGGTTGTTCGCGACCGAACTGCGGCGGGCGTTTCCGAATCTGCCCATCGAGGAGGAAGGACGCCTGAACGATCCGAAACTGCGGGACAATTTCATCGAGCGGGTATTCGCCTATCACCGCATGCGACTCTTGTGGGCGCGCCGCTGGACGCTTCACGCGCTGGTTGCATTTCATACGGCGCAGAAGATGACCCTGTTGGCGCATGACGAGCCCGGGTACCGGCGACTTGGGCGTCTTGTGGCGACAGGAAAATCATTGCCACGCGATGAACTGCGCAGCCGTTATGAGGAGGGCTTCATGAGCGCGCTGTCGAAGCTGGCCACCCCCGGTCGCCATGTGAATGTCATGACCCACATGCTGGGCCACTTCACCGACCGACTGGACCCTGTCGCACGCAGCGAGATTCTGGCCGTCCTCGATGACCACCGCCGCGGCCTGGTCCCGCTTGTCGTTCCGGTGACCTTGATCCGTCACTATGTTCGGTTGCTGAAGGTCGACTACCTGGCAGGACAGACGTACCTTGAACCGCATCCGAAGGAATTGATGCTTCGGAATCGGGTCTGATCACTGCGGCAGATCCTCGAACGGCCAATCACGCAATCGCCGGAGATCCCGCCGCCTTCAGCGCATCGGCCTCTTCGGGGGAAATCACGAACGTCAGAGCGGTGTCGTTTGAAATCGCCCTGAACACGGGTTTCCATACCAGGCGAGATCTGGTTTCCGGGTGAACCTCAAGATGCGGGTTTCCCTCCGGGGATTCTGATCGCAAGACCCACACTTGAAATGCTTCAGTAGCTCCAAGGCTTTGAAGCATTTCACCCACAGACCGTGTTCTGGGGTCATGACCTGGCTGTTCCGCGCCCGACCCTGTTGGGTTTTTCATTTCGGATTCTCCCTCTCGATTGGACATCCGTTCCATATCGTTCCGATTCATGGACTCCACTTGGAACAACGCACGGAGGGCATCGATGGTTACCGTCAGATCTCCAGCGTCACATGCACCGCCTCGGTTGAGGGCGTCGTCGTTGCGGCCGCATCAGTTGAAAACACCCAGGCGGGTTGTTACCAGTCTGGGCGCTGGTGCGTTCAACAGTCATGCACACGGCGCCCCAACCGACCACAGCCCACACCTTCTCTTTCGAGGCGATCGACGGCAGGCCATTGCCGCTGGCCACCTTTCGCGGCAAGGCGCTGCTTGTGGTCAACACCGCCTCGGCCTGCGGGTACACCCCGCAGTACGAGAGCTTGGAGCGTCTCTGGCGAGCCCGTCGAGACGAAGGCCTCGTCGTCCTCGGCGTACCGTGCAACGACTTCGGAGGGCAGGAACCTGAAACCGAATCTCAGATAGCGCAGTTCTGTTCGCGAGACTACGGCGTGACTTTTCCGCTGACGCGAAAGTCGGTGGTGAAGGGCAAGGAGGCACATCCTTTCTATCGATGGGCCAACGAGCAAGCTGGCGCGATCGGTCAACCCCACTGGAACTTTCACAAGTACTTGTTCGATCGCGACGGGCGGTTCGTGACCTGGTTCTCGACCGTGACGTGGCCAGATTCGGCGAAGGTCACCGCCGCGATCCAGGCTGCGCTGCGCGCCCGCGTCACCTGAAGCGCCCGTGCTCATCGAGAGCATGGACGCGTTCATGAAGCCGACGCGGGAGGCACCTCGCCCGAAACTTCGCCAGGGCTACAGCGGCGGCGTGGCGTTCTTCAGCAGGGTGATCAGGTAGCTGTCGAACATCTTGCCGGCTTCGGGGGCGCCGGGGGTGGCGTCGTCGGAGGCGCAGTTCCGGTCAAACCGCGACGCCTTGGCGTCGGAGGTACCGTCGGATTCGCCCGGGGGCTTGATGTACAGGTAGGCGTCGACGCCGGGGGACGGCGCGGTCGCGGGGCGTTCGCCCAGACCGGCGCCCTTGATGTTGCACCAGTTGCCCGACGTGCCGCGGATGAACGGCTTGCCGTTACGGGCGGTGTCGATGACGAAGGCCTTTCCCGTGATGCCGGCGGCGGACAGGGCGCGCGAAAAGTCGGCCACGTATTCCAGCTCGTCGTTGGGGGCGGACGCGGGATCGCGGGGCGCGTTGGTTGGATTCTTGGCCGGGTTGTAGTTCGAAACGTTGAATGCGAAGCCACGTACGCGGTCGACACCGCCGGCCATGTCCATCACCTCTTTGAACACCGGAATGCTGCGGGTCAGGTTTTTGGGCCAGCCGAGCCATCCGGAGTGCGCGGCGTCGAGATAGATGAAGACGTTCGGCAGCGACAGCTTGGCGATGGCGTACGCGATGCCGCGCTTGTAAATGCCCTCGGCCACCTGGCACGTCGGATTCACCAGGTTGGTGACCAGATTCCCCAGCGAGTCCGGTTCCAGCACGACGGCGATGCGCTGATCGGGGTGCGCGGCGAAGGCGGCGGCGATGACGTCGATGAAGTCGCGCTGGTAGCGCGCCTCGCCGTCGGGGGTGGCGGCCAATTCGCCGGCCGACGCGGCGGCGTTGCAGTCGCGGTTCGGCAGGTCGTAGACGACGACCGTGGTGACCGTCGGTTTGGCGTCCGCCTTCTGCTGACGAAGGGCGTCGTCCAGGTACCGCGGCAGGTTCTTGGTGTCCGCGATGCTCGACATCCAGATCGCGGTGGGAATCGCGGCCATCTTCTTCAGCAGCTCGGCCTCGCCCGCGTGGCTGGCGATCAAGGCCTCCACGCTCTTGGCGTAGTCGGGGTTGACGTACATGCGCGCGCCCTCGAACGGGTTCATGTTCGTCGGCGCGTGAGGCGTGGTGGCGGCGGTAACGGGTTTGGGCTTGGCACCCGCGCAACCGGCCGCGGCCAGCGCAAGGGTGAACAGGGCCACTGTGAATGTCGAAACAACCTGCCGTCCAATCGTCGATACCTGCATCGGTTCCTCCTGGGGGGGCGCGTGGCGCACTTTAAGTCACCCCGAGACGAATTGGCAGTCTCGCGGTTTGCGGTTCGCGGTTCGCGGTTTGGACAATCTGCGAGAAATTTTCTGGCGGACGTGGCAAAGAGTTGGACCGTCCGACAGGTGTCGAGACCTCTAGCTAGCGGAGAACCGCGAATGAAACCATTCATGACTTCACATGTCCCGCTGGCTCGACCGATCGCTGGGGCGTTGGCGCTGGCGCTGGCCGCCGTTGCCGGTTGCGCCGATTCTCCTAACTACGGAAACCAACCCGACGCGGCCACCGGTGCTGATGCGGTCACCGGTACCGACGCGGCCACCGGTACAGATGCGTGGACCGGCGTCGACGTGGCGACCGGCTGGGACGGCGCCCCCGCGGTGATGCCTCCCGCCGGCGTGGTGGCCGCTGGCGTGCGCTGGTTCGGACGGGTGGACACCACCAATCCTGCCCAACCCCGCTTCGCCTGGTCGGGTACGGGGTTCGCCGCCCGGTTCTCGGGAACGTCGCTGACGATGCAGCTCGCGGTCACGGGGGCGCAGCAGATCTTCAAGGCGCTGGTCGACGGTACGCCCCAGGCCCCCTTCACCGCCATGGGCGCGCAAGGGAACTACACGCTCGCCTCTGGCCTGGCCGCCGGCGTTCACACGGTCGAGGTCTACCGGCAGACGGAGGGCCCGCAGGGGGAATCGCGCCTGTTGGCACTGACGGTTGGCGATGGAATGCTGATGGACCCGCCGCCGGGCGCGGATCGGTTGATCGAGGTGATCGGCGACTCCATCACCTGCGGCTACGGCAATTTGGGCAAGTTGGCGGACACCGAGTGTCTGACCACCGAGAGTCACTGGGACACGTATGCGGCCATCGCGGCACGCGCGCTGAACGCCGAGCTGAGCACCATCGCGGCGTCGGGGCGCGGCATCATCCGCAACTATGGCGGCGACACCGGCGACACCATGCCCAAGGTCTATGGCCGGACGGTGACGAATGCCGCCACCCCGCCCTGGGACTTCCGCGTCGAGCCGCAGGCCGTGGTCATCAACCTGGGCACGAACGACATCAGCAACAACAAGGGCGACCCCGGCATCCCATTTCGCGACACGTACGTGGCCTTGCTGCAGACCATCCGCGCCCGCTATCCCAACACCTTCATCATCTGCATCATCGCCCCGCTGCTGAGCGGCGGGGAGCTGACGACTATTCAGGGACACATCAGGTCGGCCGTTGCCGCCCGCGCCGCCGACGGCGACACCAAGGTTGGGTTCTTCGACATGATCCCTCCGCAAACCGCCGACAAGTTCGCCTGCCAGTACCACCCGAACGTGGCCGAGAACATGCTGATGGCCGACCTCCTCGTGGGCCAGCTCAAGGCCAAACTCGGCTGGTAGCGCAAGCTCAGCGCAAGC
>JANOJB010000301.1:0-8558 GCA_031407985.1 Pseudomonadota bacterium | reverse complement strand
CTCTGGATCAACTTTCGGGCGGCCTCGATCTCAATCCGCTTGAGGCGCACCTTCGACACCTCGGCGTTGACATTTTCGAGGCTCTTGGCCGTCATGCTCTGTCGGTCCTCGAGACGCGCGGCTAGAAGATTTCTCTTCCGCCGGAATTCGTAAAGGCCCAACTCGGAGTCGCGCAGCTTTCGTTTGTACTCGACAGCTTGTTCGCTGAGCCAAGAGTTCGCCGTCTTCGCGCCCTCCAGTTTGTAGTCGAGGTTGTACTCCATGTACGTCTCGCCAATGGTGTTGGCGATCAGCGCTGCCCGTTGCGGCTTTACATCCTCGACAATAATGCTTCCGATCCTGGAGTCCTTGACCGGCATAACGCGGACGCGGCTCTGGATCGCACGGGCCACCGCCGTAGGATCGCGGCCCGTGGTATCGCGAAAATCCGGATCGCTGTTGAGGCCCAGTTTCTCGGCGACTCTCTGCGCGACCGCGGTGGATTGGATGATCCGGTACTGCGTCTCGTAGAACTCCTTCGTCGCCCAGTAGGTACCGGTGCCCAGCTCCACCACGTCCTTGACGCCCTGAAGGACCTGGGGACTCATGGGCTCGATCACGATCTGACAAGTGGCCTCGTACACTTTGGGTTGCCGATACGTGAACACGAACGCCACAGCCAGGGTGACAACGGTCGCCACCACTACGACAGGCCAGCGTTTCCGGATGACGCGCCAGTAGGCGCGGAGGTCCATCTTTGTGGGTTCACCCGGGGCCGGATTGCCGGCCGTTTCCCCATTCACATTGATGTCTGACTCGCGTTCCACGGCGTAAACGTAGCCCAGGCAGTTCTGGGTGGCAACCGAGTCCAGAAGGCTCAAGATTGCCGCGATAAAGTCCGAATCCTAAAGGGAAATGTTTCGACGCTGGCTCCCCCAGATTGGATTGGCAATCTTCCTTGCCGCCGGTGCTGTCGCGTGGGGATCCGTGAGCATCAGGGGCACGAACGAATGGGTATTCAGCGTGACGAGGGGGATGTGGGTCGACGACGTCGGGGACGTCTTGTCCCGGGCCGTCGCCATCGTTCCCGGTAGCGCGTTCAACAGTGGTCGCCCGAACGCCCAGTTGGAGGAGCGGCTGCGGCTGGCGCTGGATCTTTTTGAAGCAGGGCGGGTGGGGACCTTCTTGGTGTCGGGAGACGAGGAGCACGCCGGCCACGAGGCGACGGGCATGCGACGTTGGTTGACGGATCGGGGAGTGCCAACTGCGCGTATCGTGGTCGATCCGCTTGGGATTCGGACCCTGGAGACCATGACCCGGGCAGCCCGTATTTACGGCGTCCGCAACGCGGTCATTTGTACGCAGCGGTGGGCGGCACCCCGCGCGTTGTTCCTGGCGCGTGGAGCTGGGATAGACGCGATAGCTCTGGTGCCTCGAAACTCTTCGCGGCTCAATGCCGCTGTTCCCGAGAAAGAGAGTCTGAAGGTCACGCTTGCGTTTGTGGAGCGCTACTTGCTGGGTCGCACCAGTGGATCGTCATCTGGAACCTCGACGGTCGCGATGACGACACCGCCGCGATAGCCCCAACCCGCGACCGGCATACGCGATAGGAGGAAGCGTAGAGACCTAGAGCGACTAGAATGCCGGGCTTATTCATGTCTCCCCCCCGGCCGCGACTCCTTGTTCTGTACCACTTCTTCCACCCTGATCAGGTCGTGAGCGCGCGGATCTTCTCCGACTTGGCCGAGGAGCAGGCACGGCGTGGGTGGGAGGTCACGGCACTGACGTGTAACCGCTCACACGCCGACATCAGCATCAGTTACCCGAGGGAAGAAACCTGGAACGACGTGCGCATTCACCGCGTCTTTCGGCCGGCCTGGTCGCAGAAACACCCGCTGCCCCGATTGGGGAACAGCGCGTGGACGTTGAGTGCCTGGTTCCTGCGCTCACTTCAGCTGGGGCGCTTCGATGCGATTATGATCGGGTCCGATCCATCGTTCGCCGCAGCCCTGGCGATCCCCCTGCGGGTCGCCCGGCCCCGCACACCCATCCTTCACTGGTGCCTGGACGTATTCCCAGACGCCGGCGAGGCCGAGTGGACGGGGGCGGCCCGACTGTTGTCACCGCCAGCGCGCGCCGTCATGAGCGCGGCGTACCGGTGCTGTGACGCGGTCGTCGATCTGGGACCGTGTATGCGGCGCAGGCTCGAACGCTACGGCGGTTCTCCCCATCGCGAAACGCTGACGCCCTGGGCTCTGGTCGAACCGGAAACGCCCGCGGAGCCGGATCACGCCGTCCGGCGCCAGTTGTTCGGGGACGCCAAGATTGGTCTCATCTACGCGGGGAGCATTTCGCGTTCCCACGATTTCGAAAGCCTCCTGCAACTGGCCCGCGCCTGCCGCGCGCGCGCTGGCAACGAGATCGCCATGTGCTTCGCGTGTACTGGCACGAACCTTCCGGCCTTGAAGGCGGCGGTTCGGCCCGACGATTCGAACATTAGTTTCGCGCCCTTCACCGACGACGATTCGACCCTGCAGCGGCGCCTGGAGGCGGCGGACTTTCACCTGGGTAGCCTTCGACCCGACTTCACGGGGATCGTGGTGCCGTCCAAGTTCTTCGCGGCGTTGGCGGTGGCACGGCCGTTCATCTTCGCGGGAGCACCGGACGCAGGTATAGCCCAATGGATCCAGGAATACGGCGTGGGGCTGGTGCTGCAACCGGGGCAGGCTGATGAGATCGCGGCGCGGCTCGTGGCGCTGAAGGACGACGTTGTCGGGATTCGCGCTGGACGCGATGTTGCTTTTCGCACGTACCATCGGCTTTTCTCAAAGCGGGTGGTGAACGATCGATGGGCGGCGTTGCTGCAGCGATACGTCAGACCGTGAGGGTCACAAAGTAGTCGCGATCGATGGGCTCTATCGTGACGGATGAACCCAATCCGGCGAACAGCTTCCGAACCTGTGGCTCGGTGTAGAGGTAAAGCGGGCATCGGCTCCGGTAGCGCAACCGTCGCTGCCAGGCGAGAACACCACCGTCGGACGGGAAGCTAAAAAACGCTTTGCCTCGGCAGACGCGTAGAACCTTTTCGATCAACGCGCGCGGGTCTTCGATGTAGTCCATGAACCCCATGACCACGGCGTAGTCGAAGGTATCGTCACCGGTGGCCGCCAGGAAATCGCCAAGGGTGAAGGTGCAACGGTCGGCCACGCCCGCGGTGGAGGCCCGCGCACGCGCGATGTCGATCATCCCGGACGCAAAGTCCACACCCAGGACCCGTGCCGCGCCGCGCGCGGCCAGCGCCACCGCGTAATGGCCTGGGCCGCAGCCGATGTCGATGACGCTCTTACCTTCGATGGGCGTGCATCCTGACAGCGTGCGTTCGTATCGCAGGACCATGCTTCGCCTAAAAACCCGGTTGACGACGGCATTGATCAGCGTGTTCTGGTTGCCGTAGATCGCGCTGAAATCGCCGGCGTATGCGTCGAAGAATCTTGCGGTACTGGTGGTATCCATGACTTAGCCTTTGGCGACCTCTAGTTGCGAGTGGTTCTGGGAAAGGTAGTCGGAGAACGTGGTTACGGGAAACTCCGCCAGAATATTTCGGATTTTCTGTTCGGTCGTACGCAGATTGACGTAGGTCTTGAACGTGCGGAGCGCGTTCATCGGCAGACGCGGATGGTGGGGATCGATCTCGCGGGGATGAACGTAGAAGATGACGGGGCGGCCCTCGCCCAGCACGACGTTCGACATGTGTTTGACCAGCGGATAGGGGGACAACCTCAGATAACCGCCCCCAAAAAAACACAGACGCTTGCCGAATACCTCCGCGACGCTGACGGGGAACTCGACCAGTTCGCCTGCGGGCGTTTGCCGTCGGTAGGGGGCCAGACGCCCGTTCTTCATTCCCCCGTGGCCGCGAGACGCCGGGAAGGTGGATGAATCGTACTTGAATCCGGCCTCGACCAGGGTTTCGAAGAACCACGGAGTCGCCTCGGTCACGGAAAAGCCGGAGGCCCTGTAACCGGTGACCGGTGCGCCGGAGATGTCCTCCAGAATCTTCCTGGAGTCCGTCGCATCGTCCAGGAATTCCTTCGGGGTCATGGTGTAAACGAGGCGATGCGCGTAGCTGTGTGACGCGATCTCGTGACCTCGCGCCTTCGCTTCGCGCACCAGGTGGGGAAATCGCCGCGCGATGTGGCCGATGAAGAAGCACGTGGCGGGACTCTGTGTCTCGCCCAGGATGTCCAGCAACCGCCGGAAATTATCTTCCACCCTGGCGGGCAGGCCATCCCAGCCGGAGATCTCCGGCGCGGAAGGGACGTCGAGGATGTGATACCAGTCCTCCACGTCGATAGAGAAGATGCTTCGCATCACTCCCCGATATCTACTACCCGCATTGCGGGTACGCCACTGTCACCAGCCCATGCGTTCGGACGCCGAGGGTTCCCCCGTCAGGCGGATGAATTTTTCGCGCAGGACGCGCCGCCCTTGAACCAACAGGTATCGCGCGGCATCGAGGGGACTATCAAAGTGTTCGACCTTGCGGCGTAGTTGTTCGGGTCGCGCCAGCGCCGCGAGATGGCCATAGGATCGGATCACGCGATCGATTCTGGGCGATGAAGCAGCTCCGTTTGGCAAGAGCCAGGAGATGGCTCCTGGCACAAAGGCGGCCGCAAGGTTGGTGCCTGTCTCCCAGGCACGCAAGCAACGCCACTGCTTTGCCGCCTGGGCTGCTTGCGCACCCACGCCGGGCGCGGCGACCAGTCGTGCCAGGTCCAACAGATAGATTCCCGGCACATCGAAATGGTGGATGGCCATGTGAAGGGCCTGGTGAAGCGCGGCGTACGGCCGCGACAGGCCGTAGGCGGGAGCGCCGTCCATGGGGAATGGTGTGGCCGCCGCCCAGAGGGCATCGTAGTCAATCGCGCCGCGCACGAAAGGCGCGAGGCCGAAATGCAAATCGATGTTGACGTCCCCCCGCCGCAGGGAAACCTCGTGGTAGTCGCGTTCGTCGAAACCGGGCGCGGCGGCAACGGGGTGGAAACCGAGTGAACGAAAGGTCTGAAAGGTTACGTTCCGGGTACCCCGCCGGACCAAAAGGTCAACGTCGGTGGCGGGTCGTGTTCCGGGTATCGGATAAACCAGGGCCTCGTACGCCATGCCCTTGAGGACGATTGTTTGCACGCCAGCGGCGCAGAGAGCGTTCACAACCTCAACCAACGCGTGGCGGAGTAGGGTTCCGCGTCCCAGGGTAACGAGGCGATCGCGACGGAAGGTCTCCAACAGCGCCTGCGAGGTCGGGTTTTCGGCCAGCATCGACAGGGCGGGCGACAGGCGGTGGTGTCGAGCCACCGCGAGCACCTGATCATCGGTAGCTTCGCTTGGTAGTACCAGCGGCTGATCCGATTGGTAGAGCGTGATGAGCAGCGCCCGCAGTATGTCCGGTTCCGTTCGCCGCATCAGCGGCATTCTATCGGTCTTCGCGGAGCCATCGCCAGAACAGGCCCGTGTTATAGGTTGGCCCCGACGCTGTGATGACGGTCCCCATACATCGCGGGAGCCCCGACTTGCGGGTGTGCCTGTTGCACAACTACCGCGATGCTCAGCAATTCAGCATGAAGTTGTACGCCGATCGCCTGGGTGGGGCCCTGGAGGCCGAGCACGTCACGGTGGAACACTTGCAGCCCCAGGAAGTCCTGTCCGCGTCGTTTCGATCGTATTGGCTTGGAGACAAGATCGATTCGTATGCGGGTCGCTTCATCCGCTATCCGCGGATCGCTTCGACGGCACCGCCCGCGGATGTGTATCACATCGTGGATCACGGACAGGCGCACCTGTTGAAGTCGCTCGATGCGCGTCGCACGGTGGTTACCTGTCATGATCTCATGCTGCTGGTCCTGGCCTCGGGGCGGCTTGGGCAGAGGAATTCGTCGCGGGTCGCGTATGAGATCTTTCGGGGCGTTGCAGGGCTGTTGAAACGGGCGGCGGTTGTGGTCGCCGATTCGGAGCAGACGCGGAAAGACCTGATTCAGTTTGTCGACGTCGATCCGGCGCGGATCGACGTCATTTTTCCTGGTCTGAACCAGGCCTTTGCGCCCGGTCCATCCGCGCGCGCGAGCGGTCGCCAACGTTGGGGTCTTGGCGAGGAGAGAATCGTGTTGCAGGTAGGTGTTGCGTTCTACAAGAACGTTGAAACCTGCCTGCGAACTATTGCCCGCATACGGCAGCGCGGTCTTGCCGTGACGCTGCTTCGTGGTGGGCCACGGTTGTTGCCCCAGCAAAGTGCACTGGCCGAGCGCCTTGGGATTGCGCCATTCATTCGCGACTTGGGTCCGCTTCCCGACCAAGACTTGACCGTTCTTTACAACACGGCGGACGTGTTGCTGTATCCCTCCCTTTACGAAGGCTTCGGGTGGCCTCCCCTGGAGGCGATGGCTTGTGGCATCCCTGTCGTGTGCTCGCGGGCCGGATCCCTGGCCGAGGTGGCCGGGCCCGCGGCGATGACGGCTGACCCGGAGGATGTGGACCATTTGGCCGATCACGTCGCAACGGTCCTGACCGACTCTGCCGTGGCGGCGGGATTGAGGGAGCGCGGGCTTCGGCATGCCGCTCGGTTTGATTGGAGCATCACGGCCCGAAAATTCGTCGACGTTTACCAGCGGGTTCGGGAGCTCGCCTAGCGTGTGTGGAATCGCTGGAATCGTCAGGTGGCGCTCGGGTGCCGGTCTCGATCCGTCGCAGATTCAGAACATGGTCAATGCGCTGGCGCACCGGGGGCCGGATGACCAAGGGATCTTCTGCGAGGGTGGCGTTGGTATTGGTATGCGCCGCCTGGCCATCCAGGATCTGAGCCCTGCTGGACGTCAACCGATGGTGTCGGACGACGGCGCGCTCACCGTGGTTTTCAATGGCGAGCTGTACGATCACCTGGATCTGCGCTCGCGCTTGCTGGCGGAGGGGCAGACGTTTCGCGGCACCAGTGACACCGAGACGTTGCTTCGAGGCTACGACCGGTTGGGCGTCGATGGTCTGCTTCGCGCCATCAACGGGATGTTTGCATTCGCGGTGATCGATCGGCGGCGACGGAAGCTGGTGTTGGCGCGTGACGCCTTTGGCGTGAAGCCGCTGTACCTGCGTCGCGCCCCCGGACAGCTCGCGTTTTCGTCGGAGATTCGCGCCTTCGCATTCGACGGATGTGGACGGCCGTCTCCGGATCCGGGGTTCGTGGGGTCGTACCTCCACATCGGTTGGGTGCCGTCACCGCAAACGGCTTTTGCGGGGGTCACGAAGCTTGAGCCAGGTACCGTCCTGGAGATCGACCTTGATACCGGTGCCGAGCAGAGCCGGGTTTTCTATCGCCTGACGCCCGAAACGCTGGATCCGGATCTGAACGACGAGGATCTCCTGGCCCTGTTTCGGCAGCGTCTCAACTGGGTGGTGCGCCGACAGCTTATTTCCGACGTTCCGGTGGGCGTTTTTCTGTCGGGTGGGCTGGATTCAAGTGCCATTCTTACGACCGCAACACCTCATCTTTCGGAGCCCCCACGTAGTTTCTCGATGGGTTTCGTGGGCGCGGGAGGGAACGATGAGGTGGGGGCCGCCGCGACCATTGCGCGCACGGTGGGCAGCCAGCACACGGTGTTGTCGCTGGATCCTACGACTCTGGAAGATCTGGGGCCGCTTCAGGATGCCCTGGAAGAGCCCATTGCGGATAGCGCGATTGTTCCCTTGTGGCACCTGTGTCGCGGCACGGCCCCTCACGTGAAAGTGGCGTTGTCGGGCGAGGGCGGGGACGAAGCGCTCGGTGGGTATACCCGTTACTTCTGGGGATATGCCGCGTCGACGCTCGCTCCCCTGCGCGGTCTGGTACCTGGATTGGCATCGTTGCCACAACTTGCGCCTCGTTCGAGCGGAATCATGAACGTCGCGCGGAGGGTCGGAAAGTTCGTCGGAAGCATCAACCTACCGGAGGCCCAGCGATACCTGTCCTGGTTCCAGTTGTTCAGCCCCGACGAGCGGGCCCGGCTTGCGGGGGCAACCACGGACGTGGTCACGCCGCGGGTTCAGCAGATCCATGACGGTGCGCGGGCGGCGGGCATGGACGTTCTTCAGTGCATGCAGGTCGTGGATATCTCAACGATGTTGCTCGACAATTTGATGGTCAAGGCCGACAAGCTCTCGATGGCACACGGGTTGGAGGTCAGGGTTCCCCTGCTGGATCGCAAGCTGGTCGAGTTGGGGTTGGCGCTGCCCGTGACGGCCAAGATTGGCGTTCGCGGGAACAAGCCGTTGTTGCGCCGCCTTTTGGCCGAACGGTTGCCGCGTTCCATAACGCGCGGCGGGAAGCGTGGTTTTGAGTTACCCGTGAATGCTTGGTTTCGGGACCCGAGTACCGGCCCACTTCGCGAACGCCTCTCGTCGGGCGCAATGGTGCGGGGGCTCGGCTTCTCCCCCGCGGCGGTTAAAGATGTGGTTGCCCGACATCTTTCAGGACACGATCTCGGGCGCCAGATGTTCGCCCTGGCTTTGCTTGAGGCCTGGGCGGCACACAATTCCTGAATCGTCGAACGGTCGACGTC
>JANOJB010000272.1:0-2345 GCA_031407985.1 Pseudomonadota bacterium | reverse complement strand
GCGACGATGCCTGACACGTATTCGGCTTCATCGATGTAGCCGAAGTAGCTGCCGACGTTGGCGGGGTGTTTGCCTTCGGTGTAGAGGCCGCCGCAGTGAACGAAGGTGACGCCCTTGTGCTTGGTCGCCGCCTTGAGAATGTGAGGATCGAAGTATCCGAACGAGGTCGGAAAGATCAGTTTCGCCCCGTCCAGGTTGATCATGCTGTCCATGGTCTTCTGAACCGCGACCGTCTCGGGAACCATCTCTTCCTCGCGCACCTTGACGCCCGGAAGTTTGGCGATCTCGGCGGCACCCTGCGCATGGGCCTGGTTGTAACCGTAGTCGGTCTTGGGACCGACGTAGATGAAACCGACGGTCAAGGGATCAGCGGCGGTGGCAGCCGATGGGATCAGACTGGCCAAGGCAAAACCGACCATCAGGAACAAATGAAGGGGTCGTGCGGTTTTCGAGGACGCGAAGTGTTTGCTCATGCACCGCTTATAAGATGGCCAATGTTTCCGTCAGTTTTCCGTTGGCGCAATTCGACGTAACTTGAGGCCGAAATAGCATGGGACGCGATCGTCCCTGTTGCGAGAACGGATCCCCTCGTGCATCTTTCCGCCGCGATGCCCATCGGTGACGATCAGACCGCAGCGCTGGACCTGGGATCGCTGGCACGCGACTACGCCGATGGCACACGTACACCATCCGACGTCATCGCGGCCGTCAGGGCTCTGATCGCGGGCCGCGGCGATGACGGCACGTGGATCCACGTCGCGTCGGCGGACGCGCTTGCGGAAGCGGCCCGCCAGGTCGAGGCGCGGCGCCGGGCAGGCGAGACCCTTCCGCTTTATGGCGTTCCGTTCGCCGTAAAAGACAACATCGACGTGGCCGGCATGCCCACCACGGCCGCGTGTCCGGCGTTCGCGTACACGCCGGACGTATCGGCAAAGGCGGTGGCGCGGCTGGTTGCGGCCGGCGCGATCGTCGTCGGCAAGACCAACATGGATCAGTTCGCCACCGGGTTGGTCGGGGTTCGCTCTCCCTATGGAATCCCGCGCAATCCCTTCAATCCAGAGTTCGTCGTGGGGGGCTCCAGCTCCGGCTCCGCGCTGGCCGTCGCGACCGGCGAGGTCAGCTTCGCGCTTGGAACCGACACCGCCGGTTCGGGCCGAATCCCCGCCGCGTTCAACAACATCGTGGGGTTGAAACCCAGCCGTGGGGTCATCAGTACAACCGGTGTCGTGCCCGCGTGCCGATCGCTCGACTGCGTGTCGACCTTCGCCGCCACCGTCGAGGACGCCGCCCTGATCAGTCAGCTCATGCGCGGTTTCGATCCCGCCGATCCGTCTTCGCGCCCCGAGGCCGACTCGATTCGTTTCGCGCCAGAGCCACTGCCCCGCGCCTTTCGCTTCGGTATTCCCGCCGTGGGCGACCGCGACTTCCGCGGCGACACACAGGCCTCGCATGCGTTCGACGCCGCCATTGCCCATTGCGCCCGCCTGGGCGGCACGCCCACCTTCATCGACATGACCCCTTTTCGCGAAGCGGGGGCGCTGCTGTACGGCGGACCGTTCGTCGCCGAACGTCTGGAGGCCGCCGGCGGGCTCCTGAGGTCACAACCTGAGCAACTTCTGCCGGTCCTGCGCATCATTCTTGAAGATGCCCGGCGGCACGACGCTGGGGCGGCGTTCCAGGTCCAGACCCACCTGCGTTTGTTGCAGCGACGGATTGCCCCGATTTGGAGCGGTGTCGATTTTCTTCTGCTTCCGACGGCCCCCACGCTGCCCCGCATCGCCGATGTCGAGCGGGACCCCCTGGGCCAGAACGCGGCCCTTGGCGTGTACGCGAACTTCGTCAACCTGCTTGATCTCGCCGCATTGGCCGTGCCTGCGGGATTTCGAAACGATCACCTTCCGGCGGGGGTCACCCTGGTCGGCCCGTGGGGCAGCGACGCGCGTCTGGCTGGCTTTGGCTCTCTTCTTCATCGCGCAACTTCGACACGCATCGGCGCGACGCACTGGGCCCTTCCGGCCGCCCCCCAGGAAACAGCGGTCGTCACCAACGGCGCCCACCTGTTGCCGATCGCGGTTATCGGTGCCCACCTGACCGGCGAGCCGCTGAACCATCAACTGACCTCTGTCGGCGGGAAGCTGCTGCGCGCTTGTAAGACCAGTCCTCGGTATCGCCTATTTGCTTTGCCCGGAACCACACCAGCAAAACCGGGAATGGTGCGAACCTCCGACGGAAGCGGTACCGCGATCGACGTCGAGGTCTGGGGACTTCCAGCGGCCGCTTTCGGCCCCTTCGTCGAACGAATCCCCTCCCCGCTGTGCGTGGGAAAGGTTGAACTGGAGGACGGA
>JANOJB010000243.1:0-11061 GCA_031407985.1 Pseudomonadota bacterium | reverse complement strand
GCTTCTCGCTGGAGCTGGCCGTAAGCCGGGTTCTGTTCTCCGCGTTGCCGCGAAGGGTGGTCATTCCTCTGGGCCGCCCGTTGCCGGACGGCTCAAGCGACCGACTCGAGATCGGATCGACGCGGGCCACGCCGGCGGGGTTGCCCCCGCGATCCCGGACTGGTCTTGCTCCAGGTGGGGTTTGCCGTGCCCCCCTCGTCACCGAGGGAGCGGTGCGCTCTTACCGCACCGTTTCACCCTTACCGCCGGCCGAAACCGACGGCGGTCTGTTTTCTGTGGCACTTTCCTTCGAGTCACCCCGACTGGCCGTTAACCAGCACCCTGCCCTTTGGAGCCCGGACTTTCCTCGACGGGAACCTTTCGGTCCCGCCGCGACCCTCCCCACCAACTCCAGCGAGAAGCGCGCACAGTATAACCGCCGTCCGCCGTTTTACGTCAGTCAACGATCAGCCGGATCAGGCAAGCGATCCGCCGTATTCGAGGGCGTCGCTTGCGCCGTGGGAATCAGCCTGTCGCGCCGGTCTTTGCGTGCTTGGCGGTCTTGTCGTGCTTGTCGTTCTTGTCGTTCTTGTCGGGTTTGGCCTCGACGGCATCCACGGGGTCCTTCATCAGGTCTTCCCAGTAGATAATCCGATGACACGAGGGACAAGTTTCGATGGATGTTCCGCGCTGCAGAACGTTGAATAGCTGCGGCGGAATGTTCATGTTGCAGCCTTGGCAGGTGCCGGCGCGAACACCGACAACCGCCAATCCGCGTCGAATGCGAATCCCGCCGTATCGCTTGAGAACGTCGGGCCTGACGTCGCGAGCCAACGCCTCGCGCTCTCCGCGGAGAGCCGCGATCTTGGCCTCGATCTCGGCGACGCGAATCCGGGCCAGCTCGGCGTCCCGATCCACCCCCGCACGAACCTCTTTCACTCCGTCGGCCCTATCAGCCAGCACCTTCTTCTTGGCTTCGATGGCCTCAACCAGCTTGGTAATCTCGGCCTCACGACTTGCCACACCATCGCGCCGCGATTCGGTCTCGCGCTGGGCCGCCATGTACTCCTTCGAGTTCTTCGCCTGGGCCAGCTTGTGTTTGGCGCCCGCGACGTTCTCCTCGTCCGATTCAAGCTGATTCTTCTGGTCGGAGTAGTAGCGCTCGGTTTCAGCCAACTGCCCGCGCTCACTGTTCAACAGCGCCTCCACGCGAGCTAGATCGGTTTGATTGGCCGCCAGTTTCGCTGGAACGGCCTTCAGCGCGCTCTCCAGTTCCTGAATCTTCGCGTCGTGTGCCTGTAGTCCCTCAAGTCGCTTAAGCTGATCGCGCAACTTCGTTACCTCCGTATACTGCTTGCTCTTGGCGGATAATGAAACGACGGCTCCAGGGTGGGCGGGGCACGTCTTTTGTGGGCCCACCTGGATTCGAACCAGGGACCAGGCGGTTATGAGCCGCCAGCTCTGACCGCTGAGCTATGGGCCCAGCCTCGCGCTCGAACTGCGTCAACAACGGACTCAGGAATCTACACTGCGGATCCGTAGGTGTCGAGCCGATATGCCATTACATGGAGCCCTGCTGCGGAGAAATCGACTGGTGCAGCACGACCCGGTTCCGCCCAGCGTGCTTGGCTGCATAGAGGGCCTGATCCGCCGCTGCTAGTAACTCGGCTCCGGTCCCGAACGTGGCTGGAACCAGCGTTGCACAGCCAAAAGACATCGTTACCAGCAAGGGTTCCTTCCCCGCGATTTCGTGGCGGACTCCCTCGATCTTCTTCCGGATACGCTCGGCGACCACCTCGGAGCCGGGCGCGTCCGTCTCGGGAAGGACCAGAACGAATTCTTCACCGCCGTAGCGCGCCACCAGGTCGCGAGGACGCAGGCGTCCACCCAGTGCCTGGGCCACAGCAATCAGGACCCGATCGCCCACCGGGTGGCCGTGCGTGTCGTTGACGCGTTTGAAGTGGTCAACGTCCGCCATGATCACGCTCAGGGGCTTCCCCGTCCGCTGCGCGACCGCGAACTCCTCGACGATGTACGCGTCGAACCGCGCGCGGTTGTACAGGTTGGTCAATGTGTCGCGCTGGGACGCTTCCTGCAGCACGCGGGTTTTGTGTTCCAGGCTGTCGATGGCGTCGTGGGCCGAATCGATCTGGCGCGCCGCCCGCATCGTGACCATCACCAAGGTCTCGGTGGCCTGATCCAACACACTGGCGATCTCATCGGGCGTACCCAGCTTCATGTCGAAAAGCTCGGCGACCTGGGGCATGGCCGCCGCGGTGCGGGTCAGCACAGGCTCTATCTTGCCGGGTTGCAGACCAATCGTCGCCAGTGCCCGCTCTCGAACGATTTCCGTCGCCGCGGCGGTATCAGTGTGGACCCAGATGTCAGCCAGGCATCCCGACAGGTTGACGATGCGCGCCAGAACACCGGTGTCGTCTTTTGCCCCTTCGCTGGGCCATTCGCCCGGCATTCTGTGACTACACGCCACCGCGTGGCGAAGAGCCGCTGGCAGTTTCCAGTTCGCCAACAACCAGGCACCCACATCGGCGTGGTCGGAACCAAACGCCGACTGTTCCAGTTCAGCCAGCCGAACGTGATCGTCGCCGGCGGTGGTCGCCACCGATTCGTATTCGCGTCCCATCACGCGTCCGAGAGCCAGGACCCCGATGTCTTGCAGCAAGGCTGCCAGAAAGGCCTCGTCGGGAGCGGCGAAACGCAACGTCACCGCCAATTCGCGCGCGGCCACTGCCGAGATGATCGATCGCTTCCAGTACACGTTGAGCCCGGCCTGCTGCGATTTGCGCAGATCCCTGACCAGGGAAAATGACAGGGCCAGGGTGCGCACCGCGTTCAACCCCAGCAACGCCAGGGCATGGGGCACTGTCCGCACCTCGTTTCGCAGAGCGAACACGGGTGAATTGACCAGACGCAAGACCTTGGCCGACAGCGCGGGATCCTTGCCGATGGTCGCGGCGATCTGGGCCAGATCCAAGTCGTCGCTCTGGCAAAGCTGAAGCACGCGAATCGCAACCGCCGGCAGCGTGGGTAAGGTCGAACAGCGCTCCAACTTCTCCCTCAAAGAGGAGGACAACGCGGGCACGGCCAAGTCCCCCGGCTCCGCCGATTCAGATGCCGGCTGGGCCGACGTCCGTAGTCCCGTATTTGATCCCACCAAGTCACATACTTCGGCAGTCCGACGGCGGCCCTTGAGCGCCGCGTCGAATCGAGTCGAGCCGCGCCCCACATTCGCCCCGGGCGACCGCGCCCAGCGCCGGATCAGCGACGATCACGACCCCGCCGGCGGCGGCCCATGACCCAGCCCAACGATGTCAGAACCCAAGCGATTTCTGCTAGATGGTCTGGACGGCCGACGGCTCCAAAATCACAACCGCACCCGGTGGAAGCCTTCGGTGGTTTTGGGGGATCCGGGGGGTTGCACACCTCCGGCGGAAACAGTTTGATCCCAGCCAGAAAGTCGCAGTTCAATTGGCATGTCGCACGAACGCAATCCTTCACGCCGTCGATCTCCTGGAACCTCAGACGCGTTGTCCACGATCGTCCACCGTCGTCCGAACTGACCAGACCCATCCCGTCCAGGAAGTTGTTCGTCGCAACGAACAGCGTGCCGTTCCGCTCGGCCAGGCCAATCGGGTGAAACGGCAACGTCAGGGTCGTGAAGGTCTTACCGCCGTCGTCGGATCGAAAGGCCGCCGACTGCGGAAACTCTCCTGCCACCGCGGGTGCTGTGGTCCCGACCAAGAACAGGTTTCCGTCGGGCAGACGGGCGAAGCCCAGCAACGATCCATTTGCCACCCTAAGTGGGGTCGACCAGGTCAGCCCCGCGTCCGCGCTGACGGCCAACCCCTGAAAGAATTCCGGGACGCCGGCGCCACTGGTGATCCGCATGTAGATCTTCCGCGAGTCCTGGGGATCCACGGCCGCGAGATAGGGAACCACGGCACCGACCCCCGCCTCGATATCGGTCGTTGCCCAGGTATCCCCCCCGTCGGTCGATTGGGCCAGAACAGGGTGGACACCTGGTCCCTGATACAGGGTCAGATAGACCTGGTGTGATGCCGATCGGGCCGATTCGATTCCGGTGACGACACCGCCCTGTGGGGATTTGAAGATGGGCCCCACATAGGTCCGTCCGGCGTCCACCGATCGGAATGCCGACACCAATCCCTGATCGGGATCCTCCGCCAACACGAAAACCCGCAGCGGATCCGACGGATCGGCAAACACGTCGAATGGAATCAGGGGTGGGACGATGTCCCCGACGCCCACAATCCAGGTGCACGCCTCGTCGAGGCTGACCGACACCTGCGAATCGGAACGGGCATAGATGCGGTTGTCGGGGGGTGCCCCCAGCACGTACTGGCCCCCCATGGGCATGATGGTCGCGTCGATCTCGCAGGAATAACGCCAGGTCGCGCCGTTATCCTCGGAGAACACGAGGCCAAAGGTCGTCCCCAGGATGATCTGATTCGGTCGGTCGCGCGGAAGAAGAATCGACTGCGAATTGGGGAACGCCCCATCGGCACGGGCGGGCCCCATACGACCAGTCATGGTCGCGATCGACGTCACGACCACCAGCACGACACGACGGACCAAGCTTTTGTTTCGTTGACGCTCCGACAATGTTAGATCCAACTCCAGTCTGCTGCCGCCGGTAGTCTAGCCCGCGTACTACATGCTCCATATTCCTTTCGACAAGTTCGTCCTCGACAACGGGCTGCGTGTGATCCTCCATCGGGATCAGACCAGCCCGCTGGTGGCCGTCGATCTTTGGTACCACGTCGGGTCGAAAGATGAGCAGCCCGGACGCACCGGGTTCGCGCACCTGTTCGAGCACCTGATGTTCATGGGCTCGGCGCACGCACCGTATCCCGCGTTCGACGCCATCATGGAGAACTGGGGTGGGCACAACAACGGCACCACCAGCAACGATCGAACGAACTACTACGAAATCGGACCCGCGAATTTGCTGGAGACGTTCCTGTGGCTGGAGGCCGACCGCCTGGCCACCTTGCCTTCTGTCATCACGGACGAGGAGCTGGATCGACAGCGCAAGGTCGTGCAGAACGAACGCCGGCAAAGCTACGAGAATCGTCCCTACGGACGCGCGGAGCTGATCGTGCCCGAGACGATGTACGAGCCGACGCATCCGTATCACTGGCCGGTGATCGGTTCGCACGAGGATCTCGAGGCGGCCACGGTCGCCGATGTGCGCGATTTCTTCGATCGATTCTATCGACCGTCCAATGCTTCGCTGGTGATCGCGGGTGATTTCGATCCCGCCGAAGTGCGTCGCCTGTGCGACCGGTATTTCGGCTGGTTGCCCGCCCGGCCCGCGCCCGTCACCGTCACTGCGGGCAGCATCAACGTGCGTCCCCTGGCGGCCGACCAGCGACGGAGCGTGACCGACCGCGTACAACTACCGCGGCTGCGCATCGAATGGCATTCGCCGGCGTTGTTTGCCCCCGGCGACTCCGATCTGGACCTGGCCGCCCAGATTTTGGGCGGTGGCAAATCCAGTCGCTTGTACAAGTCCCTTGTATTCGAACAGCGTATCGCGCAGGACGCGTGGTCCTACCAAAGTTCGCTGTTGCTGGGGGGCCTGTTCGGAATCGGGGTGACGGCCAAGCCCGGCCAAAGCCTGGACACCCTGGAACGGGCAACAATGGCGGTCATCGATCGCCTGGCCACCGGCGGTCCCACCGAAGCGGAGCTGGCTCGGGCGCGAAACTCGCACTGCGCGGACTTCTTCAAGAGCCTGGACAGTCTGCAAACACGGGCCGACCTTCTCAACCACTACGAACGTCTGCTTGGTAATCCGGACGGCATGGCCCAGGATTTGGCGCGCTTCGAACGCGCGACGACCCATTCGGTGCGGGACGCTTTCGCCCGGATCTGTTCCGCGAAGCGTCTGGTGCTGACCATCGTGCCCGACGAGACGTTGCCTCTGCCCGAGGGCGATGATGTGGACCCCGAACAAGGTGTTCCCGTCGTCGATATTCAGGAAATTGGCGACATCACGGAGCCCGGCCGATGACGGCCAACGGTTCACCACCGGTGTCCGGGAACGACACGACCCCTTCCTACATGCGAACGGCACCGATCGTCGGTCCCCTGCCGTCGCTGGTGGCGCCGACGACGCTGCGCTTTCAGCTTTCCAACGGCATCGACGTCGTGGCCGTTCGACGCCAGGTCGCGCCCATTGTCGGTTTGAATCTGGTGCTGCGCACCGGGGCTGATCACGACGGGGCCGATCGCGCCGGACTGGCGTCTCTGACCGCCGAAATGATGGACGAAGGGGCTGCCACGCGGTCGTCGCTGGAAATCGCGGAGGCGCTGGAACATCTGGGCGCTGACCTTTTCCTCGGTGCCGGTCGAGATGGCTCGCAATTGACGTTGCAGGTACCAACCCAGGAGTTTGGGGCGGCGCTGGCGATCGCAGCCGATGTCGTGCTGCGACCGCGGCTGGATGTCGCGGACTGGGAGCGCGTGGTGCATGACCGAGTGACCTCACTGGCGCAGCGCCGCGATCAACCCGAGGCGGTTGCCGATCTGGTCGCCGCGCTGACGCTGTACGGCCCCCATCATCCATACGGACGGCCCGTCGATGGCTTCGAACGAACGGTTCGAGCGTTGACCCTGGCCGATGTCGGACGGTTCCATGACCTATTTTGGCGTCCCAACAACGCGCTGATATCGGTGGCCGGTGATTTCGATCCCGCGTCGCTGCGTGACGATCTGGAACGCGCGCTCGGAGAATGGAAGCCGGGACCAATCCCGACATCGCCGCCCACGCCTCCGCTGCCGGCGTTGGACCGATTGGTGATGGTGGACCGGCCCGCGGCACCGCAAAGCGTGGTTCGTGTGATTGGGCCCGGATCCTCCCGGCACGCGCCCGACCGGCCGGGACTTTCGATGCTGAACGTGGTTCTGGGCGGCAGTTTCACCAGCCGGTTGAACTTCACGTTGCGTGAGAAGAAGGGCTACACCTATGGCGCCGGATCCAGCTTCAGCACATACCGGCGCCCGTCGGCATTCGCGGCGCGGTCATCGGTGTTCACCCAGGTCACTGCACCTGCGGTCACGGATTTTCTGACCGAGATCGGGCGCATGCGCACCGACGACATTGAGCCGCAGGAAATCACGAAGGCCCGCGCGTCGCTGCTGGGCCGTACGGCCGAGGCGCTCTCGACGTCAGCGGGAACCGCCGCCACATTCGCCGAGGTCGGACTGTACGAGCTACCCATCGACGAGCCAGCTCGTTTCATCGAGGCCGTCGCGGCAACGGACGCGACCGCTATCCGCGCCCTGGCGGTCCGGTATTTGGATCCCGACAAGCTTGGCATCGTGATCGTGGGTGATCGTGCCGTCATCGAACCCGAACTGCGCGCGATCGGCCTGCCGGCCCCCGTGTTGCGCGATGCCGACGGCGAAAGAATCTAGCAAGACCCACCAGCCGGAGCGCGAGATCGCAACCGGCCGTCGTGATCCGTGACGTGAATAAGAACCGGTCGCCGCGATCCGTGGCGTCCCAGATCGTGACGACCGGTTAGTAGATTTTCACTCCACCCTTGCGCGCGGCGGCGGCTCTCACCCTTCCCCGACGCCCCTGCCGCCGTCGCGCGCTTCCCCCCGCTGCCCCCTAAGACCTCTGCCCCCGACCCCGTTAAGTCTGCAAATGCAACGCTATCATCGACCGGCGAACGCCGATCTCTTGATTCCGAGCCAACCGCGGGCCCACAACCGGCGCTGTCGCCTCCTGCGCGCGCGTCGGTCCCGGAGAGGACGCGGGTACGGCCACCGGTCGCGAAGCAACTTTCATGTCGTATTTTTCTAGCTTGCGCTCGACCGCCTTGCGATGCAGGCCCAGCAAGCGGGCTGCGGCGGTCTTGTTGCCGCTGCTTGCGCGCATGGCGGATTCCAGCAGTGCCGCCTCGACGGCGGCCAGCTTGTTTCCAATCGGGAGATCCAGCAGGCGCCCGACCAACATCGCCAGCGAGTCCTCAATGGCGCGATCGATCGGCTCGGGCGCGCACAGCACCCGCACTGAATCGGGCCCGATCACCTTGTCATGCGCCTCGACCACCGCGCGTTCGACCAGGTTCCGCAGTTCGCGCACGGCACCGGGCCATTTTCGACCCGCAAGGACCTCCAGCGCGTCGGACGACAGGCGCACCTGGCTTGGCCCCAGTCGCAGGAAATGATTCACCAGCGCCGGAATATCCTCGCGGTGTTCATCCAGCCCCGGGACGGGAACCGTGAGGACCCCCAACTCATAAAGCAGGTCGGCCCGAAAGGTATTTTCGCGAACACATCGGGCCAGCGATCGACTGGTCACGGCCACCAGCCGGACTGAAACGCGCCGCTCGATCGCCGAGCCAACCGCGCGAAAGCCACCGGTTTGCAGCAACCGCACCATCTTGGCCTGCAGCGATTCCGGTAGGGCGTCGACATCGTCCAGAACCAGAGTCGCCGCGCCGGGGGCCGCCAATAGACCCAACTGGCGCTCGGTGCCCAGCAGAATCTGTTCAAGGCTCTTCTCGTCCATCTCTGCGCAATTGACCCGGGCCAACGATCCTGGACCTTGTTCCTGGTCCGCCTGGTTTTGGAAACCGGGCCTGCCCTGCGTCCGCAAGCGATGAATCGCCTCGGCCACCAGCGACTTACCGCAACCCGTCGGTCCCGAAATCAATACCGGTCGGGCGGACTGCGCCACGCGCCGGATGAGATCCCGCAATGCGACCACGGCCGACGAACTCCCGACCAAGCCCAAATGATCGTTTCGCAACTCCTCCATGTAGTCGCCGTCGCGACCAACCATTTGTGGCTCCCGCTGCGCTTGCTGGATCATGTCTCCGCTCCTTGGTTAGTTTCCCGCCCGGTCACGACCGGCGGGATTAGCAAGAGCTGTTCCAATCCAGCTGAGCTTCGTGTCTGTTGGGTTCCGCCCGGATATGTCCGCGGTGGGTCTTTCGTCTCCGGCTTGCGCTGCGCAAGTCGCGCGGCCTGCACAGTTTGAGCAACGTTGGATCGACTCTCCCCACTCGGCAGTCCTCTTGCATGGGGGACGACCACGGACCTACGATAGACGCAGCGCGAGGCTACGAAGGGCGAGAATTCCGCAATTGAAATCCCACACCACCATCGTTCGAGATGCGGGCGAAAGATCCGGCGGCCACGAGGGCGGCGACCTTCGCATGGTGGTCATAGGACCCGATTCGTACGAGACGTATGACTTGCCCACGGCGGGGACCGTCACCATCGGCAGGTCGGACACCAACGACATCCAGATCGACGACGCGCAAGCTTCCCGTTCCCACGCCCGCCTAATCATCGGCGATACCATGGCCGTTGAGGATGTGGGCAGCGTCAATGGAACGCGCGTCCGGGATCGGCCAATCGCCCGTGGGGAGAGGATGGTCATCTTCCCGGGCGAAACGATCGCGATCGGGTCGTCCGTCGTGATTCTGCACGTCAGGTCCGGACGGCCCGTCAGCCCGGCCCCCGGGGGCACCCCCACCGTCCCCTCGTCCCGCCAGACCGGCTCAGATCTCAGCGATTCCGACGAGGCCATGCGGACGATCAACCACCTGGCGGAACGCGCGGCGGCCGGAACCATCAACGTTCTCATCCTGGGTGAGACCGGCGTCGGCAAGGAGGTGATGGCCAGGGCCGTGCATCGCCTGTCACCGCGCCATGCCGGCGCCTACGTGTGTCTGAACTGCGCGGCACTGTCCGAACACCTTCTGGAAAGCGAGCTATTCGGACACGAACGTGGCGCCTTCACGGGCGCCGTGGCCGCCAAACCGGGCCTGCTGGAGACAGCCGCGGGCGGCACCTTGTTTCTCGACGAAGTGGGAGAACTCCCGGCGGCGATCCAGGCCAAGCTGCTGCGGGTGATCGAGACCCGCGAGGTCACGCGCGTGGGCAGCGTACGGCCGCGCCAAATCGACGTGCGGTTCGTCGCGGCGACCAACCGGGACATCGAGGCCGAGGTCGATCGCGGCACGTTCAGGCGCGATCTGTATTTTCGCCTGAATGGATTCTCGATTCGCATTCCGCCGTTGCGCGAACGTCGCTCCGAGATCCGATCCCTGGCCGAGACCTTCCTGCGACAGGTCTGCCAGGAACTCGGCCGACCAGAGCCGCGTTTGTCCTCCGGCGTGTTGGCGGCGCTGCACCGCAGGCACTGGCCAGGAAACATCCGCGAGTTGAAGAATGTCATCGAACGCGCGGTGCTGTTGTGCAACGGCGAGGAGATCGAGGTCGAACAACTGCCCGAGGACCGGCCACAGAAACAGGCACCGAAGGAACCGGAACAGCCGGATCGGACCCTGAGAAACGCTCTGAACCGCCTCCGCGACGCCCCAGGAGGACCGGCTGCGCCGCGCCCGCGGATGGACACACCCGACCAAGCGCCGGCGGCGGATCGGGACCGCGACAAACAAAGGATTCTGGACGCACTGGCGGACTGCGCGGGAAACCAGAGCCGCGCGGCCAAGCAACTGGGCATGCCGCGACGGACCTTCGTCGCGCGACTGGACCGCTATCAGATCGCGCGCCCGAAGAAGAACCAGACCCCGGATGAAACCGACGACTGACAACGTCGCACAATTCGACGCCGCCGGTGGCCCGCCACATACTGCTGGCAGCACGGTGTCCGCCCGCAAACTTCATATCGGTGGCCAGGTTCGCGCCGAAGGGTGGGAGGTTATGGACACAAACCCTGGTCCGCTGGTCGACCACATCGGCGACGCGGCCGATCTGTCGCGGTTCGGCGACGGGACGTTCGAAGCCGTGTACGCGTCCCACGTCCTTGAACATTTCGACTACAAGGACCAACTGCTGGCAACGCTGCACGAATGGCACCGGGTGTTGGTGCCCGGAGGCGCGCTGTATGTCTCGGTACCCGACCTCGAGGTACTGGCGTCCATGTTCGTCATCAGGGGGCAGTTCACAATCGAAGAACGATTTCACATCATGCGGATGATCTTCGGCGGACACGGCGACAAGTACGACTATCACCTGGTCGGCCTGGATGCCGATTTTCTCGGAACGTACCTT
>JANOJB010000226.1:0-25677 GCA_031407985.1 Pseudomonadota bacterium | reverse complement strand
CGGCCCACCAGACCTCTCCCCGTCTCACGTCGGGTCGCTGCCGTTCCAATCCGAAACATTAGAAAGCTCGCCGAGAACTGAAATCTGCGTGGCCGCCACATCGGCGGGATCAAGATCGACGATCGCGGTGCCCACGAGATACTGCTGAACAGCGTCTTCAAGCACAGCCAATACATCGCGTCCCTGCTTTTGCGCAATGCTTCGCAATTCTGTCTCAATCGTGCGTGACAGCTCGATCGTCATGAATCAAGCATACGTCTCGACAATCGGTTCCTCAACCGCCCGTGAATTCATACAGGCCGAACGCGGCGCCCTGCGGATCGTTGCAGGCCGCCACCAGATCACCGCTGGACGTTGGCATCGGTCCCACCACCGCGCCGCCGCGGGCGCGTACCGTGGCCAGTGCCGCCTCGATGTTGGCCACACGAAAGTAGAACAACCACTGCGGGTGGATGTCGGGCAGGCGAGCCGTGTTTGCCATGCTTCCCACGTTGCTTCCGGATGCGTCCCACGCAAACACCTGTAGGGCGCGAACTCATAAAGCCCTCTGTGGCCTCTGTTACGATACTGCGAAGGAGCCGAACAGACGATGCGACCGGGTGTCCTTCTCATACTCTCCGCGCTGGTGTTGACCCAGCTTCTTGGCAGCGACAAGGCCGGCGCTGGACCCATGATCGAACCCCGAACCGGCACGACCGTGTACGTTTCCTTCCGCCATGCAGCGACAGATCCGTCTCGTGACGAGATCACCGTGGGTATCTCGTTTGGAGGAGCCACTTGGTTCAACGCGATGCTGATTGGGCACAACTCGTGACGCTGGCTTAACCACGCGTTGCCTATCGACGAGGCCGCGAAGGCGCAAATGCTTGAGCTCAGACCGACCTGCGAAAACTGCAACGTGGCGCTTCCTCCGGATTCGATGCAGGCCCGCATCTGCACGTTCGAGTGCACGTTCTGTTCTGGCTGCGTCACCCGGGTGCTCGGTGGCGTTTGCCCCAACTGCGGCGGAGGATTTGCGCCCCGGCCGATTCGGCCCGCGACGAACTGGAAGGGCGACAACCACCTGGGCGCCTTTCCCGCGAGCACCAAGATCAAGCACTGTCCGGTCGATGCCAAGGCGCATGCCGCGTTTGCGGCGGGTATTCGCTCCATTTCGCCGGAACGCCGATGAAAGTTCTGGAGCTCCGTTCCGGTTACGGGTTTGACGCGCTCACGATGGGCGACCGTCCCGAGCCAAGCCCCGGACCACGTGACGTGGTCGTCAAGATGCAGGCAGCATCGTTGAACCATCGCGACCTACAGGTCGTGCGCGGCGATTACCCTCAACAGAAGCTCCCGCTGATACCCGTGTCGGACGGGGCCGGCGAGATCGTAAAGATTGGTTCGGAGGTTTCCAGGTTCGTCGTGGGGGATCGCGTCTGCCCTTGCTATGTGCCCGATTGGATCAGCGGCCCTCCCACGCCGGAAGCCATCCAACGGCGCCTGGGCGGCTCCGTCGATGGAGTCCTGGCCGAATATGTCTGCGCTCCCGAACATGGCGTGGTCAATATTCCGAGCCACCTGTCCGCCATCGAAGGCGCGACGCTGCCGATCGCCGGGGTCACGGCGTGGCACGCATTGTTCGTGCAGGGCAACCTTCAGCCTGGTGAAACGGTTGTCGTGCAGGGGACCGGCGGTGTCTCGATGTTCGCGATGCAGTTGACGCTGGCAAGGGGGGGACGCGTGATCGCGACATCCGCCAGCGACGAAAAACTTCGTCGCCTGCGTGCGCTTGGTCAGGTCGACGTCGTGAATCGCACAACGTCTGACTGGTCCGTCGAGGTTCTGAGGCTGACCGATGGCCGCGGCGCGGATCATGTGATTGACGTGGTGGGCGGCGGAAACCTGTCTCGATCGATCGCGGCCACAAAGCTGGGAGGGATCGTCAGCGTCGTCGGATACCTGGACAGTCCGCGCGGCGAGATAGACATACCGCTTGTGCTTCGTCGAATGGTGTCACTCCACGGATTGTCCGTCGGCAGCCGATCCAGTTTCGAGGGCCTTGCTGAGGCTTTTGAACACAACCGGCTTTACCCGGTGGTTGACCGGGTGTTTCGCTTTTCGGAGGTCCGCGAGGCGATGGCGTACCTGTCGTTGGGCAAGCACGTCGGCAAGGTTGTCGTTGCTTTCGATGGCGGTTGATCAAGGGCTGGTGACGGGCCTGACCGTGGGTGGCTTCAGCGACGCGTTGCCGCCCCGCCCGTGAATTGATACAGGCCGAACGCGGCGCCCTGCCGATCGTTGCAGGCCGCCACCAGATCATCGCTGGACGTTTGCATCGGTCCCACCACCGCGCCGCCGCGCGTGCCCTCCTGGCGAACGCCGGGATCCCGTATTGGTCCAAGTTCCCGATTGCGCACGACGAGGCTACGTACCGGTGATCAACGCAACCCGGCCGCGTGGGGCACGCGGTCATAGGACGCCGTAAATTTCGTTGAGCATCGAGCGGCCGGATCAAACGGCGTGTTGAGCCAGGCCGCGGGTTCCGGAGGCAGGGCCGCTCTCTGCATGGACAAAGAGGAGCGGAGACTGGGCCAACAGGGGGCGGACGATTCTGATCCTGGGCGTGGGCAAACGGTGCGACGAGTGAGGACCGCGGGAGATCGTTCGGCCGATTCTCAGGGGCGCGCAAGCAGTCGGTCGTAGCCTTCGTGGTTCCCGATCCAGTACCAGGTGATCCTTTCACCCTGCATGACGCCGACCGCTCGATGGTTGCGGTTTACGCGCACGGAATAGACCGGGCGTGCCTGGCTTACGCGCTTGAACTGGAGACCCGGGTGTCGGGGGTCGACCGTGAAGATTCGGTACGCTTCCCGCGCCTGGTCCTGAACCTCTACCGGGAGTTCGCGAAACAGTTCCCAGAATCGGGCGTTCGCACGCGATTTCACATCTTGTCCGGGTCGAGATCAGTCGTTCGACCCGCAGCCGAATCTGCGAGCGCCTCGTCGGCCAAGGCGTTCAGTACGTCTTGGGACCGCGCGAATCGGCGCGTCCATCCCTCCTCGGACGCGAGTTCGGCCTGCAGCCATCCCGCGATCCGATCCTGCTCTTCCGGGGGGAAGGTCGCGATCTGAGAGAAGATGTTGTCGAGCGCCCGAGTCATGGTCAGAGGATACGATCCGAGAGACTACCGAACAAGGCGATGGACCTACCGAAGGCCACGTGTGTCGTTGCCATGTCCTGGACAGGTGTTGCGGGTCGGTGGCTAACCTGCCCTCAGCGGCGCGTTGCCGCCCCACCCGCGAATTGATACAGGCCGAACGCCGCGCCCTGCGGATCGTCGCAGGCCGCCACCAGATCACCGCTGGACGTTGGCATCGGTCCCACCACCGCGCCGCCGCGGGCGCGTACCGTGGCCAGCGCCGCTTCGATGTTGGCCACGCGAAAGTAGAACAACCAGTCCGGGTGGACGCCGGGCAGGCGAGCCGTGTTCGCCATGCTCCCCACGTTGCTTCCGGATTCGTCCCACGCAAACACCTGGTGACGACCCATCGTCGGGCCCAGGTCCCACGTCTCGGTTGCGGTCCAGCCGAACAGGTTCGCGTACCAGGCGAAAGCCGCCATGTGGTCTTGGCTGTGCGACATGTGCCACGCGATCGGTTCACGCCCCGCGTCCGCAGTCGCGGGGCCAACGGCCATGATCGCCCCGAATGGATCGCGAAAAATCGCGAGGGAAATTCCGTCGGTACCTTGTTGTGTCGGCCCCAACTGCTGCCCACCCCGCGTCGCGATCAGTCCCGCCGTTTTCTGGACATCACCTACGCCGATGTGGCCAAGCCAGTGGGCGGGCGCACCCTGCGCGGCGGCGCGCTTCGGTAGCGGAACCAGCGAGACGTCATGATCAGCCTGCCAGAACTCCGCGCCCAGAACGTCGGCATAGAACGTGCGCGCCGCGTTCATATCCGTGGTCCGGAGCCGGTACCGACAGAACCTGCTGGCGGCCATCGTGTCCTCCACGTCAAACCCCGCGAGCGCGGAGGGAAGACACCGACGCCAATGCATCGAAATCGCGGTCTCGGTGGAGGACTTCCAGATCGTGCCGAATCGCGCACGCGGCAATCAGGCAGTCGACTGAGGAACGAATGGTCAACCCCGAATGTCGTGCGCGGCGGTACAGGTCGACCGCCTCCTCAACTACGTCGAGATCTAGAGGCGACTCCACGATAGGGAGTGCCCGCATGGCGTCGCGCGCGACCCGGAACGCGTTCTCGTCGCGAAAGCCCTGCAGAACCTCTTGAACCACGGGTAGGCAGGTCGTCACGTCGTCGAACACCACCACCGATTGGAGATCCAGGGGCTTGTTCTTCCGGAAGACCTCGATCCAGACCGAAGTGTCGACCAGGGTCAGCGGCGGACCCCGCGTGAGCGTCGAGACGGATCGCCCCTCATTGCGGCCAGGTTCCCGCCCCAGAGTCCGGAGCCGGCCAGAGTCAGGACCTGACGTGCCTTGCGCCTTTGAACGAATTCCTCCAACGCCCGATCGACGGTTCGGGAGTATGTCTTTTCGCCCGAGAGGCGTGTGGCCTCTTCGAGGATATCCTCGCGAAGCACAAGATTCGTGCGTTTCATGCGTAAAGGGTGCCACTGGTGCCCAGGGGGCGCAACCCGACCGTGATGCCGAGCCATCGTGGGTTCGGCGGGGTCAGGTTGCCGGGGGGTCGCTGCGCTCCCGTCAAGGGCACCTTAAGACGCGAACTTGCGCCACGGCTCCCGCTTCCCGATGATGGGTCCATGGGCGGCATAAACAGTGGCGTGAACAGTGGGACACCGTCGACGGAAAAACCGCTTGCGGGTCGGACCGTCGCCTTGCCCGAAACGCGCGAGCTGGATCGACTGGCCACGTTGCTGGAGGCCGAGGGCGCGCGCGCGTTGCGGTGCCCGCTGGTTGCCATTCTGGACGCGCCCGATCCCGCGCCCGTCGAGGCCTGGTTGCGAGAGCTGGCCGACGGACGGTTCGACGACGTCGTGCTGCTGACCGGCGAAGGGTTGCGGCGGTTGATGGATCTGGCCGAACGGCGCGGTTTCGCCCCGGCCGTGGTCGCCGCGCTGGGACGGGCGCGCAAGATCACGCGGGGTCCCAAGCCCGCGCGCGCGTTGAAAGACCTGGGGCTGCCGACCGACATTCCGGCAGCCGTGCCGACGTCGCGCGGGGTGATGGACGAGCTGGGCGCGCTGACACTTTCAGGGCGGCGCGTTGGCCTCCAGTTGTACGGCGAGGAGCCCAGCCGCGAGCTCTGCGCCTTCATCGAGGCCGCGGGGGCCGAGGTGCGGCCGGTGGCACCGTACGTGTACGCGCCGGCCAGCGACGGCGCGAGGGTCGTTCATTTGATCGACGAGTTGGCGGCGGGGCGGGTGGACGTGATCGCGTTTACCAGCGCGTCGCAGGTTGATCGCCTGTTCGAGGTGGCGCGCCTGCACGACAGGGAGACCGTGTTGGCGTCCGCGTGGCCGCGCGTGCGCGTCGCGGCGATCGGCCCCATCGCCGCCGAGACCCTGCGCCGGCACGGCGTTGAACCCGCGATCGTTCCCGACAAGGCCTACGTCATGAAGCGACTGGTCGCTGCGATCGTGACGGCACTGTCCGTGGCCTGAACGGCTGATTTCAGCGGCCGCGGTTGTTCGTGCCCCAACCAGGCGCGATCCCGCGCGCTCGTGTCCAGGCGCTATTGGGCGGCGAGGACGCCCGCCGGGCTCAGCCGAATGCGGCCAGCGTCCATCAGAATCTTCCGTTTTGCCTCCTCGGGTGAGTCCAGGAGCTGCGGATAGTTCGACCCAAAGTCTCCATCGAAATTGTTGTACACCGCTCCGCCACTGAGGGCAGGGCCCGGTGAGGCGTCGACGGCGGGATCGAACTGCGTCGGGTTGGCGGTGAACGCGTCCATGACGTTGCCGACGGCTTTGATGGTCCCTCCAGGATTGTGCGAAAGGGTGCTGTCGGCGCCGTTCAGATCGTGACCTTGGCTGGCAATGATCATCGGCCGCTTGCAGTGTTCGAAGGTATTGTTTTGGATGAAGGCCGAGCAGCCATGGGCGGCGGCTATCGCATAGGTCTCGGCGTCCTTGAAGTACGTGTTGTAGACGTGCATCGACACGTAAGAGATGCGGGGCATGCGCGAGCCGCAGGCTTCGTAGTAGTTGTGGTGATACGTCATCACCAGGGTGGTCGTGTCATCGCCGAATCCAACCCCGTTCGATTTCTTGGTTGCGTGATAGTGGTTGTACGCAACAGACACCCACGTCGAGCCTGACTTCACATCCAGCGGACCATCGCCATAAAGCTTGTCCGCGTCGGCATCAGGCAGTCCCTTGCCCAGGTAGTGGTCCACGTTGTGGATCCATAGGTTGATGCAGTCGCTCTGAAAACTCAGCTGATCCTCGGGCTGCTCCTTGAATCCGAGATTGCGAACCTCGATGTTGGTGCAGCGTTGAAAATCGAGTCCCCACCCGTCCAAGGCCGCATCCGTTCCGATGCCTTCATAGGTCACGTGGCTGTTGTCCTTGAGCTGCATCATTTGCAACATGTCGAGGCCCGCGGGCGGCTTCACGGCGCCGATGAAACGAATGATGAGGGGGACGGTCGACTTGGCGCTGCTGCGGGCGGCCTGGATGGCGGCGATTCCGGTGAAGGTCGTCGTGGTGTTGCCCTTCGTCACCGCCAGTTGGACCGTGTCCTTCGTTGCCTCGCTGAGGTACAGGATCTTGGCCGCGGGGTTCACCGTCCCATCAGGCAGATAACCACCACTCGTCCCGGAAGCTCCCAGCGGTGAGCGCTTGTCGAAGGCGAATCCCGAACGATCGTGGGCCCGCGTCTTGACGCGGACCACGCTGGCCATTGCGGCAGCCGCTGAACCTCCCACGACCGGGGTGACCCTGAGATCGTAGGACTGATTGCCGAGGAGGCCGGGAAGATCCACGCGGGTGCCGCGGACCAGGTCGGCATCCACTTTGATGTAGGCGGCATCGGCCGCGCTGGCCGCCTTGTAGTGGACCTCGTAGGAACCGGCGGAAGCGAGGGCGTTCCACGCGGCAAAGGCGTACTCCAACCAGCCTCCGGCCGCGGTGAAAACAATCGCTCCTCGCTGCGTCACGGTACCCGGGGTGTTGCCGTCGGGAGCCGCTCCGCCCATGCCGCTCGCCCCGCCGGTCGCGGCAGCTCCTCCAGTTGCCGTCGTGCCGCCGGTCGCTGTCCTGCCACCGGTTGTTGTGCCGCCGGTCGCTGTCATGCCGCCAGTCGCTGTCGTACCGCCGGTCGCTGTCCTGCCGCCAGTCGCTGTCGTGCCGCCCGTCGCTGTCGTGCCGCCGCTGGCGGTCGCTCCGCCCGAGGCCGATGCACCGCCCGAGGCCGACGCGCCGCCCGAGGCCGACATTCCACCTGTGGATACGGCGCCCCCGGTGGCCGTCGTTCCGCCAGTCGAAGAGTTGCCGCCACCCGGTGTTGCTCCTCCCGTCCGGGGATGTGACGGAACGGAGTTACCCGAGCAGGCTTGGAGCAAGAACAGGGCACCCACGCCCACGAAGGCCCGGAAGCCGCGTGCCTGCATCGGGATACTGCTCTGCGTACTGTGGAAAGTGAGGGGCATCGGTCCCTGAATGTGCGACCGGCCCGATTTGATCACCAGATTCCCACGAGCGCTGTTCTACGGCGCGAGGAGATAAACGGTCGACACATAGATTTGTCGCGTTCCGTCGGCGCGGTCCGACGTGAAAAAGAACTGGGTCCTATCTGGACTCAACCAGGGATCGGCCTCGTAGGCGGCTGTGTTCAGGGCGGTCAGGGGAATGGGCGCTCCGAATGGTTCCGTTGCCGCCGATCGCTGTACAACGACAAGATCCCCCGGGGTCCCCGTCGACAGGAACAGAAACAGCCCGTCTTCCGTCAGGCAACCGTCGACGATGTCACTCAGACCGGCGAACTCCGGGATAGGCATCGGCGCGCCGAAATCCGCCGCCGTGGTCGGTCGGGATGCGAGCATCGTGCGGTATGCCGGTGGGTCTACTCGATCCGATGCCATGGGCATCGTCAGACCGTGGAGTCCCGGCGGCCGCGGGAGATCCCTGAAGGCGGAATTCAAGCTGGCCAGGTTCGTCGGTTCGGACCACGGGCCGGCGCGGTCGGATCGGGTCGTGCGCCAGATGTCGAGATCTCCCAGCCCCCCCGGGCGCTCGGACGCGAACCACAGCGACAGTCCGTCCGGCGAGATGGCAGAGCTGGTCTCGCGGTCGGGCGAGCTGGCGGCCGCCACCAGCGTCGGTGCACGGAACGTTTCTGTACGTGAAGAACGCTGCGCCAGCCAAACGTCCTGCCCGTTGTCCCCGCCGGTGGTGAAGTAGATATCCAGAAGATCGCCAGTCAGCGTGGGGTTGTTGTTCTCGGTGCCGGGCGTGATCAATTCGCCCACCAGGCGGGGCGGGTCGAATCCATAAGGGAACGCCGTTCCTTTTCCCAGGGTCAAAACGTCGTTTGAACACGCCGCCAGGAAAAGGAACGTCGGCGAGACCGCCGATAGATTGCGTTTGCGCAGCACGGTGCGAAAAAGAATGTTCGAAGGTTGTCGAATGATCACTTAAATCGTTGCCACGATCGCAAACGTGAACGTCCGGGGTTGCGTGTGGGCGGTGATACCATGAACGCGTGATGTCGGATCGGTTTCGGTTGCATGCCCGGCTGGTCGCGCATGGGCTGACCATCGTGATGGCCTGGTCGACGGTCGCGTGGGGAAAGGGCCCCATCGTTCCGACCACAGGCGTCCAGGCAACGCCAATCAATCTGGTCACACGGGGGTGCGGATCGGTGGCGGAACTCAACGCTCGGGTGGCGCGGCGATCCCGTCAAATACGGCTGGTGCTTCCATCCGGACCATGCGGGCTCGAAGCCGAGATCCTGGATCTCGACGGGGACCGAAAGGAGATTGTCTGGACGGTCGTCAAGACCGGCGAACGGTTCTCGCGGCGCATGCGGGCGCAGACCTGCGACGAGGCGCTGGAAGCCCTCGCGCTGCTCACGGTGCTCACGTTGGACCCGGCCGCGGCCGCCCCTCCACGGCAGGAGCCGAGAACCGAGTCCGGCGCCCCGGACGATCTCTCGTCCCACCGTGCCGCGAAGACGTCCAAGCGAGCAACGGCGATGGTCGAGACTGCGCCACCATCCGCCGATCGAGGCGACAGCGGGACGACTTCTCCTCGGAAAACATCTGGCGAGGGGAACACCCCCATCGTGACCTCCGATTCTGTCGACGCTGCCAGACCTGCCAACCCTGCCAACCCGGCAAAATCCGATACCGCCGAACCTGGTGTATCCGTCGTCCTGGGAAACGCCATCCCGAAGGCGGCCGAGCCCGAGGCTGACGTGGACGTCGGCGTTCATAGGAACGTGGCGCCGCCCGCATCCGGGAACGACGCGCGCGGGCCGCGCCGGGGCGTTCTCTCCGTCGGTGCCGGCGGGATCGTAATCGGCGGCCCTGCACCTCTCTCCCTGGCGGGTGCCTCCGTCTACGCGGTGTGGGGCTGGAATCGAGATTCGCCGTGGTCGCCTGCCGTCACCTTGGCGGCGGGCCATTCTGAAAGGAACGGCCTCAGCTTCCCGGGGGGCACCGCGAACTTTTCACTGGACGCGGTGCAGTTGGAGGTTTGCCCGGTGTGGTTGGGCATGCGTCGGCGCCTGGGGGCCCGGGCCTGCGCTCTCGGAATGATGGGGGCGTTGGCCGTCAGGGGCGTTCAAACAATGTCCCCTCAAAATCACCGACGGTTCTTCGCGTTGTTTGGTGGTTCTCTGGCGGTGATCTACCAAGCTGCTTCGCGCGTCGAACTGGTGGCAAGCGGTGGCTTCGCCTTCCCCCTGCAGCACTACGCGTTTCAGTTCGAACCGAGGGTCTTCTATCGCGTGGAGACGGTTTCGATGATGGGTGGGGTCGGCGTCGGTTTCAGATTTCACTGATCGTTGAGGACACGTCCGGCATCCCGACGCGGCGGCAGCAGTCGGACCGATCGGACGGCCGCCAGAAATTTGTCACGCTGGTCGTTTGTCGTGATCAAGGGCCGCCTTTCCGGCATAGGCATGGACCCATGCAGCCACGAAACTATCGAACCTTGGTGGGCGCCAGTGCCCTTTTTCTGTTCCAAGCGTGCTTGAGCGGCGCCGCTCCGTCACAGCCAGCGACAGGGGGAACGGCCGCAACCGGTGGCCGGACCGCGACTGGGGGGGCGACCACGACAGGCGGCGCCACGGCCACGGGCGGCGTCGCCACGACGGGGGGCGCAACGGCGACCGGCGGCCAATCACAGACAGGTGGCGCCACCGCGACCGGCGGCGTGACCGGTACCGGGGGCTCGACTGGGACCGGGGGCTCGGCTGGGACGGGCGGAGTCGCAATGACCGGCGGTACGACGGCAACGGGCGGCCGGTCGACCGGAGGCGCGACGGCGACCGGGGGCGCAATGGCGGCCGGCGGCATGGGCGCAACGGCAGGAACCAACGCGACCGGCGGTGCGGCGGGCTCGACCGGACTCATCCTAGATCAGACGGGAAATCCGATCAGCGGCATCGTGAATACCTACGTTCCGTTGCTCAGCACCGCCGCCGACGATGCAGCCAAGCTGGCGGCGGACAAGATCCTGGCCGACAACATGATCACCTGGCAGTTGCCCCACGGTGGGTTCGGCAAGAACCCGGCCGGCGTGTATGCGGCGCCCTGGAACGGAACCGCCGCGCGCTCGGAATGGACCGGCGCGAACAACGTCGAGCTTGGGGTCATCGACAACAGCGCCACGGTGACCGAGGCCATGTTCCTGGCCGACGTGTACCGGCGCGGCGGCGAGGCCAAGTACCGGGATGCCGCCCGAAAAGCCCTGGACTACCTGGTGAGCATGCAATACCCATCGGGCGCCTTTCCGCAGGCTTTTCCCGCGCGTACCGGCAGCACCGTCTATTCGAACTACGCCACCTTGAACGACGATGCGACGGCCCGGGTCTTGGCGATGCTGGATCTCGCGAAGGGCAAGAAGGCCCCGCTCGGCGGCGACATCTTCACGGCTGACCAACTGGCCAAGGTTGCCACCACCATCTCCAAAGGCGTCGACTTCATCCTCAAGGCGCAGATCGCACTGATCGGGGTGAAAACCGTGTGGTGCGCTCAGCACGACCCGACGACCTACGAACCCAAGGGCGCGCGTTCATACGAACTGGCATCGAGGAGCGGCAAGGAATCCATCGGGGTTCTTTCCTTTCTGATGACCCAGCCCCAAACGCCGGAGGTCAAAACCGCCGTGCAATCCGCCATCGCCTGGCTCAAAAAGGACGCCGTGAAGGTCACGGACACGGCCTACGTCAAGCGGCCGTCCGGCAACACCGACGACCTGTACAACCCCATCCAGGCAAAAGCGGGCAGCACGATGTGGTACCGGTTCTACGAGTTGGATCAAGACCGTGCCTTCTTCAGCGGCCGACTCCCCACCGACAATCCACCCGGCGTGGGAAAGAAATACGACATCATGGAGATCGAAGCGGAGCGTCGCTACGGCTACGAATGGGGCGGCAGCTACGCGACGAAACTATTCACCTACAGCGACCGGGTCGGCTACTAGGGCGCATGTCAGCGTGGCGCTGAAGCGCATGTCAGCGTGGCGCCGACGCACCGGACGAAAACATCCGGTAAACCGACTGGCCGACGATGCCCAGCAGCGGCGGCACCAGCAGGCCGGGCAACAGGCGCGCCAGGGTCATAGGCCAACCCAGCAGTGGTGCCTCGTAGGTCAACATCCGGACCGGACTAAGCAGCGTCTTGGCCGCGACCAGCGTGATCAACGGTCCAGGTCCAGCACCCTTGTTCAACAGTGACGCCACCAGCGGGAACAACAGATACGGGCCGCCCGGCAGCAGCAACCCGATCCCCCATCCGACGGCGATGCCGCGAAATCCCTGGCCATCGCCCAACCATTTCAGAAGTTGTCCGGGCGAGATCAGAACTTCGATCATGCCGGCCAGCAGAAAGCCGAGCGCGAGTTCGATCCACACCGATCCAAGCAGGCGCGCGCTGGCCCGCATGCCGGCGGCAGGCAACCCCGGATCGCGAGCGAAGGCCGCGATCACCGTGACGGCCAGCAGTGCCAGCAGGATCAGAAGGTTCGCGTCCATGCGTTTTCGTTTTCGCGGGCCCGGCACGGACATCACGGCGTGGTGGGTGGTCGGCGCAACCGGATGACGCCGCCTGGCCCGGAAGCCGCGTTCGCGGGTTGTCCCGCGGTCACGGCATTCGTGGTGACAGCGGCATCCGCGCGCGCGCGGAGGACGATGTTGTGTTGGGGCGCAAGCTGACAACTGGGATCGGTCGCGGTCATGTCGCCGGTCAGATGATACGCCTGGCAGCGGCAGCCGCCGAAATCGACGCCGCGCTGGTCGCAGGTCCGGCAGGGATCCGGCATCCAGCCCTCGCCGCGAAACCGCGTGAAGGCATCGGACGCAGACCAGATCTCGGCAAGCGGGCGGTCCGCGACATTGTCGAACGTGAATCCCGGCAGCGTGTGCGCCGCGTGGCAGGGCAACACGCGGCCGTCGGGTGCGATGACCATGTACCTGCGGCCCCATCCGTCCATACAGGCGCGCGGGCGATCGGCAAAATAATCCGGCAGCACGGCCAGGATTTCCATGCTGGTGCCCAGGCGCACCCGCGCCGCGGCGATCGCGGAACGTGCTTCGGCGATCATCGCCGCGCTCGGCAGCAGGGCCGCACGGTTCAGCAGGCCCCAGCCCAGGTATTGGACATGCGCCAGCTCCAGGCGGTCGGCGCGAAATGTCTCGGCCAACGCGATCAGCGCGGGCAGGCGCGGCAGGTTTTCGCGGTGAAGCACGATGTTCAACGTCAACGGCAGGCCCAGTTCCCGGACCCAGCGCGCGACGTCGGTTTTTTCGGCCAAGGCGTCCATGCCCGCGATGCGCAGGGCGGCCGCCGGCTCCACATCCTGTAGCGACAGCTGAACGCCGCCCAGCCCCGCGTCGCGCAGCCGCGCCAGGCGATCGCGTTCCAGCGGAAGACCGCTGGTGATCAGCGTCGTGAACAGCTCCCGTCGCTGCGCGGACGCCACCAACTCCTCGAGATCGTCGCGCAACAACGGCTCGCCGCCGGTCAGGTTCACTTGCAAGACACCCAGGGCCTCGGCCTCGGCGAACACGCGTGTCCACGTGTTGGTATCGATTTCGGCGCCCATGCGCGCGAGCTGAACCGGGTTCGAACAATACGCGCAGCGCAACGGGCAGCGGTACGTCAGCTCGGCGACCAACGTATAGGGGCGGGGCGCCTGGTCCGCTGTCGGGGCCTCGCCTGTCGCGTCGCCTTTCGCGTCGCCCGTCGCGCAGCCCGTCATGACGCCACCAACTCGATCAATCCGCGCCTTCCGAGATCCGAAAGTAACCGCTGGACGTCATCGGCAATTTGCGGGCGGGCAGCGTCGACATGCGCGGCGACCAGCTGGTCGACGATGTCGTCCACGGTCAGTTCCGCCGTGCACAGCTTGACGATCTCGATCGCGGAGCCCTGCAATTCGAATCCCTGTTCGGGCCGCAGCAGCAGGGTCTTGCCCGTGATTCGATCCAAGCGCAGGCGGACGCCGCGCGCCAGGCGGGGCCTGGAACGGGCGTCCACGGTCGTCACGGCGCCGGCGCCTTCGGTGGTACGGGGCGCCCGGACGCGGCGGCGACGCAGTCGACCATGTGCCACAGAATGTCGGTCTTGCGAATCAGCGCGGCCACGCAGGCTTCCTGCGACTCGCGCGTACGGGCGTGCTCGACGACGAACGCCACCGCCTCCTCGGAGTCGACGCGCGCGCGCGTCACGCGGCCACGAAAATACGCCAGTCCCGCGGCGTCGACGAACGGGTAATGCTGTTCCCAGGCGGCGATCCGCCGCGACATCAGATCGGGCGCGAAGAATTCCGTCAGCGACGACGCGACGGCGACCAGCAGGCTGCTCTCCCGCACCAGAGATACGTAAGCGTCGCACGCGAAGCGCACGCCGGGCAGTACCTGGGCGCAGCTGGTGATCACGGCGGCCTCCACACCCACGGCCTCACCCAGGCGAATCCATTGGGCCAGACCCCCTTCGCCGGCGACGGTGCCGTCGTGATCATGGATGCGGTGGATCCACGTGCGCCGGAAGGCGGGGTCCTCGCTTTTGGAAACAATCAGCGCGTCCTTGATCGGAATGCGCGTCTGGTAGTAGTAGCGGTTCAGAACCCAGCGCTGTAGATCCTCGCGCGTCAGCCGGCCCTCGTGCATCGCCACGTGAAACGGGTGTTGGTCGTGGTAGCGCGCGGCGCCCTCGGTGCGCAGGCGCTGGATGAAGGCGTCGCGGTCCAGCAGGGCGCCGCTTCCGGATCCTTGCGTCAAAGCACGATCTCCATGTTGTCGAAGGCGATCTCCACGCCCGCCGCGGTGACCTCCGCGCGCTCGGGTGAATCATCGCGGAGGATGGGATTCGTGTTGTTGATATGGATCAGAATGCGGCGCGCCGCCTTTAACTTGCCAAGGCGGGCCAGGCTGCCGTCCGTGCCCCCGATCGGCAGATGGGCCATGTCTTCGGCGCGTTTCGTACCCACGCCCTGCGTCGCCAACTCGGCGCTGGACCAGAACGTGCCGTCGAAAAACACGGCGTCGACTGTCGCCAGCACGTCATCAAGCATCGGTGTCCACCCGGCCGCCGCCGGGACGTAGGCGACCGTGTGCGGGCCCGCCGCGTCTCGAATCAGAAGTCCGATGTTGTCTTCGTCGGTGGCGGGACCGGCGCCGGGGCCCTCCAGGTGAATGGGACGTTTGCCGGGCATCGCGAACGGGGTCACCGACAGGGCGTTGCCCGGCGCGCCATCGGAGACAAGGGGCCGCGCCACGCCAAGGTTCAACGGTTGCCAGGTCACCTGGCCGGGGAACCGTTCAAGCGTACGGTAAAACCCGTTGCCGTCCGTGACGCCCCGTCGAACGGTGTCGGTCGCGTAGATCGCCAGCGGATACGATTCACGCAACGACAGTAGGCCCAGCACGTGATCCAGATCCCCGTTCGTCAGCACGATTCCCGCGATGGGTGAATGCCGGGCCTGCCGCGGCCACAGCCGGGGGAAACTCTCGATCTGCTCGCGGATTTCCGGGGACGCGTTCAGCAGAAACCACGACTTCCCGTCGGAGCTGATCGCGACGGATTCCTGCCGGCGGGCGACGGCGCGAATCGAACCCGACCGGACGCCCTGGCAGTTGGCGCAACCGCAGTTCCACTGCGGAAAACCCCCACCGGCGGCGGAGCCAAGAACCCGGATGTACACCGGCTGGTCGCCCCCAACAGGTAGAAGAAATCAGGAAGAAAACGAAGGAAAGATGAAGGCGGAAGGATGAAGGAAGCGCGAGGTATCAGGACGCGTGAGGCGTCCGGATCTCGGTTTCATCCGACGCCGTGTCCAGCACGGGACCGCGCGGTCCGGCGGGCTCGCCGTCACCAAAGTCCGACTGATAGCCGCCGATTTCAGCGTTCATTCCAATTTCCACGAAATCCGGTCGTTCCCACTTCATGTTGCGTCTCCTTTGGAAAGGGTCTGAACTGTACCACTGGTCGCCGCGAAGGGCACCCGCCGTTTCAAGGGTGGGGGGATCGGCGATTTTGGTGACCTTTCAACGTCGGAACGCCGTATTTGACGTGCCGTTTCCAGGGGAGGCCACCCGATCGCCCCGGCCGGGCTGGGTCAAGCGCTGGGCCTCGCGCAGGACAGCGGCCGCGTCCACACGGCGGCGGAAGCGCACCACGGGGAGGCCGGGCGGCAGATCACCGGCGGCGCAGGCCCGGTCATCGTCGATGCACAAAATGAAGTTGGTGAGGTTCGCCTGTCGCAGGTGTTCCAACTTCGCGGTCAAATAGCCGGGGGTCCAGAAGCCGGCGATTTCGACCAACACGCGGCGCTGCGTGTGGATGCGGTGGCGCAGCAAGAAGTCGGGGAATATCAGCGTTCCCCCGGCGGAGATCGGCTCGGGCTCGCGCACCAGGTCCCAGTCGGGGGCCAGGCGTTGGATGTCGCGGGCGAAACGTTCCTCCAGGCGGCTGTCGAACGTCGCGGGCGGCGTCGCGGGAAAAATAGGCGCGCAGCTGTCCAGCGCCACGTCGAAGATTCGTCCCCGCAACGCGCATGCGGCCGACAACTGGAAACGCGCGCACCAGGCCAGGTGGGGCAGCAGCTCACCCAACGCCCGTCCGTACAGCAGGGTGTGCCGGAACAACGAGAACGGGCCCGAGATGTTCATCGTCGGGGCGTCGAGTCGGCCGCCCTCGTGGTCGTTTTTTCGGTTGTCAGGGACATCGTCGGTTGTCGTTCGGGCCTCGGTTATGGTGCACAGCAACCCGCGCAGTTTCGCCAGCCGCACGATCGGACGAACGCCCCCCTCGACGCGCAACTCGATCGCGGACGCGCGCATCAGGACCGCTTGGGCCACAGCCAGGTTGGTGCGCAACGCGATCTCGGCTGCGCTGGGGACGGGATCGGGCGCGTGAACGATGCGTTCGCCGGGAAGATCCGCGAACAGCGATTCGGCTAGCGCGCCCGTCGTGATACCCAGGGAGGCCGCGACGTTCGCGCGGGCCGCTGCGTGGGGCACGTCGCCCCGGGCTGCCGCTTCAAACAGGCGTGCCCGGGCCTGGCAGGGTGGGACGGCGGCCACTCGTTCGCGCCGCCACAGCCGCAGCAGGACGCGGGTCGCCGCGCGCCGTTTGAAATACGGAGCGTCGCACGGCAGTGGTTCGGCAAGCCGCTCGCAGATCTCCCGGCGGTGGCGCCCTTCGAAGCGCGCCATTTCGCCCAGCAGCACGCGCAACCACGGTTCGTCCTGGGGTCCCAGGAAATCGAAGTAGACGCCGCGGTCGACGAACCTAAGCGGCAGATCGGCTTCGGGGAGCAAGACGTTCCCACCTCCTTTCGGCCTGCCGGATCTCGGTCGATTGCGCGACCACCAGTTCGTGAACCACGGCGCGTTTGCCGGCGCCCGGACGCAGCAGTCGGCCCACGCGCTGGGTGTGTTCACGTTCGCCCAGCCGTCCCGCGACCACGATGCCCACGTCGGCGTTGGGAACGTCCAGCCCTTCGTTCAACACCTGCGCCGAGACCAACGCCCGCAGCGCGCCCGACCGAAAGCGACCGAGCACGTCCTGTCGTTCGGCCCGACCGATGTCGCACGTCAAGGGCATGATCAGATGTTCGCGCGCGACGGCGTACGCGGTCTGGTTGTCCGCGACGAAGATCAGCGTTTGCTGCGCGCGGTGCCGCGCCAGCAGATCGAAGAGCGCGCGGCGTTTGCAGCGGGGAAAAGCCAGCAACCGCCGCGCGCGGCGCCACGCAGCGATGCCGCGCCGGCCGTCGTCGGTGCGCGCGGCGTGGCGCAGGAAATCCTCCCATGAGCCGTTTAGCTGGTTGCCGAGGAACGCGCGAAAAGCCTTGCGGTACACCTCACAGAGCGCGTCGTACGCGCACCGCTCGTCGGAATCGAGCCGCAGGTGCCAGACGATTCGCTCCAGCGGCGCCAGGTAGTCCCCGGTCAGATCGGCGACGGACATCTCGAAGACCACGGGACCCAGCAACGTATCCAGGCGGGTCGCGATCGGTCCCGGCGCGGCGGGTGTCGCGGTCAGGCCCAGCCGCAGCGGCGCGATGGACATCTCCAGCGCCTCGTCGCGCGCGCCGCCGCCGAAATGGTGGGCTTCGTCGACGATCAGCAAGCCGAACCGATCCCCCAGGCGCGGCATGTGGCTGTACGCGCTGGCGAAGGTCGCGACGGTCACCGGTGCCAGCGCACGCTCGCCGTCGCCAAAGCAGCCGATGGGGCCGTCGTAGACGTTCGCCAGCGCGGCGGTCCATTGCGCCATCAGCGCGCGCGTTGGAACCAAACACAGACACGGCGTTCGTGTGGTGGCGATGGCCGCCAGCGCGACCTGTGTCTTGCCGGCGCCCGTCGGCAACACGATCACGCCGCGCCGTCCGGCCAGGCGCCAGGCGGCCAGCGCCGATTCCTGATACGGCCGCAGCGTGGGCGCGCGCAATCCGGACGGGGGGACAAGCCTCGGCCGGGGCGCGTCCGCCAGCGGGACATCCCGACGCCGGCATTCGGACACGAGCGCATAGGCAAGACGGGCCGGCGCCCGGTGCGCTCCGATGCGCGCGTCCCACAAAACGCCGGGGATCCGCGCGACGTCCACGCCGTCGGGCACGTCGTGAAAAACCAATGTTCCCCGGTCGAAGACGATGCGCACGAAGGCAGCGGATGCCAGCGACGTGCCAGATTGCGCCTCGGCCTGGGGGCCTATCCGACGCTATGAGCTGTCAGGTGGGGACGTTCGGGCGGTGCCGTACCAAGGCAGCGCAAGTTGTGCAATTCGTCTGCACAGATCGGTCCAGACGACCGACCAAGGGGCCGCAAACACGCCATTGACGCCGTGGCATGGCCGTTGCTGTTCGACCGGGCCATGGCCGTTGCGCTTGCCTTTGATCCGTCCGAACTGCTGCCTGAGTCGCCGGAGCCGCCCCCGACGCTGGGGGCATACGCCGTGCTTGATCGTCTGGCCGAAGGGGGCATGGCATCGATTTTCCGCGGGCGGGACACCGCGACGGGCGAAATGGTCGCGCTGAAAACGGTTCGCACGGCGACCCCGCGCGAGATCGCTGGCCTGGAGCGGGAAATCGACATGTTGCGCCGGTTGTCGCATCCGGGCGTGGTTCGTTTCGTCGCCGCGGGCCGGTGGAATCACACGCCCTGGATGGCGGTGGAATTGCTGAAGGGCCAGACGTTGTTCGCTGAGATAGCCTCGATGTGGCGCGGGCAGCGCCGGCAGCGACGGGAAGACACCCAGCGAACCTGGACGGCGACCGAGGTGATCGCGGATGAATCCGTCGCAACGGACCGGGTGGCGGACCGGGTGGCGGACCGGGTGGCGAGTTGGGTGGATCGTCTGCAGGCCGACGAGGCGCTGGCCGGACCGCGGCGTCCGGCGGCGGGCGGGCGATTGCGGGATGCCGTGTCGCTGGTCGTCAGGCTGGCGCGGGTGCTCGACTACGTTCATGGCCGCGGGGTGGTTCATCGCGATCTGAAACCAGAGAATGTATTTCTGGGTCACGACGGGCGGGTGACCCTGCTGGACTTCGGTCTGTCATGCCGAACCCGCCGCCGCACGCTGGCGGGCGAGGCGAAGAAGAAGCGCTTCGCGACCGTGGAGTACGCCGCGCCCGAGTTGCTTTGCGGCGATCGCGTCGACGCGCGAACGGACATCTACGCGCTGGGTTGCATTCTGTACGAACTGACGACTGGCGTTCGGCCCTTCGACGGCGAATCGCCCCGTCAAACCATTCACATGCACCTGGATCAGGAGCCCGTATGTCCGTCCGATCGCGTTTCGGGTTTGTCGTGGCGGATGGAGGACGAGATCCTGGGGATGCTGGCGAAGCGGCCCAAACATCGTCCGCGCAGCGCCGCCGAAGTCGCCGGCCGATTGACCGAGGCCTACTACGACGGCGTCGCGGCGGAAGCCCGGGCGTGATGTGGGGAGCGATCGCGGGAACAGGTATCGACGAAGACAGCAGCGGGGAGCAGACACCATGAAACAGATCAAGGCATTCATCGATCCGACAAGACTTGACGAACTCCGCGTGCATCTGGAGTCCAGCGGAGTTCAGGTTCTTACGCTTCATCATGGTTACAGCGTGGGCCGTAAACCAGAGAGGCTGGAGAGCTATCGTGGCTCGCGGTACGTCGTGGCCCAGATACCCGAACTGGAGATCGCGATTGTCGTTCCCGACGAACACCTTCCCATGGTGATAGCCACCATCGAACAGCACGGCGGCGAGGGCGACATCCTGATTTCCCCGGTTGACCAGATCATCCGTGTTTCGAAGCGCAACGGCAGCGCCCACCGCGGCTTGACCGCGACCGTAACGACGGAAGGGATTCCCGCGGCGGTCGCCGGTCGTCGAAAGGAAGCCGCCGGCATCTTGAGGGTCGTGACCGCCGCGCGGGGCGCGGCCTGAGGCTGGCGTACCCGAGCCGCTACAGGCGTCCGAGGAGATCGTCCTCGGTGGTTGGCGAAGTGGGGACTTGAGGGCGGCCGTCGCCGTCCGGTTTGGGTTGGCGGGCCTGCCATTCGGCCACCGTCTGCGCCTGACCGGACGCGGTGTCCAGGCAGTACGCCTTCATCGTTTCGTTGCCGCGCGGGCCCGCTGAGTAGCCGGATAGGATGCAGGCCTTCGATGGGCCGCCGCATTCGGCGTTTCTTCGACATTCGACCTTGTCCTGCTTCACGCAGTGATCGAGCACGCAGTCCTCCCCTGATCCGCAGTCGGACGCGGAAGAACAGGGCAGGCATTGGGAATTCCGGCACGTCAGCGCCATGCCACACTGCTGCGTCTGTTCACACCACTGGGGATGGGCGACGTCGACCAACATCCCCTGCCATTCCTTGGGATCCCGGGGATGAAGCCGGGGCCGCAACACCTCGGGAGGTTTCTCCTCGGCCGCCGGCGCCGGTGCCTGTGCAAGTGTTTCGGCGGGCTCCATTTCGGCCGGCAACGACGGAAGGCGCGTACGCGGCGCCTTGTCGTCCACGGCCATGTCGTGCGACGCGCCCCCCTCGAACCGCGGGCGCGACAGGGCCCGGAACGCGATCCCCGACAGGAGCGCCAGCAACAAGGTGGCAATGGGAAAAGCGATCCGGGCTCTGCGCATGATGTTCTCCTGTGTTTCTTGGTTTGTTGGTGTCGTCGTTACAGCGAGCCGCAGTTGTTGCTGCGCAGGGTCGCCGAGTTGATCGCGTACAGGCTGTTCAGGCGGAATTCGAAATCCGCCGAGCCCCGACCGTCATACGCGTCGACGGCGGTGTACGTTGCGTTCCAGGGTTCATCGATCTGGTTGTTGGCGGTGCCGTTCGGAAATGCGTTCAGGACCGCGAAGAACTGCCAGTAGTTGATGGACGTGGTGTCAACGAACGCCGGATCGTCCACGGAGTCGTAGATGTCCCAGAGGTATCGATCCACGTTGATCGGCCACCGGTTCTGGTTGGCTCCGCAGGCGGAACCCGTGCTGGTTTCCACGTGGTACGTGGTCAGCGCGCACGACGACGACGACAGGCACGTGGTGGGCTGGTTCGCGAACAACCAGTACATGGCCACGTCACCCACGTAGGTGGCGAACCCCTCTTCGAATCCAGCCGACGCCCATTCGGCCTGCTGGAGGCTCCAGCTGCCGCAACCCGTGCACTGGGTCGGATAGTCGTACGCGCCGGTTCCCGAGAAAGGCTTGGACAGGTAGCTGGCGATGTGACCCATCTCGTGCAGGATTCGTCCCTGGGGCATCAGGGCCGAATTGGTGCTGTCGATGGTGATGGTCTTGGTCGACCCACTGGCGCAGCTGGTGGGGCAGGCGGTGTTTTCGAACGCCCTGACCTTGACCCCGGTGAACAGGTTCTGCATCAGCCCCGAATAGCTCAAGGCAAAGAACCATTGCCGGTACGCACCGTCGTACAGGTTGGCGACGTGGCTCGGTGACGCCGATGTTCCCGTGGTGAATGTGGACAGGACCTGCGGGGCCGCCTGGGTGGTGCCGCTGGTCAGGGTGACGGTGCCCGAGTTGGTGGAGTAGTAGATTCCGCCGCTCGACGCGGACAGCAGCTCGAACCGGGTGTCCTTCTGGCGGTACTTCCAGAGGATCTTGGCGGAGGGCGGCGCGGCGGGGGTGGTCCACTGAATGACGTAGTTGCCCGCGGCGTCGGTTACGCCTTGCCCGTATACGGTGGCGGTGGCGGTGGCGTTGACGACCTGCACCTGCAGGTCAGACAGCGGCTGTGCCTTGTCGAACGCCGCCTGCAGGTAGTTGCCTCCCGTGCAGTCACGTCCGGTGGGACAGTAGTTGCCCTGCTTCTGCCAGAACTGCAACTTGCCCGATACGTATCCCGACGCGGCCAACGCGGGGCCGGCCCCCATCAGGACCACCGCCAGGGACGCGAACGAGGAAAACGAACGCCAACTTTTCTTTGTCATCGTTGTCATTGGGCCACTCCTTGATTCACTCGGGATTCGACCGACCAATCATCCGCGCTGACGGTCTGAATCCGTCGCTGCTTGACCCGGAAGTAGAAACTGTCCGAGGCCGTGCCCTGCCCATCGGGACCTTTCCAGGCCACCGTGGCCTTAGCGAAGTAGTAGCCGTTGGCCAGCGCCTCGGGAATTCCGGGGCTCTGGTTTTTTGCCTGGTGCGTACCGGGCACGTCGGCCTTGGGTCCGATGACCTTCGACACGATGGTGTTGCCCAGATCGTCGAATACTTCGTAGGACACGATGGTGGCCAATTGACCACCGGTGGTGTTCAGAAGATCGAGATCGAGATCCAGCGCTTCGCCGGCGGAGGTCACGCGCACCTGTTTGGGAACGATCTGGACCTCGACGGGAAGTCGCAGACCGTGCTCGTCCCGCTTCAGGCGGGATGCATCGGCAGCCTGGACGGACCAATCGGAAAATCCCGCGTTCGCGGTGTCATGCGAGGACCACCGGGCCGGACTGGCCCCGAGGTACCCGAGCGATGCCATCATGGGCACCGCCAAGAACATCAATCGTGCAGTTAACATTCGTCGCCTCCTATTGGGTTGGGTCCCACGGAATACCCGTGGGTTCGGTCCACCGAACAGCAAGCGTTGTTCCAGGCGAGATCCCCGGAACAACCGTCGGCGCGGAGTGCTTGGGTACGTTTTCTTGGTTCGAATCGTGCCCCTGGTGCGTACCATTCCAGGTACACGGACGGTCGGAGGGTGGCATCTAGTCGCGCGCCACCCCCCATCGCCGCAGCCAGCGATAGACGTGGGTGCGCGAGGTGCCGAGGCGTCGGGCCAGCGCGGCTATGTTTCCGTCCACATCGGCCAGGGATTCCTTCAATAGATGGGCGTCGCGAAGAACGGACGTGGACATTCCACGCGCGCGAATCGCCGTCGCGGATTCCGGCGGGACGACCCGCAGGCCGGCACCGATCGGGCCTGGGGAGAAAAGCGGCGCGGCGCCGATTCCCGGCAAAACCTCGCGTAGGTGCGACAACGAAATGGTGGCGGCGTCACCCCCGAACAGGGCCAGCGCGGCCACGGTGGAGCGCAGTTCGCGGACGTTGTATGGCCAGCCGTACAGAAGCAGGGCCTCGGCGGCGCCGGCATCAAGGACGAGGGGCGATTGGCATTCCGTGGCGAATCGGCGCGCCAGGATCAGGATTTCGGTTTTTCGCTGGCGAAGTGGTGGAATGTGAATGGTGACCTGCGCCAGCCTGGCCAGCAGATCGCCGCGGAAAGCTCCCGCGGCGGCCATGCCCCGTAGATCGCGGTTCGTGGCCGAGATGATGCGTAAATCGACGGGAAACTCCCGGTCCGCCCCCACCGGCGCTATCGTCCTGGATTCGACAACCCGCAGCAGCCCACATTGCTGTTCGGGCGGCATGTCCCCCATTTCATCCAGCAGCAGGGTGCCGCCATCGGACGCACCGATCCAACCTTTGCGGGACTGAACCGCGCCCGAGAACGCTCCACGAACGTGGCCGAACAGCTCGGCGGCGAACAGGTCACGCGGAATGGCGCCGCAGTTCACCGGCACGAAGGGGCCGGAACGGCCACTCGATCCGTGGATCGATCGCGCCAGCACCTCCTTGCCGGTGCCGGTCTCTCCCGTTATCAGAATCGACAGAGATGATTTCGCGACGATGTGCGCGCGGCGGTGCACCTCGGTCATGGGATCATCGTCCACGTACACGAAGACCGTCTCGGCGGCGCGAATCACGTCGCCGGTCGCCAGGGGAGCCTGGGTGGTGTGGGCGCCGTTCAACCGGACGGCGCGACTGAACGCCGTGAGCTGGAAACGTCCCGGGTCCGCGCGCCATGTGACGCCGAAATGGGCGCGGCCGGGCAGATCGTCGTCGTTCGCGGGGCGATCACGCTGACGTTGACCTTCAATCAGTGTGTTGCGTTCGGCAGCAAGAGGGATCGATTCCATCCCCGCCGGGGTCCTGCCGTGAACGACAACAAGACACGCGGGCCACGCGGACGTGTTCGCTCCGGCGTCACCAAAGGGATTGCCGAGCGGGCTCAAGTTGGTTGCGATGGTCATGTGGCGCAGCCAACGTCGGGACGGGCGGTCGCGGGTCGGTGCACCCCGTGGGCTAATCAAGATTCGAGCCAGCCGAGCAGAGCGATGGGCGTCGGGGAAACGCGTCGAAAGAGGGGGAAGACAAGCGCGGTGGCGATGGGTGTAACGCTACAGTGCTGACGCATGTAGCCGTTCCACCGGGAACACAGCCTGAAGGAACGGCCTTGCCACGCGCGGGTCGGCTGTGTTTACTTCGCCCGCGTGAAATCCCGAGGCTCATCCGGCAGGTTCGTGGTGACCACCCTGGTCCTGTTGGCGCTGGCGGTTCTGGCGCCGGATATCGCCCGCGCCGCCGACGAGCGCGCGTTGGCCAAGGTGACCGACCTGAACGTCAAGGCGATCCAGGCCTATGAAGCGCTTGAATTCGATCGGGCCCGCAAGCTTCTGAAGGAAGCCCTGGACCTGTGCGCCAAGTCGGGTCTGGAGAAACACCCGATCGCCGCGCGGACGCATTTTCACATGGGCGTCGTCCTGATGCTGGGCCTGAAGCAGAAAGAGCTGGGGGCCAAACAATTCCAGAAAGCGTTGGAGATCACCCCCGACATCAAGCCCACGAAGAATCTGGACAACCCCGAGGTCATGGAGGCCTTCAACGAGGCGGTCGGATCGGCGGGTGAGGGCACACCGGATACTGGCAATCAGCCGGGCGGTGGTGGGGCCGACGCTCCGACGGTGAATCCGCCTGCCTACCCGCCCAGGGCCCCGCGCCCCGTGCGGCCGAGAACCTGCCCGCCCGACGACGACGATTGCCAAGAGCAAGGGGGTGATGGCGAGGAGAAGGCGGGGCCGCCGTTCTTTATTGGGCTCATGGGCGGCTCGGGATGGGGGTACGCGACTGGTTTCGCGGAGGTGTACCCGGCCAACAAAGTAACGGCGCCGGGGTTCGCCCAATCCGGCCTTGTGCAACTGGCCCCCGAGGTTGGCTACTTCGTGACGCCTTCGCTGCGGATTTCGCTTCAGCTGCGGTTCCAGATCGTATCGGGTACGACGCCGATCAACGCCAGAAACGTGCCCGGCGCCAACTGCGGCACCGACATGCTGTGCGACGATTTTCCCAATGCCGTTGCCGTGCTGGCGCGTGCCAGCTGGTTCTTCGGCTCGGACACGTTTCGCCCGTACTTCTCGGCCGCCGCGGGCGGCGGTCAGATTCGCCATTCGGTTCTGTTCAAGAACGCCCCGTCGGGACCCATTTGCGGGGCTGCGGGCAATCAGGTTTGCGTGAACACGGTCCTGTCCGGGCCGGTGTTCGTGGGACCGGGCGCCGGACTTCTGATCGCCATTTCGGAAAACTTCGGCATCATCGCCGAGATGCAGTCCGTCCTTGGGTTCCCCAAGTTCACGTTCCACTTCGATCTGAACGCGGGCGTGGCGCTCCGCTTCTGACCTTCGCCTTGACGGGCGATGCGGGACGCGTAAACAGCTCGCGTGCTTCAGCCGGTCTATTTCTTCCACTTCATGGCCGTCGGC